>CAXBFC010000334.1:0-9306 GCA_963974725.1 uncultured bacterium | reverse complement strand
GAAGGGGTTGCCGGGCTTTGATCCGTTGCCGTCGTCAGCCGACGATGCCGTGCACGTTGCGCCGGGCTACCAGGCAAAGGTGTTCATGGCGTGGGGCGATCCGCTCGCGGAGGGTGGGCCGGCTTGGCATCCCAACAACACGGCAGCGCAGCAGCGATTGCAGGCGGGCATGCATCACGACGGCATGGTCTTTTTCGCCGACAAGAGCGACGACGGCCGGCCGCGCTCCGATTCCGGCCAGCTGGCGGTCAATCATGAATACGTCGACCTTGGCTTGCTCTACGAGAAGGGCATCGCGCAGCACTCCAAGGAATTGACGGAGAAGGCGCAGGCTGCGGTTGGGGTGTCGGTGGTCAACATCCGGCGTGATGAACATCATGTCTGGCGGCGTCAAGGCGGCTTCAAGGTAGATGGCAACACGCTGATTGACATCGGTGGCCCGGCGAAGGGCCACAAGATGATGCGGACGCCGGGCGACTTGTTCTGCAAGCAAGAGCACGAAGGCACGGCGACGCACGGCACGCTTGCCAACTGCTCCAGCGGGTGGACGCCGTGGGGCACTTACCTGACGTGCGAAGAGAACATCCAGGACTTCTTCAAGCGCTCCGAATCAGACCTGTCCGACGGCGAGAAGGCGTATGGCATTCCCAACCCCTATGGCATCCCGGACGATTGGCACACGCGTTATGGATGGGATCAGCATGACAAGCGCTTTGATGCCGACCGCCAAGATGCGCGCAATCACTTCAATCGCTTTGGCTGGGTAGTGGAGATCGATCCGCGTAACCCCGACAAGCGGGCGGTAAAGCGCACGGCGCTCGGTCGCTTCCGTCACGAGAACGCGGGTGTCGTGATTGCCAAGGATGGCCGCGTGGTCGTCTACATGGGCGACGACGAGCGCTTCCAATACATCTACAAGTTCGTTTCCAAGAACCGCTGGAACCCCGACGATCCGGAGGCCAACTGGGGTTTGCTGGACGAAGGCACGTTGCACGTTGCGAAGTTTGATGCCGCGCTGCAGCCGTCCGGTGTTGGCCGTGGGCAGTGGGTGCCTTTGACGACGGAGCTACCCGTTCTGCGTGAGCATTTTGGTGACGACCAAGGCGCCATTGCCATTTACGCGCGCGTCGCTGCCGACTTGGTTGGGGCGACCAAGATGGATCGTCCCGAGTGGATTGCCGTGCCGCCGCATCAAGGCGTTGGCGACAAGGTGGATTACATTTACTGCAGCCTCAGCAACAACAACAAGCGGCGAACCGAGGACGAGCATCCAGCGAATCCACGCGCCAACAACATCTGGGGGCACATTCTTCGCTGGAAGGAAGACTTGGGCGACTCTACCAGTCGCACGTTTACCTGGGATGTCTTCTTGAAGGGCGGCAACCAGACGCATCCCGAGATTGAGCATCGCGGCGATGTGGCGGTGGTCGAACCACGACACGACTTTGGTTCGCCGGACGGCGTCTTCCTCGATGGCCGTGGTGTCCTGTGGGTGCAGACCGACGTGTCGTCGTCGACGATCAACGAAGGTCCCTATAGCGGCATGGGCAACAACCAGATGATGGCCGTCGATCCCGATACCAAGGAAGTGCGCCGCTTTCTGACCGGGCCACGTGGCTGCGAAGTTTCCGGCATTACCCAGACGCCGGATGGTCGCACGATGTTCGTCAACATCCAGCATCCTGGAGAGCGGCCCGACGACACGCCAAGCGATCCGGACAACCCGCTGAGCACCTGGCCGAACAACGAGCATGGCCGGCCGCGCTCGGCAACGCTGGTGATCGAGCGTCAGGATCGCAACAATACGCGGCCGATCGGCGAGTAGCTTCTGGCGCTGTCGTGTGGGTGTGAGCCGGCCCTCCGCGTCGCTTTGTCGTTGCTTGCGCAGCAGGGGTTTACGCGTGGAGGGGCAGTCAATCATCGCGGGGCTTCGGCGCAGCGGATGCGGTTGGCCGCGTAATCTGCGAGATCAGTCGCTGCGGGAGTGACAGGCTGCAGCGTCGGCCGGCTACGTTGGCGCGCTGTCGGAAATACAGCCCACCATCTCCCATGCGTATCCAACTGCTTCGTACTATCCCCCTGCTCGTTTCCTCGCTCTGCGCGCCGCTCGCTACGGCCCAGGACACTGCTGCTGCCGCCACCGAAACGGCGGTCGAGAAGGCGGAACCTGAGAAGGTCGCGTTCTTGCGTCCGGCAGGTGCCTATGCGGATCTGGCTGAGTCGAGTTTTGATCCCATGAGCCTGCTGACCGGTGGCGGTGGCGCCCCGAAGTCGTTCTTCCAGTTTCTAGAGATGGTGGACGAGTTGGCGGCCGCGCCTGGCGCCAGCGTGCTGCTCGATCTGTCGGCGGGCGTTGGCATGAATCTCGCGCAGCAACGCGAATTGGAGCGGGCCATCACGCGCGTTCGCAAGGCCGGTAAGCACATCACGTGCTACCTCGAGCACGCCGGCATCGGCAACTACCAGATTGCGGCGCAGTGCGACCGGATCTTGCTGGCCGACATGGGCGGCGTCGATTTGCGTTCGCCGGCGATGAACGTCATGCACTTCAAGGATGCGCTCGACTTGCTTGGTGTGCAGGTGGAAGTGACTCGCGTCGGCGAGTTCAAGGGCGCGGTTGAGCCCTACATGCTGCCGACGATGTCGAGCCACTTACGTGAACACTACCAGGCGATGTTGACGTCGATGAATCAAGACATCGTTCGTCGCATTGCCAGCGGTCGCAAACTGTCGATCAGCAAGGTGCGCGAGCTGCAGGAAACCCGCACGTTCACCGCCAAGCAGGCGTTGCTCGAAGGGCTCGTCGATCGCCTTGTGCCGTGGACCGGCGCCAAGCGTGCCTTGACGTTGGCGCGCGGCGATTCCGACTACGAGCTGAAGGACGTCGCGCCGAAGAAGAAGAAAAAGCGCCGCGACCTGATGTCGTTGATCGGCGAGATGATGCGTTCCAAGAAGGAAGAGGAGATCGAGGATCCCGAGATCGTCGTCATGCACCTTGCCGGTCAGATCGTTGACGGCAGCACGGCATCGGCCGGCAGCATGGTCAGTGGCCCGTCGGTCAAGCGTCTCGACAAGTTGGCGGACAACGACCTCGTCAAGGGCGTGGTCATTCGCATCAACTCACCTGGTGGTTCGGCAACGGCCAGCGAAGCCATCCGTCAGGCGATTCAGCGCCTTGCCAAGAAGAAGCCGGTGGTGTTCTCGATGGGGGAATTGGCGGCCTCCGGCGGCTACTGGATCACCGCGATTGGCGAACCGATTCTTGCCGAAGCGGGCACGATCACCGGTTCGATTGGAGTCTTCGGCATGCGCTTCCAGCCCGGCGCCCTGATGCGTCGTCTCGGCGTGCACACCGAGATCGTGCGCATTGATGAAGGTCCGATGATGGACGCGATGGATCGGCCCTGGAGTCCCAAGGCCCGCGCCCGCATCCAAGCCGGCGTCGACGAGATCTACGACCTCTTCCTGGAGATCGTCGCGACCTCGCGCAGCAAGACCTCGGAGCAAGTCAACGCGATCGCCGGTGGCCGCGTCTGGTCTGGCCAGCAAGCGCTCGAGAACGGCCTTGTCGACAAGATTGGTGGCATCGAAGACGCCATTGCGATCGTTCGCGAGCGCGCCAACATCGAAGGCGACCTAGAAGTGCGTCACGTCCCAGAGCCCGGCAACTTCGCCGACTCCCTATTCAGTTCGCTCTTCGACGCGCACATCCAAGCCGCCCCCAACCGCGCCGTGCTACAAGCCATGCTCGCCCAATGCGGCCGCTTCAGCGAAGTCCTAGGCATGCTCCAAGAAGCCCTCCTCGGCGACGGCAAGACCAAGATCTACGCCCTGATGCCCGCCGGCCTAAGAGTCCGTTAGTACTGTGCCAGGCACGGTACTAACACCTTCGCCAATCGGTGGTTTGAACCGGGTACGGTACGCAGATTCTGTGTGCGGTACCCGGTTCGAACCACCGGTTTTGGGGGTTAGGAGCCGATGTGCAGTTTGATGGCGTTGCTCCAGTAGGTGTTGTTGCTGAAGTCGAAGGCGGCGTGTTGCAGGTAGAAGGTTTGGTAGGCGGTCGCTGGTGGTAGTGGGATTGGGAAGAACAGGCTTGGGGCGATGCCGCCGGTGGTGAAGTTTAGTTCGGAGACGTCGGGGCTGACGTAGAGCGAACAACCGGATGTTCCGAGGAACGGGTCGAGGTTGAGCGGCAGCGAAACGGTTTGGAAGATCGTGTTGCTGGTGCCGACGATCAGGGCGCCGGCCATGCCGACGACCGCGCCGGTTGGTGGGTAGCCAGTCGAATGGGTCGTCAAGATGCTGCCGGATTTTAGCGAGCCGTTGGCGGTCAGTTCGACGCCGTAGCAGCCACTACCGAACGGCAATGCCATGCCACTTGGCTGCACGCCGGCGAGGTTGGCGTTCGGGTTTCCTTGCGAGTAGTTGGTCGTCGCGCCGGTTTGCACATCGATCGTGTAGAAGCCGTAGCCACCCCCGATCAGTTGCCCGTCCGGTCGTTCGGCCAGCCACTTGACGGTGGTGTTTGGTCCAAACGGCCCCGCATCGGTGAACGCGCCTGTCGTGGTGTTGAGGGTGCCAAGGCCCTCGGTTGCGCTGTAGGCGTAGAGCAAGCCTTGATGCATGACCATGCCGTTGATGGTCTCGCCGGTAGTGCCGATCAACGTGCGCGCGCCAGTCGTCGTGTTGAGCCGAACCAGCAAGTCGGCGCTCGCTTGGTGCTCGATTGCATACAGTTCGCCGTTGCCGGCGGGGGCCATGGACCGCACATCGTTGCACGTGGTGATGGCTTGCAGATTGAGCGAACTCGGATTGAGGCGGGTCAGGTGGTAGGTAGGCGTGCCGAGGAACGTGCGGCTGATCGTCCACAGGTTGCCTTGGTCATCACGCGTCAGGCAGTGCTGGCCGAACAGTCCGGGGGCCGCGAGCGAGCTTTCGCCGGTGACGGAGTCGACAGCGAAGATCGCCCCCGACCAACTCACGCCGATCATGTCTTGGGCATGGACGGTCGCGGTGGTGGTGGCGGCGAGAAGTAATGCGAGGCTGCGGACGGTACGCACGGCGGGCTCTCCTTTGGGTCAGAATCGTGTGCAGCCGGATAGCATGGCCGAAGCTGCTCGTAACTCGATGAGCGGATCCGCGCAGATGTTACCGGGCATCCGGGCGAACCGGACAGCTCCGCCGGGCCCCGGGCCGACCCTCAGCCGCTCACGGTCAACGGCTTGTCGTCGAGTCGCTCGGTCATCTTCTGCAGCACGGTCTTCGCCTGTTGGGTTGAACTCTGACGCCAATCGAGCACCGCGTCGGCACTCCGGCGGGCCGGCTCGACGAACTGTTCGTGCATCGGGCGAACGGTGTCAAAGTACTGCTTGATCACCGATTGCAGCGTCCGGCCTCGTTCGTCGATATCGCGTTGCACACGGCGCAGCGCGCGCACGTCGGCGGGGGTCTCGATGTATAGGCGAAGGTCGAACGAACGCCGCAACTCGGGCACGGCCAGCAGCAGGATGCCCTCGCAGATGATGATCGGTCGAGCGGCCACGGCCTGGGTCTCTGCCCGTCGCGTGTGCGTCGCGAAGTCGTAGTGGGGCCGTTCCACCGGCTGGCCGCGCATCAGCTGGCGGATGTGTTCGGCGACCAGCACGTTATCCAGACTGTTCGGATGATCGAAATTGGTCGCCGCCCGGATCGGCAAAGGCTGATCGCTAAGATCTTTGTAGTACGAATCGTGGTCCAGCACGCAGCACCGTTGGGCCCCCAATTCCGCCACAAGCGCCCGTGTCAGGGACGTCTTACCACTGCCGGAGCCACCGGCGATTGCGATTGCGAACGGTTTCCTGCGCATTGACGTCTGGAAAGTAGCCAACCTGAGGCCGTTCGCCCAGATGTCGCTGGGGGTAACCCGCGCACTTTCTTCGTCGACCAGGGCTTGAGCCGGGCAGGTGCAGGGGCTTACTGTCCACGTTGTCGGTGTTGCGCAGGTCGCGACGCCGCATAAGCACCCGTTGACATACGATCCGACGAACGTCTTCGCTCGCATCCTTCGTGGGGAAATCCCAGCGAAGGTCCTTCACGATGACGAACACTGCATGGCGTTTCACGATGTCACGCCTCAGGCTCCGACGCACTTCTTGGTGATTCCCAAGCGGGAGATCGCGACGTTGAGTGACGCGACGCCGGCAGATGAGAGCTTGCTCGGACATCTTCTCGTGACGGCCGCCAACGTCGCGAAGCAACTGGGAGTTGACGAAGACGGGTCGCGAATCGTGATCAACAACGGGGCAGGTGCGGGGCAGACGGTGTTCCATCTGCACGTGCATGTGCTTGCTGGTCGCAACTTGGCTTGGCCGCCGGGCTGATCAAAACTTGATGAACAACAAACGCGATACGCGCGACGAGTTTGGCGACCCCGATGTCATGTTCTTGCCGCTGGCGGCGGAGCCTGGCGACGGATGGGGCACGCTCGATGCGGGAGTGCTCGCGCGCCGCATCCCCGACTTCGTGCATCAGGTTCTCAACCAGGGGCGAGCTGGGCCGACGGCGATGCTCGAACTGCAAACGGCGGCGGACTCCGGGCCGGTGACGTGGGTGCAACTCGATACGCCACCCGACCACGAAGATGCGTTCGACTTGATGCCGAGCGAAGTCAATGTGCACGCGGTTGTCAGTGGCCAAATCTCGCCGACCGAAGGCGGGCTCAACCTTGAGTTCCACGTCTTCCGCGACGACGACGATGGCGACTATGTGACCGAGAAGATGGGCTTGGTGCTGTCGCTGCAGGACCCCGTCACTGGGTTGTTGAAGCTCTCGCGCCGCCTGGCGCGTTCGTTGGCGATACCGTTCCATGAGCCGCCAACTGGCTTGATGACCACGGATGGTCGCGCGTTCCGCCACTTCTTGCGTGGCCTCGACAACGCGATGCTGCTCAGTGGCGACCTCGAGATCGCGTTGCCCGCGGATCGCGCGTCATTGATCCAGCCGTTCGCCGATGCGCTCGTGCTCGATCCTTCGTTTGGGTTCGCCTTGCGCGTTGCCAATGCGACGATGGTTGTCGCGTTGCACGGCGCACGACTCGATCGCGAAACGGTGCGCACGTTCCTCGATCGTTGTTACTCGGCGCAACCGTTCGATGGTGAAGCCTGTGTCGCAGTTGCCGAACACCTGTCCGAACTGGGCGACGACGCGCGTGCCTTCGCCTGGCTTGAGCACGCGACCCACCTCGATCCACCGCCGTGGCAAGGCCTCGAACACCTCGGCATTATCAAGGCGCGAAGCGGCGATCCAACGGCAGCCCGCGACTTGTGGGAGAAGGGATTGTCGATTGATGGTCATCCGGACTTCTTCTCGCACCTTGCGCAGCTGAGTTTTGCCGAAGGCCGCCAGGACGATGCCTGGAACTTCTTCGAGCGTGGTCTGCGCCGCTTGCGGGAACGCACGTTGCGCGCCGCAGAATGGGTTGATGTCGGTCGCGGTGCGGGCGTTCTGCTTGAATGCCTGCAGGCGCATCTGGTCGAGCGGCAAGCACCGCCGGAATTCGCGGAGACGTTGTTGTCGTTGCGTTCGATGTTCTCAGGCGAAGACCGTGTCGCCCTCGGGTTGTGCTTGTTCTCGTGCGGCAAACGCCGCGAAGCACGCGTTGAGCTGGTGGCGGGCATGCGCTCGTTGATGGACCTGTCCGCTCGAGACCGCGCCGTGCGCGCCATGCTGCAGATCGATGTCGCGGACTTCGAAGCGCGCTTTGCCAAGGCAACCGAGCGCAGTTTGCGCGGCCGCAATCCGAAGCTGGCGCTGGCCGAGTTCCAGCTGTGGTTGCACTTGCAGCCTGAGTTCTGGCCGGCGCTCTACTACTCCGGGATCGTCAAGCGCCGCATGTCCTGCAACGAAGAGGCGCTCGACTTGCTCGCCGCCGCGCTTGAAGTGTCGCCGCACCAGCCGGACATTCTGTTCGAGATGGCCGAGCTGTTTGCTCGCCGCCAAAACGCCAAGCGCGCCCTCGAACTGGTGGATCGCGCCTTGCCGCAGCGCATGAACGAAGCCCGCCTGCACGAAGCGAAGGCTCGCTACTTGCGCGATCTGTCGCGCAAGGGTGATGCGCGGAAGGTGGTTGCTCGGGCGATTACGGGTGGGGTCGATAGCCCCGAACTGCGTCGATTGGGTCGCTCGCTGCGACGCGGCTGAGCCCGCGACTTAGCCCGCGCCTGGGTCCAACCCGTTTGGGGGCGCGGTGCCGTCACTGAGCCGGAGTGATGCAGCTACCGCTCGCGATCTGATTCCGGCCAAGTTGTGTCGCGGTCGAGCGGGAAGATGGGCCGCCGTACGTTGCGATACGGCAGGCGCTCATAGTGCGTGGTGCAGAGAGCCCCGCTGTCGCAGACGATGACCTTCGCGGCGATCGGTTCGTACACCGCGCGAAAGTGCTGCATCGACTTGAGTGCGACGATGCCCTTGCGTTCGGGCTCGATACCGAACGCTTGGAACTGCTGCAGGTCGAGCATCTGCTTGGCAATCGTGACGATCAGAATGTCGATGCCATGCACGCGCAGGACTGCGGTCGGACCAAAGGAGCGGGCTAGCCCGCCAAGGATCGGGCCACTCCCGACGAAGCGGCCGTCACTGATCAAGAGCAATTCGCCTTCGAGTTGTAGCGGGCCACCCCCGAACGCGGCATCGGTCTTGCCGCCGAGTGCAATCGCAACGCGCTCGCCGACCTTGCAGCGGTGAAGTTGCTGCGCGGCCTCGCCGTCGACCATGGGGCCGAAACAGGCGTTGCGCACACCGGCGTCGATCAGGGCGCCCAGCAGTGCGGTGGAGTCGCCGTAGCCGCCCGCGCCGGGGTTGTCGGCATAGTCCGCGATCACGAGTGGACCGCTTTGCGCATCGAAGTCCGCGGCGATTGCGGCCGCGGCCTCGACGGTGAGGTACTCATTCATCACCTCGTCGCGCTTGGTCCAGATGTCGTCGGCCAGCGTGTTGGCGAATGCGATGTGCTGGTCTTGGTCACCCTGACCGGTGACCAGCACGGTTGGGCCGACCTCGCGGATGTCGGTGCTGGCGAACCCCGCGTTGATGCTGACGGCAAACACATCGGCTTGCGTTTCGAAGTCCGCCGCCGCCGCCAGGCGCGCGATCATCGGGCCGGCATCGGTGCGTCCGCCGTTTGTTTCCTCGAGCATCGGTGGCCCGACCCGGATCGTGCTCGGTCGGATTTCGCCTGCCATCGTTCGATGCAAGATGTCGCCGGCCCGTCGCCCGGTTTCGCGCATGTCGATATGTGGGTAGGTCCGGAAGGAGACCATGATATCG
>CAXBFC010000333.1:0-9307 GCA_963974725.1 uncultured bacterium | reverse complement strand
CTCGTTACTCATTGATCTCGTTTTCAATGTGTCTCATTCACGTTGACACGCACCGGGCGAGCAGGTCTGTTCCGAACCACTCGTCGATAGTGAGTTCGCCAAGTTGCTCACGTAGCGGCGCCAGCAGTTGCTCTGCTTGCTGTTGATTCGTGCAGTCGACGAACGCCAGTGCGCGGCCGTCGTCCAGAGTTGCATAGAGATAGACCGAATCGTGCGACGCTAGCGCCGTTGCCCGGTTGTGGTCGGCGACTGTCACCATGACGTAGCCGCGGCATCCGAAGCCCGGCGGCGTTTCTTTGCCTGCGCGTTTTGCGGCATCGAGGCGCGCGCGTTCGGCGGCTTGGCTTTGGTCTAGGGGGAAGTGCGTGCGCATCGTGTGGAACTCGAACTTGAAGATGCCGGCTTGGTAACACGGGTCGGTGTTGGCAAGTTCGAGCGCGCGCTCCCGATCCGCCGTGTCGAGCACAAAGATGCCCCGCAGATCGTCGGCAGACTTGTTGCCGCCATAGGGGCCCGCCAACAACAGGTCGCCCTCGTTGGCGAGGCGCGTCATGTTGGCAAAGTGCCCTGAGAAGTATCGGCTGCTCTCTTCTTTGCTCAGCGGCTCGGTGCGCGGCCCGGTTCGCAAGATCACGAGCGTGTGCGATGTTCCACCTGCTATAGACGGGCTTCTTGTATCGGATGGGTTATCTGCGACCGATGCAGATGTTTGGCACGCCGCGAGGCCTACCAGCACGAGAAACGACGCAAGGACGGGGCGCAGCATGCTGCTCTGTTACCCGGTCGCGGCCGCCGTAGAAAGCCTGCTGCCCGCTACTGGGGCTAACGGAAGTTCGGCCTTGGATGGCCGGAGCAGGGCACCGAAGGTGTGCGGGCCGCATGCAGCGTGGAGTCGTCGGCAACGCGACCTGGGCACGCGTTGGTCAATTCGTTGCGGCGCTGTCAGTTCGTGACCAAGCCGACTGCGTTCGAAATGTTGAGGTGGCCGTCGAGGATCGCCGACTGCACGACCAGCACGAGGCCTGCTGGCAGTGCGGCTGATGGGATCGTGCGTAGATGCTGGCGTTGGCTAAGCACACCGACGTCGAGAACCAACTGCTTCTGGGAATCGAGGTTCACCCAGACGTCTCCCCACGGTAGTCGCGTTACCGCCGTGGCGAAGCTTGCGACCGTTGCGAACACGGCGCCGCTGCGCCCTTGTAGGTCCAGTGTTGTGACGCCACCTGCCGTGGTCTGAGCTAGCGATACGAGTTCGGTATTCTGTTGTACGAAGGAACCGCCGATCGGGGGGCCTGTGGGCGCGGTGATCGATGCGGTGGGATCCACCCGAATCACCGTGCCGTTGTTCGACGTGATCGCCGGATGAGTCTGAAGTGCGCCCATGATCGATTGGATCGAAGACCTGGTCACCGTGAGTCGGCCGCCATCTGTCATTACTGGCCCGATAAACTGGAACGGGTAGGGCTCGCTGCTGATCGTGCAGTGATCCAGCAATACATCGGAGTTGTCTATCGCGAGCGATGCGCTGATCTGGCCTTCGAGCGCCGAGTAGGTGACGACGCCCGACGAATCGGTAAACGTCACGCGGGAACCGCCTCGGACAAACACGCCATGCAGGTGGGCCTGCTGGCAGTTCTCAATGCTGAAACCCAGACCTTCCGGAATGCCGAGGCCGCCAAGGGTGCCTTCCAGATCATCAAAGACCACAAGTCCCCGACAATCCACGGTTCGAACCGCCGGCCCAAACAGGTGGCTGAGGCGCATGCCGCGAAGCGCGAACGCAGTATCCTCGGGAAGGTCATGCACGGTCAGGCCACCGGTGCCCAGGCTGTTGAACGACAGTGAGACGCCGCCGAGCCCAACGATCGAGATGCCTTGGTCGGTGCTCACTGCCGTTTCGGTATAGGCACCAGCCCGAACGAGGATCGTGTCGCCGGTCGTCGCCGCGGCAACTGCGGCTTGGAAGGTCGTGAAATCGTGCCCGGGACCGGCCGCCTTATCGAGGATCCAGATCGTTTGTGAATACGCCGACGCAGCGCACGTCAGCAGCAAGCCAATACGGGCGAGAAGGCCGGGGAGCGAGTTCGTCATATGGGTGCTCTAAGCAAGCCCTGTTCCGTCGGCGCCGGCAACGCAAACGGCTCCTTGCGGCAGCTCGCGACGCCGCCCACAAAACGAGGTGCGCCAGCTAATACTCAAGCACCAACTGATGCCACGTCGTGATCGACTTGGAGCCAGGGCCGCGGTCCTTGCTGCCATCCCAAATCGCAATCGCGAACAGCACCGGGCGCGAGCCGGTCAGATCCACTTCACGGCCGCGTGGCGACAGCGGGCGGTGGAACGTCACGCGCCATCGTCCATCGCGCCAAGATGTGCGCACACTCAGGGGCAGGCCATTCGCAGTTGCTCGGCCGACCGAGGACGGGCCGACGAGTTGAATCGACTCGCTGCGCGGCGTTGGCTGCACTGGGTTCGACAGGTCAAGTCCGCGATGCAAGGGGTTGGCCATCAGGTCGACCATGCCGGCGGTTTCCTTGGGGTCGAACGCGTGCCAGCGCCAGACGTTGACGGGGGCGTTTTCGCTGCCCATAGCGAACAACGGGGTGTCGGTTGTGGTGGCAAACTGAATCGCGACGCCGTCACCGAGCACCTGGCTGGGATGCACGCGATCGTCACGTGTCGGGTCAGCCCATTCGAGTTGCATCACCAAATCGTCGCGGTCATGTCGGATGCGCAGCCAGACTTCCTCGACAGCGTCGGCGCGCCAGCGCAACGGCACCAGTGGCAGTCGCACCGCGTCAATGCCGTCGAACGCGACCTGGTCGAGTTCTGGCAGTGCAGGCCCGGACTCGATGTGCAGATTTCGCCGCCACTGCACGTGGTGATCGATGGCGTCGTCCGGAATCAGTGTGCGAACGTAGGCAACTAGCGCGTGGGTTTCAGGATCCGCAAGGGTGACCGGCGGCATGTGGGCGGCGGGCATACCGGCGCGAATGCGATAGGCTAGTTCGCGATTGCTCGCGCCACCGCGCAGATACCCGGCCGTGAAGTCGCGTGGTTGCAGCGAGGAGCCGACGGTTGACCACGTTTTGGTGGCAGCAAGGCCGCGGCCGTCGGCGCCGTGGCAGCCAGCGCAATGGCGTTGGTACAGCTGCTCCCCTTCGGCGAGCGCAACCGGGGTCGCCTGAGATTCGAAGTCTGCGATCACGGTCGCGTCTGGCAGAAGTTGTCGTTCGGCGACGACCATCGCTTGCTCGGCCGTCATCGGCTCGCGGGTGATCTGTGCGGTGGCGAGGATCTGTTCGGCGCGGCCCTGGTGCGTCAGTTTTTGCACTTCAACGGCAAGGGCTTGCAAGTCTTCGTCCGGCATCCAGCCGTAGGACATCATGCTCGAGCCTGGCATGCCGCGACGCAGCGTCGCAACCAAGTCGTCGGTTGTGGGCGCGCCGTTTGAGGTGCTGACTAGCTTGAACAAGCCGTTGCCGAACGCATTGGGACGCGGCAGCAGCATGTGGGCGATCGGCGTATCTGCTTTACCGGTTGCGCCATGGCATACCGCGCAGTGTCGCGCGAACAGTTCGCCGCCACGGTCGATGGTGACGGCGGGTTGTGGGGCTTCGTCGACGGCGCAGGCAACCAGGGCGAGCGCCGAAGTTCCTGCCAACAGAGTTGAGCGCAGCATGAAAAGAGACCTGAGAACGTGGAGAAGTGGTGCGTCGGTGGCGTGACGCTGCGAGTGGTGACTGGCGCGTTATGAGTGCGCCAGGACTGATGGCGTTGCCTCAGCTCGCGGAACTCTCGCCGAACGGTTCGGCAGCCTCGACACCGGGCTTGTAGTCGCTGTAGATGCCGACCTGCGTGTTCAGTTCGCTGAGTTGACTTCTGATCAGTGGCTCGACGTGTGGCCAATCGAGGCCGCCGACGCCAGTTGCCAATCGCGGCAGGGCGACGCTCTTGTAGCCCTCCTGCAGGATCAGCTTCTTGAGCTCATGCAAGGAGTGGTTGACATGCTCGGTGTGGGCTTTGCCTGGATGGCCGCCCGCATGGTTTGGGGCATCTTGCGTGAACAGGCTCGCGATGCGGACATGGCGGTTGTCTTGATCGAGGCCCTGCCAGAGCCAGAGCGTGCCGGTCTTCGGGTGCTGTTGTTTGCAGTAGTGTCGGAAGTCTTTGTACATCGCGGGGAATCGCTGGCGCAGTGCCAGCGCGAGACCGCTCTTGAAGTCGTCATTCGGAGCAACGCCGTGTGCAATTACATCGGCCTTGCTGAACAGGAGATCACCGCTGAGTTCATGAATCATGTTGTTGCGTCCTTCTATTGGGGTAACGACGCACAGCGCGACGAATGACTGGGTGAGGGTGCGCAGTTGCAGCAGGCGTTTGGCGGGGGGTGTCCCCGTGGAGCAGCGGCGCGCCCCTTCCCGACGGGCGTGTGTGGCACCGGGATACGCACAATGCACGGCACGCGCCGGCCGCAAGTTGCATGCGACCTTCGCCTATATGCTCCCTGCTGCAGGGGCATTGCAGGTCGTAATTAGAGTGTATGGCCGCTCACGCAAACTCCGGACATCCTCACATCCTGCTCGCAACCGATCGTGCTCCCGGTGCGCAGGACCATCTTGCGTTCGCCGCAAAGCTTGCCAACAAGCTCGGTGCCCGCATCACCCTCTACCATGCCGTGCCGAAGGTCTCGCTGGTCATCAATGCGCCGCTTGCCGAGTCGCCGGCCGATGCCGCCGAGTCGTTCGAAGATACGCAGCGTTCGCTGGCCGAAACTGCCAGCACGCTGGTGGCAGATCGACCAGTGCATGCCATAGTCGAGCAAGTGTCCGACGCGAAGGACGCGATCCTTGCCGCAGCAGATCGCCTGGAGGCGGATCTGATTGTGCTGCCAACGCATGGTCGTTCGGGGCTGAGTCGGGCAGTTCTCGGGAGCGTCGCCGAACAAGTTGTTCGTCGCGCGACCAAGCCAGTGTTGTTGTTGACCGATCACATGCTTGCGAATGCCAAGCCAGATGGAGAGGTGGAGGGGCCGATGGTCATCGCGACCGATCTGTCGCCCGCATCGATCGACGCCCATCAGGCCGCGGTCTCGTTTGCGCAACGGCTGGGCCTGCCCGTGCGATTGCTATCCGTTGTGACCGATCCACTGACCTTGCCGGTCGAGGGAGACGTTCCGATCGTTCCCGAAGCGAGTGATCCAAAACCAGCGCTCGAAGCCCGAACCAAGCGGCTTCGCGAAATGGCCTTGGCGATCGATGCGCACACGCCGATCGACGTCGAAGCTCAGATCGCACACAATCCCGTCGACACGATCATCGAGCGGGCCAAGGACCTGCACGCGCCGTTCCTGGTGCTGACGACGCACGGTCGCCGCGGCATCCTGCGCATGCTGCAGGGCAGCGTCGCCGAGCAGGTGGTGCGCCGGGCATCGACGCCGGTGTTGGTCATGCCAGTCGCTCAGTAGGCGGCTGGCCCCGGGGTGCGCGAACATGTTGTTTCTGTGCCTGCCACAGTACGAACTAGTTTTTGAGGGGCCACTTGGTGCCGGGTGTTAGGGGGGTGGTTTGGGGGGTGCCTTGGGTGGGGACCCGGTGCACGATGGTGACTTGTTGGGTGCCGAGAACTTCGAGGGTGGTGCCGGTGATGATGGCGGCCGTGTGATCGTTGAGGTCGATGCCAAGGAGTTGCGGGTGCTTGGTGATCAGGGCCGTCAGGTCGTCGAGGTTTTGGTGGGGGGTGAACTGGTCGTCGATGGCGCAGCCAGGAAGGAAGCCGAGTCCGTGGTCGTAGCCTTCGCAGTGCAGTTCGCTTGGCGATCGAGGGCTTCCGCGTAGTAGGAAGTCGCTGTGGATGTTTGCCATGCCGCCAATGACGCCGCCGCGTTCGAGCACGCGATGCAGTGCGGTTGGCACGGTGGTTCCTTCGAGCGTGTCGAGGATGCGCCACGAACGTCCGCCGCCGAACCAGACTCCGGTGGCTTGTTCGAGCATGTCGGTGTGGCGTTTGTTGACGTCGCTTGGGTGTTCGGGTGCCAAGAACTTGAGGTCGGTGACTCCAAGCTGCTTGAGCTTGCGTTGCACCACGTCGCTGTGACGGGCGAGCGATGGCGTCGCGATGGGAATCAGCACGATGCGCGCAGTGGCCGCGCCGCCGGCCAGGCTCACGAAGCGTTCGAAGGCGGCATCCGGAACGTGGTGGCCACCGGCGAGGATCAGCGAGCCGTTCTTGACCCTGGGCGGTGGCAGCTTGGCGGGTGGCCAGGCACCGAGAGCGCGTTGGCGCGCGGCGCGCTGCCAGGTCGGCAGGTCGGTTTGATCGCCCGCGGCCAGCGAGTGGATGCGTTGTGGTTGTGAGCCAACCTTTGGTAGCACGAAGTGTGCCTTGCCTTTGCCAAGCACGCGTACCGATCGTTGCTGGACGATGATCGCAGTGCCTTCGTCGATGCCGATGCCGAAGTGACCCGGTGACATCTCAAGGGCTAGTAGCAGACGCGGCAGGCGCGTGCGTTGGGTGAAATGTTGGTCAGCGATCGCGAACGGCACGAGGTCGAAGCCGGTTTTCAGTCTTGGTGGCTGCTTGCCGCCGGCGATCATGATGCGGGTCTGGATCGCGGTGCCTGCCGAAGAGCCGCCGATGACGCCGCCACGCTTCAGCAGCGCGTGCAATTCGAGTTCGACGCGCGTGCCGACGTAGGCTTCGGCCAATCGCGACTGGGCGCCACCACCAAACCAGACGGCGGTCGCGGTTTGGATCTGCTTGGCAACGGCGTTGCTGTCCGACTCGGCCCGGTCGCGCGTATGCAGCACTTCGAAGTGGTAGCCCGGGTGGGCTTGTTGCCACCGCTGCAAAGTTGCTTCACGACCCGTCGCGGTGTCGGCCCGTTGGCTGGCAGTTGGCACAATCAAGATGCGGGCGTCTTTGCCGCCGGCCAAGTGCAGGAACTGCTCGTAGATCACGGTGGGCAATTTGCCGCCGCCACCCAGCACACAGGAGCCACGAATGCCTGACGGATCGATTCTTGAGGACGCGGTGCGGTCGGTCGCTTGCGCGGTGATCGCGTCACCTGGGACGCCGACAAAGACCACGCGCAGGAGCGCCAGGACCAACAATGAGAATCGCGGCATGTTCGACAGCATAGCAACGGGTGCGGACGTCGGGACCACGTGCGGCTACGCTATGCACGACGTGTCCCCAGCAAGCGAACATCCACTGGTCCTGTTTGATGGCGACTGCAACCTGTGCAACAACTCGGTCCAGTTCATCCTGAAGCGCGACGCAAAGGCGCAATTCCGGTTTGCGTCACTGCAGTCGCAGGCGGGCCGCGCGGCGCTCGAAGCACTTGGCGCCGGCGACTTGCCGGACAGCATCATGTTGATCAAGGACCGCAAGCTGCAGATGAAGTCGACGGCAGCGCTCGCGATCGCCCGCGGACTGCGGTGGCCGTGGCCGTTGCTGTCCGTGTTCTGGCTTGTGCCTTACCCGCTGCGCAATCTGGTCTACGACCTGGTCGCGCGCAACCGCATTCGCTGGTTCGGCAAACGCGAATCGTGTTGGGTGCCGACGCCAGAATTGCGCGCTCGCTTTCTGGACGCCAACGAACGTTGAGGTTGCGGCCCTGGGTCTTCACACCGGTTGGGACTTCACACCCTGGGGCTTGGCGGCGCTAGAAGGTGCCTAGTAGCACCTGCACGAAGTTGCTGATCGGTGCAGCTTCGCGAGCATCTTCGATCGCGCGGGAAACCTGGGTCAGGATGCGACGGAAGCGCACCGCCAGGTCTTCGTCGTTGATCAGCACGCCGAGCAGACCCTTACGTTGCGTTAGTTGCTCGCTGACCATGCTCAAGTTGGCGATCGTCTCCCTCAGGTGTTTGGCCATTTCGGGATCGCTGGTGATCGCACCGAGTGCGCCGGCATCCGGATCGTTGGCCTTTTGTAGCAACGTGTTCAGGTTCTCGACCGTCGCGCCGAACTCGGCGGCCAGTTTGTCGTCGGTCAGGATGCGGCCGAGGATGCCTTTGCCGTCGCGGGCGTCCGCGATCAGGCGGTCGACGTTGTCAAGAATGCCCTGCAGGTCGCGGGCCGCATCCTTGTCGTTGAGCAAGACGCCGAGCGGGCCGTCGGTGCGCAGCAAGTTGTCGCTGACGGTGCGCAAGTTGGCGAGCAGTGCCGTGGTGTCTTCGGCGGTCTGCTTGTTCATGATCAGCGTGCCAACGGCACCTTCGGCGTTGGTGATGGCTTCGAAGATGCGGTTGGCGTTGTTGAACGTGCTGAGCACGCTGTCGTAGAGCTCGCGACGGGTGGCGATGCGACCGATCGAGGTCTCCGGGTCGTTCATGTTGCGGAAGAAGTCGCCGATCTCCTTGACCGTGGTGTTCAACGATTCGCCGATCGCACCTTTGCCGTCGGCGATGTCGCCGAGCTTGTCGAACGCGCTGCCTGCGACGTTGCCGAACAAGACCTGGCCAGCTGCAATCTCGGCGCCCTTGCCGGGATCGATATAGATCTGCTTGCCGCCGAGCACGCCGTCGTCGCGCACTTCGATCAAGTGACCAGCCTTGAGCGGGATTCTCTCGCGCAGCAACAACTGCATCTTCACTGGCGTGTCGGCGCGGTCGTACTGGATGTCGATCGCGCCGACTTTGCCGATCTTCTTGCCGAGCACCATCACGTTGGTGCCAACGTCACAGCTGCCAGCTTGTGGGAAGTAGACGTCGATCTTCTCGCTCAGCGATAGGTCGGTGAGGTTGACGGTTGCCCAGAGCAGGAAGCCCAGCGTGCCGAAGAAGACGAAGCCGAGCAGGGTGTCGCGTTTGATGCGGTCCATGTGGATGTGTTCGGGAGTTGCTGGAGGTGTGTTCAGTCCGAGCCCATGCCCATGAAGGCGCGGGCCAGTGGGTGGTCGCTGTGGGTGATCTCGTCGACACTGCCTTCGATGCCCAACTTGCCGTCTTCGACGATGCCGATGCGGTCGCCGCACTGTGTTGCACAAGCGCGCGAGTGCGTGACGATCAAGCCGGTCACGGACAAGGTGTCGCGCACTTCGGCGATCAGTTCATGGATCTGGTGGCTGATGATCGGGTCGAGGCCGGCGTTCGGTTCGTCGTAGAGCACATACTCGGGGTTGGTGACCAGCGCGCGGGCCAAGCCGGCGCGCAGCTTCATGCCGCCGGAGATGTCTGGTGGGCCTTGTTTGGCCGCGTGGTCCATGCCAACCAGCTTGAGGACTTCGTGCACGCGGTCGTCAACTTCGGACTTCGAGATGTTGCTGTGTTCTCTGAGTGGCAGGGCGACGTTGTCGCTGACT
>CAXBFC010000332.1:0-9320 GCA_963974725.1 uncultured bacterium | reverse complement strand
TCATCAAGTACTCGGCTCGGTCGAAGTTTGCCTCGACGTCTTGGCCCGTCAGGCTACCCGCGCCACCGGAGCCACCAGAAGTCAGGCCGCTGGTGCCGAGGCTGTCCATCTCGTCGAAGTGGGCCGGCTGCAGGCACGACTTGGTGAGGTCCAACGAGATCGTCGCACCATCCAGCGGACCGCCATCACCGGTCGGCAGAGCGCTCAGCTGCGTGTCGATGTCCGTTGCGTCTGCGGTCGTCAACGCGCTGACGATGTACGGGCCGTATTCAATGCCCTGGTGCGTGTAGCTGACCCAGAACTCGTCGGCAATGCCGTTCGGGATCTGCAGGAAGTCCGAGGAGCCCCAGACGATGCCGGTGCCCTCACCATTGCTCTGCACGGTCAAGTCTTGGATGAAGCCGGTCGGAACCGACAGGCTTGCCTCCGTGACGATCGACAGGAAGCCGTCGACATTGCCGTTTGTCGAGGGATGCCATTCGTAGTTGTAGACACCCGAAACGCCATGCGCGCCGGTTCCGTACTGGCTCGTGACGCTCATGGAGCCGTCGACGGTGCCCATCATGGTCACGTGCGGCACCTGCCCGACTTCGAAGTAGACCGCCTTGGACAGCTCTGGCACCTGCGCGGCGTCGTATGTCACGCACTGCACATAGCTCTCGCTGCCGAACGGTGTGTTGTTCGGAATCGTGATCGCGATGCTGGCGCACCCCTGTGCATCGACGGACGCCGTGTAGGTGTCGGCGTTGTTTACATCAACGAGCACGCGACCGAAGTTCGGCACATCCTGATCCGCGTGACCCGTCGAAACGTAGAACACAGCAGCAGTGTTTGGGCGCGCATCGCGCAGCTGCAGTTCGATCGTTTCGCCCCGCATGGGGAAGCCGAACATCTGCACGTAGGAAGTGGGATTGGCTACTTGGCCAGAAGCGCTGCCGTACTGATCCGCATCGGGTGTGTATTTGCCGAGTGAAGTGGGCTGTGCCACGGATTGCGAGCCGCCGGGTGCTGTTTGTGTCGAGCCCTGGGCAAGGCCATACGTGGTCAACGCACTGAGAACGAGAGGTAGAGCGCACGCCGTGGATGCGAGCGCGGACTTGATGTTGGTGATCATCGGGAATCTGTGATTGTTGGTTGTCAGGAAGCTCGCGCTGCGCGAGCCGTTCACAACGTCGAGGTTCAGTGTCGATCGAGTCGTCACGGCGCAGTTCAAAAAATATGCGGCGCCGAACGAGCGCATCGGCACGTTCGAAAACCGACTTGCCGCGACCGTGGCTTTGCCGCAACTGAGATGCTGCGGCATGTTGTCTAAGAACCGGCGAGCGCTGAGATCATCATCTCGAGTGCCGAGCCAACGTCGGCTCGCGTCTGGTCGAGTTAGGCACGACGAGCGCGAGGGAGGAGCCCGGGAAGGCTCACTGATTGATCAGCCAATCGCCAATGTCCGCCAGCCCACCTTGCACGTCGACTTTGCGGGTGGCGAGCACCTCGGTGCCTCGGCGCAGTTGCAGCAGGTGGTTGCCGTCGACGACCCTGCTCAGTTGGAATCGTCCATCGCTCGCAACGGTGGCGCCGATCATGCTGGCGAACTTTGAGGATGAGAGCAGTTGCTTGGCTGTGATGCTGTGAGTCGGGAGGTCGGGGATCGCTACAACCGAGAGTTCTGGTGCCATTGCAACACCGTGCAGGCGGCCGTTGATCTTTCCTCGTGGCAGCTCAAGGTCGACGACTTGGCTAATCGCATCATCGATCTTGATCGTGCCTGCCAGTGCGAACGGACCTTCGCGATGGTCATCGGTAGTCGGCAGCAAGAACACCAGGTAGCGGCCGCGGCGCATGCCACCTGCCTGGTAGCTGCCGCCGCCTGGCGAACGGGCGCGGACCCAACCGTGATCGTTGTCGAGCGGAATGAACGCTGGCGCAATCGCCACGCCAATGGCGGAGCAGCCGAACACCTTGCCTTGCACCGTGACGAGATCCGGGCTCGCGAACGCAAACGTGTACTGTTTCGTCTCGCCTGGCCGCAGGCTCAGGTTGACGCTGTCGAGTGAATGCTCATCCGGCGAGGACGCGTTCGGGACCAAGTCAATCGACACGGTTCCCACTGGCAGACCCGTGACGTGCACACGGCCCTGCTCATCCGAGACAGCACGCTGCTGACCTTGCGCATGTCGCAACAGCACGTGCACACCAGACCGCGGGCGGCCATCGGTTGCGACGGTCAGTTCGAGGGCAGCCAGAGGCAAAACGCGAAGTTCGAGCGAGTCCTCACCCTTGAAGCGAAACCCCTGGCGGGTGTATTCCGGATGGGCAACGGAAACCAGATCCGCCGGCAAGGATGGGTCGTAGTGCAAGCGCCAGCTCCCATCGACGCGCGATGCCGTGCGAAAGCTGCGGGTGCCGCGGTGGCCATTGATCATCACGTTGGCCACCAAGGAGACGTAGGCGCCGTCAATCGGCTTGCCGGTGAGCGCGTCCACGATTGTGCCTCGGAGTTCTTCGCGATCCGCTTGCTTACTGTGTGCTTCGAGGTCCACTTCATAGCGACGACGAACGACAGCGTTGGCGGCAGTTGGAGTTGGCAGTTCTTCAATGATGGGGGCGAGACCGGCAACGTGGATCTCTAGCAGGTTCTTCGCCCCAGTCACGAGCCGCACCTCGCGCGTCAGTTTGCCGGCAACGCCATGTTCCGAGATGTCGTCATCGTCGATGCTCGTTAGCGAGCGGCGGCCGGGGTCGTCCGAGCGGTACTTGCCAGGCCACTTGTATTCGCCCCAGGAAGAACGCAGGCTGACACCAAACCGGGAAACGGGGATGTTCGTGCCCTTCTCTACGACTTCCAGTTCAAGCATCGCGGTGATGGTTGGTCGCATCACGAACCGCGCTGGCTCGCCGATGGCGCAATCGGTCCAGCCGAGTTCGGCGACGTAGTCTTGGTGCGTGACCTCACCAATCATCACGGTTTTGGTCGGCGGTCGGAAATCAAACGCGTTGGGTGGCAACGTGAAGTGACCCTGAAGATCGGTCGTTGCCGACCAGTCCTCGGCAGTGATCTTGCCGTAACGGATCCACGCTTCGAACCACTCCGCCTCACGATGCACGAAAGCGCCGGCAATCGGTTGGCCATCAAGATCCACGACTTGCCCGCCGAGAGTCTTGGTTGCGTTCGCGGGCAATGCGGCTTGTCGATCAATAGGCGCGTCGTCGCGATCACCAGTGGCGACGACCGGTGCGTCAAACGAGTCGAGCAGTGCGGTGACCGGCTCACTACTGCTGTAGCTGGGTGGTGAATAGACGAAGTAGTGGGCGTACGCCGTGTAGCCGCCAACGACCAAAGCGAGTGCCGCGGAGGCCGCCAACACGATCACCTTGGCGCCACTCGTTGCTGGCGCCAGAGACGACGCGCGCAGGACGTCGGCATCGAGCAGCGGTACTAGCATCAGGCACCAAGTCCGCCGGTCGCCATGCTGATCATCGAGTTGTTCGCGCAATCGCTCGAGAGCTCGCGCGGTCCGAGAACGCACGGTGTTGACCGGGATTCCGAGTTGCTTGGCAACGTCGCGCGGCGGCATGTTGCGCCAGAACCTGAGCAGCACAACTTCACGTTCGCCTTGCGGCAAGCTATCGACCCGCTTGATCAGATTCGTCCGCAACTCCTGCTCAGCGACCAGTTCCGCGGTCGACGGGGTCTGCTGCGGCTTGGCCGCCTGGTGTTCCCGCTGCTCGCGACGCCCGGATGAACGCCGGCGCATGTTGGCCACGTTGCGAACGGCTCCAGCAAGCCAACCGCGCGGCGATGCGATTGCACCGGTTTCATTGGCCAGCACTGCTTGCCAGACGTCTTGCGTGATGTCGTCCGCGTCGTGTGGCCCAGCTACCAAGCCTCCCGCCAGGCGGCGGACCCAGTTGGCATGTTCGAGCAGTTCTTCGAGAGGAGCGGTCACGTCAGTCTTGTGCATACAGGATGAGTTGCCGCCGAATGCAGAATCGACCGCGGCGCCCATCGAAAAACTGATCGGGCATCATAATGCGCCGTCGCGAAATGTTTTGAGGCGGAGAGAGTCGGCGTCGCTGTGGTGTTGTTGCCATGGCAGCGACAATGGCCCGGCCTTCTCCTTCGCCCGCGCAAATGCCAATGCGCCGCGGCTAGAAGTTGTGAGGCTGCCACCGCGATTCGCCCGATATCCTCCTGCCAAGTCCTGGTTGTCTGCGGAGCTCCTGCGAGCCAACAATGTTCGCCATCCTCGAAGACCCGCTGCTTCTCGCCACCGCGTTCGTCGTCATCACGCTGGTGTGCCTTCTGCTAGGCAAGAAGCATGCAGAGAGCATGTGGGGAACTGCGGGAGCCATCTACGGGGGCTACATCTTGACGAGTTCTCTGTCCGTGTTTCTCGCGGACGATGTGTGGCAATGCGTAGTCATCTCGCTGGGGTGCTCGGTCCTCTACCTGATCTTGATTGGCTGTTTCGTCCAGGCGGGGATCGGGCTGTTCAAACTCCAGGGTTCAAGTGAAGGTGCGATGGTCTTCGTGGTCATCATGTATCACCCGATTGTCTTGCTGGCTGCCGCGGGAATTCAGTGGGCGTATTCGGCGATCGCGGGCTCAGCGCAGTGATGGTCAGGGGACTCTGGTGAGCAGGGCTGGTTTGGACGCGCTGAGGTCACGTCGCGACGATTGGTAATTCGCGGCGGGGCCGGTCTCGCCTTCCTCCGACTGCCCGCTGCGTGCGAGCCTTGGCGTGGTCATCGGCCCGTGGACCCCGACTGGCAGCAGCTACGGCTACAGTTGCCCGGTGCCAGCACTACCGCTCGGCCTGGTCGGCTTCGAGCTGTTTACCCAAGCCGCGACCTTCGCCAACCCGGCACCCAACACGTTTGGCGCAATCACGAGCAACGGCGTCAGGGGCACGGTCGGCGATCAGTGATCGCCAAGCTGCGTGTCAGCGCGGCATGCGACTGACGGCGCCGCTTGGAGGTTTGTCGGGCAATGGCGCTGCCGCGCCGCCCCAAACGCAAAGGTGGGGTCCGGGACCACCCGAACCCTGGAACCGAGCAAACCTGCGACCAAAACAACCTGCAACCCAGTCGTAAGACCGGGAATCCCCACCGCTCCCTCGTCCAGCAACGGGGGTTGACGATCAACGTTGCGCGAGCCCACACTATGCGCATGAAGGAGCAGGCCACTCATCGTGTCCGCGGCTTGTTGTCGCTACTGGCACTCGCCACGTTTGCATCAGCTCAATCGCCGTGCGGCGTCGTGGTTCAGTCAGGCTTCGGCGGGCCCTCTGCGCCGGTCGGCACGATCTACGCAACGGCCACCATCGATCCGGATGGCGTCGGACCACTGCCTGCAAACCTGGTGGTAGGTGGCAACTTCGGCCCAGCCAACATCGCGTTGTGGGATGTGACTGCCCAGACCTGGTCGTCATTGGGAGCAGGCCTTGCAGACTCCGTTCGCGTCTTGGCGACCATGCCTAATGGCGATGTCGTCGCCGGCGTCACGAGCTTTCCGACGAGCAACGTGGTGACCGATTTGCTGCGCTTCGATGGCACGCAGTGGTCTTCGCTGGTCAGCTCGATAGGCGGTTCCGCCAATGCGCTGCATGCACTGCCCAATGGCGACTTGCTGGTCGGCGGTGACTTCACGTCGATCAACGGCGTCACCGCGGCCGGACTGGCGCGCTGGGATGGAACGGCGTGGGCCGAGTTTGCGGGTGGTGTCGACGGTTCGTTCCCGAACGTCAACAAGTTCGGAGTGATGGCCAACGGCGATCTCATCGTCGCTGGTCGATTCACGTCTGCGGGTGGCGTAGCCGCCAACAACATTGCGACCTTTGACGGCACAGTCTTCTCGCCGCTCGGCAGTGGTCTCGAGAACAACGGGGCGCTCGTTTCCGCGCCCAACGTTACTGGTCTGATCACGATGGCGAACGGCGACCTGTTCGCTTGCGGTATGTTTCAGACGGCTGGTGGCCTCGCCGCCAACAGCGTGGCCATGTGGAACGGCAACAACTGGTCGGCGATGGGGGCCGGCCTCGGTGGCGCGTCGATCTACTCGGGCGTCGCAACCTCGGCAACGCAATTGCCGAACGGCGACATCGTTGTAGGCGGTGGCTACCCGTGGCCGGGTGTTGCCTTTGAGGGCCGAGTCGATCGCTGGGATGGTTCTAGTTGGCAGCCACAAGGCACCACCATGGGCCAGATCGTCTACACCGTCGCGATGACGTCCGAGAGCCTTGCCGTTGGCGGTATTGGCGGGGACGGATTGTGGCAGATCACGTCGACGTGTCCCGCTGCGACTGTATCGCTGGGCGCCGCTTGCCCTAGCTCGGGTGGTGCGAACGAACTGACTGCGTCCTCGCTGCCTTGGACTGGCAGCACATTCGAGATGAACGCGACCGGCTTGCCATCGCTGTCGTTGCTTGCGATCGACGGCGGACTCGCGCCGCTCGGGCCGTTGTCGCTTACGTCGATCGGACTGCAAGCCGCTCCGCCTGGCTGCCTGTTGCACATCGCGCCGACATACTACGAGTTCGCGCTTACGACGACGGGCGAGCACTCGTTCCAGTGGGTGATCCCCAACAACCCGTTGTTTGCCGGACTCGATGTCTACTGGCAGATCGTCGCCTTTGAGGTCGATCCCGCGCTCCAGTTGCTTGAGACAACGAGTACCAACGCCCTCAAACTGACCATCGGAAGCATGTAGGAGCGGCGCCGGCCTCACATCTGACTTTGGCCTCCGCGGGATCGATCGAGCCCGCAACTGCCGCAGGTCGCTCGTTCATCGAGTGGCGACCGCTCTCGACACCGCGCGTCGAGGCGCATGCGGCGAAGACCAATGGTGGGTGCTACACCGTTTCCGGATCGCTGCCCTCGGGCGCGTCGGCTTCGTTCGCAACCTTGGCGCACGATTCTCCGATTTGCGGAAGCGGCGCAACAGCCAGCGCGTTGTTCTCCCGCAGTTGCTGGAGCTGAGCAGGAGAAGCCGCGTGGGCGAACGCCGCGCCCAGCAGGGCTCCCATCTGGGCTTCGGGCAATAGCGCCGTGCCGTCCTTGGTCTTGAGCTTGATCTTGCCGGGCTTCAGCTTGACCTTCAGTTTCTTGGACATCGTTCGTTTCGTTCCCGGAGCGGCGACCTCAAGGTCGCCTCTCCACAGTGCAGGAAAATCAAATACGTGGGGAGCACGTCAGCGAGAGATCGTAGCAGGGTCGCCGACTACGCAACTACTCGTTCCAGCCTACTTCTCGTCGCTGCGACCACTACGCACGGTGCCATACGTACGGTACGTACGGTGCCAGGCACAGAAGTAACTTCTTCGCCCAGCGGGTATCGGGCCGAACGCGCGGAGAATGCGTGTGCTTGGCAACCGAACCGGCTGCTCTGGCAATTCGTTGAATACCCTGCGCCTCTGGCAATCGGTATTAGCGTATGCGTAATCAACTAGCCCAGAGAACGACTGTGCGGCTTGCGGATGCCCCGCCGATAGAGCCCGCGTTGCGGCCTGCGATCCACCTCACGAGCAGACATCGACGGGCTGCTAGGGCCGTGGAAGACAGCGAGCTGGAGTCGCACGACTTGCCAAGAAGACATGAAGTAGCCGCCAATGCGGCGATCCACACACACCACCGTGGTTTGATCCACTACTTGCTCTTGCTTGGGTGCGATTCGCAAACGGCGGACGACATTGCGCAAGAGACGTTTCTGGTCTTCTTGCGCAAAGGCTTCTCGGGGGAGCACGGTCGCCTCGCCAGGTTCTTGCGCCGCACGGCCCGCTTTCTGTTTCTCGACTACCTGCGAGCTCAAGCGCGATGGGATCGTGCTTCCGAGGCTACAGCGAACACAGTCGAGGCAGCGTGGGAAGCGGGCCAGGTCGGCGAATGGTCATCCGCGCGGCTCGACGCGCTGCGTCGCTGCGAACAGAAACTGAGCGGCCGCCGCCTTGAGGTGGTTCGGTTGTTCTACACCGAGGGATTGAGTCGCGGCGAGGTCGCGCAACGCGTCGGCATGAAGGAATCCGGTGTCAAGACACTGCTGCAGCGCGTGCGGCAGGAGCTGCGCCAGTGCATCGAGGAGCAAACCCAATGAGTAAGCTAGCAACCCGCGACGATGTTCTCGATCGCGATCTCCACCTTGGCTTGCAGCAGAGCCACAGCGACGACCATCTCGACTCTTCGGCCTTCGCCGAACGGGTCTTTTCGCGCCATCGCGCCGATCGTTCACGGCAGCCCAGTCGCAAACCGTGGTTGGCGGCAGCACTGGTGTTGCTGGGGACGGGCGTGACTGTATCGACCGCGATCGAGCTGGGCGGCGAGACTGCGGATGGTCGCGCGGTTGGCCATCGTGCACAGCAGGACCCATCGACTGTGTCCTCTGAGTTGTTGCGGGTCTATGTCGTTGCGCAGGAGCACAACGTCATCGGTCGACCACGTGATCCTGCGAAAGCGAACAGTGCGCTGAGATTTGGTGACCGCCAACTGCGGTGGACGGTCGCTAGTGCGACCGATCTCAAGGATCTCAACGTAGTAGCCAAGGTCGTCCGGAGGGAGCAGAGTCAGTTCCTGGCCCAGAGACAAGCAGCTGGAGGCGACGCGACGCCGATGTCCGTTCGCGTGACGCCTGGTGTCGGCGCACGCTGGGACGATGTGATCCGTACGGTTGATGCGCTGGTCGTCAGTGGCGAACTTCGCGTCGACATCGAATGCGTTGCCGGCGTGCCGATGGTGCCGATGTTCGTGGCGCCCCGGCATTTGGGCGGCGAGATCGTGGTGCCTCGCATGGCGATCGCAGTTCCTGACGAAGGCGGCGCTGAGTCGGTGCTCGACTTGCAGCAAGATGGGAGAGCGTTACTAGATGGCAAGGCGATTCCAGGTTTCGAGATCGGCATCGATATGAGTCAGCGACGGACGCAGCTAGTTCGCGCACTCGAACAGGTGACGGCCGGTTCCAAACCCAAACCCAAACCCAAACCCAAATCCAAGCCAGGAAAGCCGACGAAGTCCACGGGCGATGAGCCGCGGGCCGAGGCGCTGGACAAGGCCGGCGGCAAGGCCCGCACGGAACACAAGCCATCTGTGTTGCTACGCGTTGACAAGTGGACCCCGTGGTCGCCGCATGTGCGGATGGCCATCGAGGCATGCAACCAGGCAGGCTTCCAACTGATCTACCTTGGCGTCGCGAAAGTCGACGGCGAAAGCGAAGTCAAGTAGGCCCGGAGGCCTCGTACGGTGCCAGGCACAGAAGTAACCTGTTCCGAGCGCGTTACTCTTGTGCCTGGGTGCGCCGGCCAAAGCCGGCACAAGGTAGTGGATGAAAGTTCCAT
>CAXBFC010000331.1:0-9342 GCA_963974725.1 uncultured bacterium | reverse complement strand
CATTGGCCGCAGCGCTGAGCAGGTGGACGCGTTCGTGAGCAACGAGCTTGAGCCGCGGCTGAAGGGTGTGGATCTCGGCGGAATGGCCGGCGAGATTCGCGTGTGACAAGCTGACAGTTTTGTCGAGAAGCGCCAATATGGCAGTTTTTCGATGCTGGTGCCGATGCGCGAAACTTCCGTAAGCAGTTTGAATAATACGGCTTACGTTTGCTTCGCGCGATTGGCATGCCTTCTGCTCTGTGCAGGCGTTACCCAACCAAAGGAATCGCCATGGATATGCAGAAGCTCACCCAGAAGTCCCAAGAAGCTGTGCAAGCAGCGCAACAGAAGGCCATCGAGTTTGGCCATCAGCAGGTCGACCCTCGCCACCTGATGCTTGGGTTGGTCGAGCCAGCCGACGGTCTGGTTCGCAGCTTGCTGCAACGCATGAATGTGCCGCTTGATGCCATGGTCGGTGCCGTGCAGGCCGAGTTGCGCAAGCTTCCGAAGGTCTCGGGGCCAGGCTTCTCCGCCGACAAGATCTTCCTGACGCAGGAGCTCGCCGAGGTGTTGACCACTGCCGAAAAGAAGGCCGGCGAGATGCGCGACGAATATGTGTCCGTTGAGCACTTGTTCATGGCCTTGCTGCAGCTCGCGAAAGGTGACCTGAAAGAACTGTTCCGCACGTTCGCGATTGAAGAGGCGGCATTCTTGACCGCACTGAAGGACGTGCGCGGCAACCAGCGAGTCCAGAGCGCCAATCCTGAAGCGACCTACGAGGCGCTCGAGCGATATGGCCGTGACCTGGTGCAGATGTGCAAGCAAGGCAAGGTCGATCCGGTCATTGGCCGCGACGACGAGATTCGTCGCGTCATCCGTATCTTGTCACGCAAGACCAAGAACAACCCCGTGCTGATTGGTGAGCCCGGTGTTGGCAAGACCGCGATTGCCGAAGGCCTGGCGCAGCGCATCGTGCGCGGCGACGTGCCTGAGGGGCTCAAGGACAAGACTGTGTTCGCGCTGGATATGGGCAGTTTGGTTGCCGGTGCCAAGTATCGCGGCGAGTTTGAGGAGCGGCTGAAGGCCGTGCTCAACGAGATCAAGACCAGCGAAGGGCGCATTCTGCTGTTCATCGACGAACTGCACACGATTGTTGGTGCCGGCAAGGCCGATGGTGCGATGGATGCCGGCAACATGCTGAAGCCGATGCTGGCACGCGGTGAGTTGCACTGCATAGGCGCGACGACTCTGGACGAGTATCGCAAGTACATCGAAAAAGACCCGGCACTCGAACGGCGCTTCCAAACCGTTCTGATCGATCAACCAACAGTCGAAGACACCGTTTCCATCCTGCGCGGCCTGCGCGAACGGTTTGAGGTGCACCACGGCGTGAAGATCCAGGATGCGGCATTGGTCAACGCTGCCGTTTTGTCCAACCGCTACATCAGCGATCGCTTCTTGCCGGACAAGGCGATCGACCTCGTCGACGAAGCGTGCGCGATGATTCGCACCGAGATCGATTCGTTGCCGGCCGAACTCGACGCGGTCAGCCGTCGCTTGATGCAGTTGGAGATCGAAGAAGCGGCACTCGCTACCGAGAAGGATGCCGCCAGCAAGGCGCGCCTTGTCGAACTCAAGAAGGAGCTGCAGGAGCTGCGTGGCAAGGTCGACGCGATGCGCGCCAAGTATGACTCGGAGAAGCAGTCGATCTCCAAGGTGCGTGGCCTGCGTGAGCAGCTCGAGACGCTGCGTCGCGAGCAAGAGGATGCTGAGCAGCGCTACGATATGAACAAGGCGGCCGAACTCAAGTATGGCTCGATCCCGGCGGCGGAACAGGCGCTCGCTGCTGAGGAGGAACGCCACCAAGGCGAAGCCGAGAAGGGCGATCGCTTGCTGCGCGAGCAAGTCACGAGCGATGAAATCGCGCAGATCGTCGCGATGTGGACTGGAATCCCCGTCTCCCGACTCGTCGAAGGTGAGCGCGAGAAGCTGCTCAAGCTCGACGAGATTCTACACGAGCGCGTGATTGGACAGGACGAAGCGGTGCAAGCCGTTGCCGATGCCGTCATTCGTGCGCGGTCGGGCATCAAGGACCCACGTCGGCCGATCGGCAGCTTTCTGTTTCTTGGTCCGACTGGTGTTGGCAAGACGGAGCTGGCCAAGACGTTGGCCGCGTCGCTGTTTGACAGCGAGGACAACCTCGTGCGCATCGACATGTCTGAATACATGGAGAAGCACGCGGTCAGTCGCCTACTGGGCGCGCCTCCGGGCTACGTGGGCTACGATCAAGGTGGCCAGCTGACGGAGGCCGTTCGCCGTAAGCCGTACTCGGTGGTGTTGTTCGATGAGATCGAGAAGGCGCACCCGGATGTGTTCCACGTGCTGCTGCAGATTCTTGACGACGGTCGCGCGACCGACAGTCAGGGCCGCACCGTCGACTTCAAGAACACCGTCATCATCATGACGTCCAACGTTGGTGCACCGATCTTGCTCGATGGCATCACCAAGGATGGCAAGATCATGGATTCGGCGCGCGACCAGGTCATGGCCGAGTTGCGCCAGCACTTCCGTCCCGAGTTGCTGAACCGCATCGACGACACCGTTCTGTTCAAGCCGCTTCAGACTGGCGAACTGCGCCGCATCGTGGACTTGCTGTTGGTCAGCTTGCGCGAACGCCTTGTCGACCGTCGCATCTCGATCGAGATCACCGACGCGGCCAAGACGTACCTGGGTGAGCAAGGCTATGACCCGATCTACGGCGCGCGCCCGCTCAAGCGTTTCTTGCAGCGTGAGCTTGAGACACGCATCGGCCGCAAGTTGATCGCCGGTGAGATCGCGGACGGCAGTGCGGTCAGGATCGATTTGGTCGACGGCAAGCTCCAGATCGAATCGCAGCAGCTGGAGACCAACCCCTCCTAGCGGGGTTGGCGTGCGGCCAGGTGGCACGTGTCAAAGCGGACGCCTGGCCGCGCGTGTTAGCGATGCGTGCGAGAGGCGGCCGAAAAGCCCCGCAAAACGCCTGCGGCGGTCTCACAGCACTATGTGGTCCACGAGATCCTCGCCGAACCAATTCGCCTACGTTCTCGCGCACCCCACGAACTGCGATTCCATCCACACGCGAGGCACGCTGACTACCGGCCGACCTCTATCGGAGTGCTGCAGCCAACGCCTGCAGCGTTGGTTCTAACGGGCTCGCGTGTGCGGGACGGTCGAGTAGTTCGCGCAAGGCGTTCGGCACTTCGATCTCTCGGCCGATCAGTGGTTCGACGACATCGGCGAACTTTGCCGGATGCGCGGTTGCTGCGACGATCCAGTCGCCATCGTCGCTTTCGAGCAAGCGCTCGCGGACGGTCATGCCACACGCGGTATGGGGGCAGACGACCTCTCCGTAGCGTTCGAATGTGCTGCGAATGGTCTTGCGAATCGTGTCGTCGTCGACCGATTGGGCCCGAACGACGTCCGCTGGCTTTGCAAACAGGTGTCGCAATCGTTCGAGGTTGCTCGGAGCGCCGACATCCATCGCGTTGGCTAGTGTCGCAACGCTAGCTCGCGGCTCGTACTGACCGGTCTGCAAGAAGTCTGGAACGACGCGGTTGTCGTTGCTGGCCAGCACAACCTGGCCGATCGGAACTCCGCTTTCGCGCGCCATCAGGCAGGCGAATGCGTTGCCGAGGTTGCCGGTCGGAATCACGAAGTTGGGTGCTGGTCGGCCTTGTTCGCGCGCAGTTAGAGAGGCGTGCACGTAGTACGACATCTGCGGCAGCAATCGGCCAAGACTGATGCTGTTCGCGGAGACGAGGCCATGTGCTTCGGTGAGTGCACGATCTGCGAACGCCGCCTTCACCAATCGTTGGCAATCATCAAACGTGCCCTCGACACGGTGCGTCGCGACGTTGTCGCCGAACGCTCCGAGTTGGTGTGCTTGCCGAGCGGAGACGCGGCCGTCGGGATACAGTACGACGACACGGAAGCCCGGCCGTCGATGGAAGGCGGCGGCCACCGCCGCACCGGTGTCGCCCGATGTCGCGACCAGCACGGTGTGTTGTTCTCCCGGCGCAAACAGTCGCGACAGGCAGCTCGCCAGGAAGCGGGCACCAAAGTCCTTGAACGCGGCCGTCGGGCCCCAGAACAACTCCAGCAGTCCGGTGTGTTCGTCAAGCCACTTGGTCGGCGCATCGAACGACAAGCTTTCGCGCACGATCTCTGGTAGCTGCGGCGAAAGCGCGTCGCCCGCAAAGAACGGCGCCATGGCGTGCGTTGCGCGCTCACTCAGTGACGTGCCCCAAGGCCCTGTTTGCCGGACGATCTCCAACGGCATGAACAGGCCGCCATCGGGCGCCTGGCCCTTCGCGATCGCCGCGGAGAGCGCTACCGGTTGCGAGCCTCGCGTGCTTACGACATTCATGAAACGATCTCTGCCTTGGGCCCTGCGACGGGGCCAACGAATGCATCACTTTGCAGGGATGCTTGGGTGAACGCGCTTTGCATTGCTGCAACGCCGCGTTCGGCGGCGGCGCGCGATGCGAACCAACCGAATACGCTTGGGCCACCGCCGCCAATACTGGCGCCGAACGCCTCGCAATCGAGCGCCGCTTGCTGGACCTCGTGAAAGCCGGGGATCAGCGGGGCACGACGCGGTTCTGCGAGCACGTCATACAGACCTCGCTTCAGCAGGTCGCCGTCGCTCTGATAGCAGCCGGCCAAGACCATGGCGAGTCCCTCGAGCTGCGCGGTTACTTGTGCTAGCGGAAACGGCTGCTGCAACACTTCGCGCGACTTGCGGGTCTCCAGCTGGCAATGTGGATGCACCAAACCGATATGCAGCCAATCCGGAACGGGCACGCAAACGGGCGCGCCAGTGCGTGGTGCGATCACCAAGCCGCCGAGCAGGCTCGGGGCGACGTTATCGCCGTGCGGCGCACCACTCGCTGCGGCCTCGCCGGCGCAGGCCGCGGCATACAATGTGTCTGTCGTCTGTGGCGTCGGCAACAGCGCGTTCGCGGCAACCACCGCGGCAACCGCCGACGCTGCCGAACCACCCATGCCGGAAGCCAGCGGGATGCCTTTGTGGATTTCGATCGCGAAGCCAAGTTCGGTTGCTCTGGCGAGCCGTAGCAGTTCGAGCACGGCTCGGCTCGCGGTGTTGCGTTCGGGCGCGACCGGCAGCTCTGCATCGGTGCAGTGGATCGCGGTGACCTTGACGCCTGGTTCGTCAGTTGCCGTGACGACGACGCGATCGTGCGGGCCGGCGAACGAATGGCCGAGCACATCAAAGCCGGCGGCGCAGTTGCCGATCGATGCTGGTGCCGTGGCGGCTACGCGCTCCCGGCTCATCGCTTGGCTCCGAGCGAACTGGAGACGCGCAGCAGGTCGGCGAAGATGCCCATCGCGGTGACTTCGGGGCCGGCGCCTGGCCCGCGAACGACGAGCGGGTTGTCGCGATATCGTTCGGTCGTGAACTGCACGACGTTGTCAGTCGGCAGGATGCTGGCAAGGGCCGCGTCGGCTGGTACCTCGGCCAATCCAACGACGGCTTTGCCTCCGGCTTCGAGGTGAGCGACATATCGCAATACGCTGTCGTTCTTCTTGGCGACGGCCAGCCGTGCGGCCAGGGCATCGTCGAGCTCCGGGAGGTGCGCCAAGAACGCGTCCTGGTCGATCCCTGTCAGCGACTCAGGCACCAACGACTCAAGCTGAACGTCGTCCAGCCCAATTCGCCAACCGTTCTCACGTGCCAAGATGACCAGCTTGCGCGCAACGTCCAGGCCGCTGAGGTCATCACGTGGATCCGGTTCGGTGAAGCCGCGCTCCATCGCATCCATGACGAGTTCAGAGAACGGCCGCGAGCCATCGAAGCTGCGGAAGAGGAAGGCCAAGGTGCCCGACAGGATGCCGTCGATCGCGAGTACGCGGTCGCCGGTGTCGATCAGGTCACGCAGCGTGGTGATGATCGGCAGGCCTGCGCCCACGGTTGCTTCGTAGCAGAACTGTGCGGGTTGCTGTTGCAGCGATTCGTAGCGCTCAAGGCTGCCCGAGCCGGCGTGCTTGTTCGGTGTGATGACGTGAATGCCTTGTCGCAGCCAGTCGTGGTAGCGGTCGGCGATCTTGTCGCTGGCACTGCAGTCAACAATCACTGCGTGTGGCAGGTGCTCGGCATGCACGTGTTCCGTGAAGGCGTCGAGATCACACTCGAGATCGAGCTCCCGATTCGTGATGTTGCCCGAGTCGAACAGCGCCATGCGACGCGAACTCGAAATCGCCCGCACTCGCAAGTCGAGGTTGTTCTGCTCGAGAAGTTGGGGGCGGGCGTCTTCGAGTTGGCGAAGGAACGTACGGCCAACGTTGCCCGGCCCGATGACACCGATCGAGATGGTTTGCGCCGACAAGTAGAAGCCTGCATGCACGGCGCGCAACGCACGCTGTGCCGACGCTTCGTCAATGGCAACCGAGATGTTGCGTTCGGAGGATCCCTGCGCGATCACGCGCACGTTGACGTTGGCTCGCGCCAGTGCCGAAAACATCTGCGATGCGATGCCCGGCGATCCAGCCATGCCGTCTCCGACCGCGGCCAACGCGGCGATGCCGAGTTCGACCGTGACATCGCTCATCTGGCCCGATTGCAGTTCGTGTGAGAACGCCTGGCGCACGGCACTTTCGGCGCCTGCTGCATCGCCGCTTTTGATCACGCAGCAGATCGAGTGTTCGGACGACCCTTGCGAGATCATCACGACCGAAACCTTGGCTTGTTCGAGCGCTGAAAACGCGCGTTGTGCGGTGCCTGGCACGCCGATCATGCCTGCGCCTTCCAGATTGAGAATGGCCAGCCCCTTGACCGTGCTGACGCCTTTGACGGGCGGCGACGCATCGACGTCAGCCGAGATGCGGGTGCCCGGATGCGACGGGTGGAACGTGTTGCGAGCGACGATCGCGATGCCGCGTTCGATGGCCGGCGCCATCGTTTGCGGGTGTAGCACCTTGGCGCCGAAGTAGGCGAGCTCGCACGCTTCGGAATACGACAGGCGCGGGATCTCGACGGCTTCGGGAACCGCGCGCGGGTCGGCCGAAAGGATGCCGTCGACATCGCTCCAGACGTGCAGTTCCTTGGCGTGGAACAGCGCCGCGAAGATGGCACCCGAATAGTCGCTGCCGTTGCGGCCGAGGTTGGTGACGCGGCCATCCGGAGTGCGCGCGACATAGCCGGAGACGATCGTGTGGCGGGTTTGCTTGGGCTTGTGTTCTCGCAGCCTGCGTTCGCTCTCCGGCCATTGCACGATGGCTCCGAGGTCATTGTGTTCGACCACCAGCACCTTGCGAGCATCCAGCCACTGGCTGTCGGCGCCGCGAGCCCGCAGCGTTGCATCGACGAGTTGCGCCGACCAGATTTCGCCGAGCCCGGAGACCAGTCCTAGCAGATCGGGCGAGACCGGGCCGATCAGCGATTGTGCGTGCAGCAATTCGTGCAGTTCCGCAAACCCCAGCGTCAGCTGCTCGCGGACCAAGCCGACATCGGTTCCGAGTAGCGCTTCGGCCGCCGCTTGGTGCGTCTGCTGCAGTTCGCCGGCTTGGGCCTGCCACGACTCTTGCTCGCCAGTCGCCGCCAAGTGTGTCAGTGCAATCAGCGCGTCGGTAACCCCGCGCATCGCGGAAACCACGACGACTTGGGGTTCGTCGCGGCTCTGCAGAATGTCGACGACGGCGCCGATCCGGGACGCATCCGCGAGACTGCTCCCGCCAAACTTGTGTGCGATCGTGGCGGAGGGAGAGGACGGTGGCATGAGCGGGGCGAGGGGCGGCAAATACGACAGGCATACCGCGTGCCTTGCCAATCCTGAAGGCGAACGCGGTGACTATGGTGATGCCGTAGCGTTGGGCGCGGACAGCATCGTCGCAATCCTTTTCGGCACAATCGTTCGCCCATGTTATGGCGATTTGCGCGGCATCGGCAGCGTGCGCATTGGAGCCGTGGAACCTGTCTAGAACGCGTTGATGATGAAGGCGTCACGTTGCCTTGGGGATGCGATGGCGAGGCCCATCCCACGGCATGAGCCAGAGGCCCGGTTGCTAGAGGCCCGGCCGCTACGCCGCGCACAGCGCCTGCGGTGGCCTTGCCGCACTTGACATCCCGCGAGCGCCTCGCCGCATCCACCAATTCGCCTGCGTTCTCGCGCACCACCACGCGTATCGATCCTACCCGCACGCGATGCAGGCTGGCTACCGGCCACGCCCCTAAGTCATTGGGTCATCCGCCGTGGCCGTGGACCTGGATGTCCGCATTCAATAGCACGTGATCCGACGCGGTCCGTGAGCGCTTGCTGCGGGCGGAAGTCAGGGATTGCAGTTCGCATTCGCCGCGCACGAAGAGCGAGTCGAGTGCGCGGATCGGCGCCCACGCAGGAAACGTGCGCGGTGCGCGGCGCGGGCCACGGAACCCGACGGGCACGAGCAGCCGCTTGCCAAGGCTGCCAAGCACATCGTTGAAGTCGCCCGCGACGACGATGGGGGTGCTGCGATGAATGTGCGTCATCCTTGGGCTTGCCAACAGCAGGCGCAGTTGCTCACGGCGTTCCCGTTCGCCAAGTCCGAGGTGCAGGTTGAATGCGTGCAGGGTGCGTGCGCCGCCGCCCGGTAGTGGCACGCGCAGTTCGGCGTGTAGAGCGCTGCGTGACTTCTTGCCCGCAATTGTCAGGTCGATGTTGTCGGTGCTGGTGATAGGGAAGCGGCTGAGGATCGCGTTGCCGTATTCGCCGCGCTTTGGGCCGAACTTGACGTTGACGAAGTAGCTGCGGTGGCTCATGCCGAGTGCATCGCCCAGCACGTCGACCTGGCGTTCGTGCTGGTACCAGCGCCCACCTTGCGAGACCTCTTGCAGCAGAACTACGTCTGGCGACTGCGCCTCGAGCACGGCGGAGGTGCGGGCTGCGTCGTAGCGGCGGTCTAGCCCGCCAACGCACTTGTGTACGTTCCACGTGACGAGGCGGATGTTTAGTGGCAACAGGATTCACCTTGCAGGCTGATGACGCCTCGCCAGATCAACATACCGGCGGCGGTCAGCATCGCCGTACGTTGCACCCAACGAATCGTGTTGGGGCCGAATCGACTTGCGAGCCGAGTCGCTTGCGTTTGGGCGAGGAACAGCAACGGCAATGATCCAAGGGCGAATCCCGCCATGACGGTGCCGCCGTCGAATGCGGACCCGGCCACGGTCGCACCGGCCAGCGCCGCCCACAGCAAGCCACATGGCAGCAACGGAGTGAACAGTCCTAGTACCGCCGCTCGCTTGCTCGGGGACCATGTTCGCGATCTTGTCATCGCTTTCTTGAGCGTGTTGCTGAGTCCGGGAATCGCGACCGCGCCCCGTTCGCC
>CAXBFC010000330.1:0-9399 GCA_963974725.1 uncultured bacterium | reverse complement strand
GCGGTGTTTCGAGGGTTTTCAGATTCTGAGCGCGCGCTAAGGCGCTTGTTCAAGGACTAGTCGGCTAGGATTGGGGCTCGCGTCGCGCGCGCCGGACGCCGGCACTGCGAATCGGCCGCGGAGTTCAAGGAGACCCATGCCACTAGCACGCCTTGCATTGCTGTTCTTCACGTTGGTTTCGATCGCGGCGCAGGAGCAGCCGCTAGGTTTCGAGAAGGGCCAGCTCGGTGTGCTGCCGCGCCCGTGGTTCGTCGCGCAGCAGAATGGTTGGGCGGCGAAGTTGGTAGCCGGCGAAGCTGCGGCCGGCGAGCGATTCCTGCAGTTGGCCAAGTCGAACGATCAGGCGAAGGGGGCAGGCAACATCATGTGTCAGGTGCCCGCGGCAGCGAGGTTCGCGGGCAAGAAGGTGCGTTTGCGCGCGAAGATTCGAGTTGTCGGTGAGGGGCGCGCTCAAATGTGGATGCGCGTGGATCGCAAGAATCGGCAGCGCGGACAGCTGGACAACATGGGTGATCGGCCACTGACTTCCGAGCGGTGGACCGAGGCAATCATCGAGCTCGACGTCGCATCGGATTCTGTCGGGATCATGCTGGGTGTGCTCGCCTTTGGTGACGTGGCCGTTTCGATTGATGACGTGACGCTCGTCAGCTTGGGAGAAGGAGCGAAGTTGCAAGACGCATCGGCGGCTACGCCGCTGAGTGACCGCGAGCTGCGCAACGCGATCGCCGCATCTCGTTTGCTCGGCTACCTGTGGTTCTTCCATCCGAGCCAGGCGCTTGTGGACCTGGAGCGTTGGGATAGCTTCGCGGTTGGACTGCTCGACGCGGCCCTGCCGGCGGGGGATGATCAGGAATTGGTTGCCAGGCTTTCCGACTTCGTGGCGCCGTTTGCGCCAACTGTCGACCTCTGGGCCGGCGGCGACCAATTGCAGGCTGACCCGGTGGTGCCCGAGAGGGCGACCTATCGCTGGATGTGGGAGCATCAAGGGGCCGGGCGGGTTGCTGCCTCGAACAGCATCTACAACAGCCGAGTGATCAAGCGCCGTTGGCGCAAGCCGATGCGCGGCGAGACCAAGAAGCGCAGCAATCACTTCGTCGACCTCGTGCCAGGTGTGCATGGACGGGTGCCGCTCGTGACCTTTGGTAGTCAAGACGGCACGTTGCCGACTGCCAAGTTGCCCGCCAATTGGCAAAGCGGCCAATTGCAGACGCCCAACGTGTTGCATCGCACGACGCGACTTGCGGCGGTGGCGCAGGCTTGGAACGTCTTTCAACACTTCTATCCATACTTCGATGTCGTCGCAGTGGATTGGGCCGTCGAGTTGCCGCGGGCGCTCAAGTCTGCGGCGATCGCGAGCGATCGCGCGACCGCTGGCGAAACGCTCAGTCGATTGGTCGCGGCTCTCAAGGATGGCCACGGCAACGTTGGCTTTGCGGATCGCAATCGTGACGGCTTTTTTCCCGCTGCGGTGCGGTGGTGTGGTGAAGACTTGGTTGTTTGCGGTCTGCACGAGAGCGCCAAGGACATCTCGAAGGGCGAGGTCGTGCTCGCCATCGATGGCACGTCGACCGCGCAGCTATATGCCGACATGTGCGAGCAAGTGTCTGCCGCGACCGACGGTTGGGCGCGTTCGCGTACGCAGAGCATGTTCGCGACATGGCCAACCGCCAATCCAGCGAAGGTGAAGCTTCGTCGATTGGATGGTTCAATCCATGAAGTGCTGCTGCGCCGTTGCGAGGCATATGTGATGGACACGTCCGAGCAGCGCCCGGCGAATGGCGCGTCGCTCTCGGACGGAATTGTTTACTTCGACCTCAATCGCGCGTCGCTCGCCGAACTCGAGGGCCATCTCGACGCGCTCGCAGCAGCCAAGGGCATCGTGTTCGATCTGCGCGGGTATCCGGGGGATGCTGGTGTGGCGTTGATGGGCATGCTCGTGACCAAGCGCGGCAAGAGTGCCAAGTGGATCGTTCCCTCCGTGCAGCTGCCTGACAGAGCTGGCTGGAAGTGGCGCGAACTCGGTCGCTGGGATGTGCGCCCCAAGCAGCCACACCTTGGTGCTGAGATCGCGTTCTTGACCGATGGCCGCGCGATTTCCTACGCCGAGTCGATCATGGGCATTGTCGAGGCCTATGAGCTGGGCGACATCGTTGGCGCGACGACGGCTGGCACCAACGGCAATGTCAATCCGTTCGAGGTTGCCGGCGGCTTCCGCATCTCGTGGACGGGAATGCGCGTGCTCAAGCACGACAACAGCCAGCACCATGGTGTCGGCATTGCACCAACCGTGCCGGTCACGCCAACTGCTGCTGGCATCGCCGCGGGGCGCGATGAGGTGCTCGAGCGGGCGGTGGAGCTATTGAAGAAGAAGGCGCGCTAGCGGGGTGACCCAGAAGTTCGGCGCAAATGTCGCCGGCCCTGAACGCCGCTCGCGGCGTTGCGATTCCTCGACAGGATGTCTGTAACCTGCCTTCGTCACCGCGCCTTGCGAGCAACGCTCATGACTCGCCGCTTATGCCACGAACTGTCGAAACACCTCACTAGAACGCGTCGGCGTCGCGGTACGCCTTGATCAACTTCAGCTCGCCATCCTTGCCGCCTTGGGACTTGCCGTGCTCCATGCCGACGATGCCCTTGAAGCCCTTATTGTGGATGTGGCGGAAGACGTTGTTGTAGTTGATCTCGCCCGTATACGGCTCCTTGCGGCCGGGGTTGTCGCCGACCTGGAAGTAGGCGATCTCTGACCACGACTGGTCCATGTTGTGGATCAAGTTGCCCTCGGTGATCTGCTGGTGGTACAGGTCGTCGAGGATCTTGCAGTGCGGGCTGCCAACCGCGCGGCAGATCGCAAACCCCTGTGCCATCTTGGTCAGGTAGAGGTTGGGATGATTGAGAAAGTTGAGCGGCTCGAGAACCATGACGAGTTCGCTCTTGTTCTGCTCGATCTTGTCGCAGCAACGCTTGAGCAGATCGACCGTGTTGGCGAACTGGTAGCCCGCATCCTTGCGTGGGTCGATCGCGCCAGGCACGACCGTGCACCACTTGGCATTGACCCGGCCAGCAACCGTGCACGCTTTGTCGATGTCGGCCAGCACGCGCTTCTGGTGATCCTTGTTGCCCGACGCGAAGGTCGCATTGTTGAAATCACCGTGCGCGACGAACACCCCCATTTGCATGCCGCACTTCTCCATCTTGGCCGCGAGTTGGCGTTGCGTCGCCTCGTCTTTATTGGCCATGCCGTTGTCTTCCCATGCGCGGAAGCCGTTGTCAGCCGCGAACTGCAGCTGATCCTCGAGCGTCTTCGCGTGGTTGGAGAACATGTCGAAGTGCGGCGCATACAGAAGCTGGAACGGCTTGGCGTCTGGCTTCTTCTGCTTTGGACCGTCCGCAGGTTTTGGGGCAGGTTTGGGAGTCGGGGTCGGCTTGGGGTCCTGCCCCAAGCTGGTTGCGGCTACGGCTGCCGCACCGGATACGAGAAAGCTGCGTCGGTCCATGGTTCTGTTGGTGCTACTTCTTGCTTCGTTCGAGCAGTTCGAACAGCTCGCTGTCCGTCGACAAGATCATGCTGGTCTGCTTGCCAAGGATCCTGCGATACGTGTCCAGTGTCTTCAGAAAGCCGTAGAAATCCTGCGCTTCCGTACTCTGGTTGTAGGCCTCGGCGTAGATCCGGCTGGCCTCCGCATCGGCTTCGCCCTGCAGTTCCTGCACGCGCTTGTAGGCCTCGGACTCGACCTTGAGCAGGTCGCGACCACGGCGGCCGTTGATCCGCGCCGCTTCGCCTTCCCCTTCACTGCGGAAGCGTTGCGCGATCTGTTGGCGTTCACTGATCATTCGCTGGTAGATGTTGCGAGCGACGTCTTGGTTGTAGTTGACGCGCTTGATGCGAATGTCGAGCAACTGGATTCCCAGGTCGGTCAACTTGGGCGCGGCCGCCGCCAGAATGTCCTTCTGCAGAGCCATGCGCCCACGGGTCGCCTTTTGCTGGACGGAAGCAGTAGTGCCTTCTGCGGTCGGGTTAGGCGGTAGTTCGCGGTCCTTGTTGCTGCGCACAACCTCGATCAGTTCGTGCCCTGCGACTGCAGTGCGAACTTCACTGCCGATGATGTCATCGAGGCGGGACATGGCTCGACGTTCACTACCGAGCTTCTCGAAGTAGGTCTTCGGATCCGAGATGCGCCAGCGTGCGAACGTGTCGACGCTGATGTACATCTTGTCCTTGGTCGGCATCTCGGAGGGATCGCCGTCCCACTCAAGAATGCGCTTTTCAAGGCGGTTGACGTCTTGCACGAACGGAGTCTTGAAGTGCAAGCCAGGTTCGAGCACGGGTTCGCCAACGGCGCGCCCGAACTGGGTGAGGATGACGGTCTCGGTCTCATGCACTGTGTAGAGTGCACCGCCAAGGACGAGGAGAACGATCACCGCGACGATGCCGATCACAATGGGAAGGATCTTCACTTGGCACCTCCGAGAGCGCTGCTCTGTACCATGGGCAATAGCTGCGTGACGCCGTGATCGACGATCCACGTATTGGCTAAGGTTGGAATGACTTCTGCCATCGCTTCGAGATACAGGCGCTTGCGAGTGACCTCGGGTGCCTTCAGGTATTCAACCAGCACCGATTGGAACGCGGCTGCGTCACCGGCAGCTTCGTTGATGCGCTTGAGCTTGTAGCCCTCGGCTTCACTGATGGTTTGCTCGGCTTCGCCTTTGGCGCGCGGGATGACCTTGTTGTACTCGCCGTTGGCGATATTGATCATCTTCTCGCGGTCTTGCTGCGCCTTGTTGACTTCGTTGAATGAGTCCTGCACGGCTCCCGGCGGGTCGACGTTCTTCAGTTGCAGTTGGTCGATCCTGACACCCAATTGATATTCCTTGGCGAGTTCGCGGAGGCGCGCGAGAGAAAGGTCTTCGATCTCCTGGCGGCCAGTCGTGATGACTTCGTCGACCGTGCGGTCGCCAATAACTTCGCGCATCACTGCTTCGCTGAGGTCCCGCAACGTCGACTCTGGAGCGCGCACCTTGAACAAGAACAGTCGAGGTTCATCGATGCTGTATTGCACGACCCACTCGACCAATGCCGCGTTGAGGTCGCCAGTGACCATGCTGCGCTCTTGGTCACGGGTTACCCGCGATCCGCTGCTTTGCGTGCGATTGGTGGCGCCTTGCGTGGCAAACCCAAACTCGAGTTTGAGCTGCCGCTTGACCGGAAGGATTTCGACGGCGTCGATGCCGAACGGCATCTTGAAATGTAGCCCCGGCTCTTCGGTCGTGCTGTAGGCGCCAAAGCGCAGCACTACCCCCTGCGAGTCGTAGGGTACGGTGTAGTACATGGTCAGTCCCATAATCAGGATCAGGACTGCGGGGATAATCCACTTCAACACCTTGAGCTTGCTCCAGTCAGGTGGATTGCGGAATGCGAGGGTCGGCTGCGACATGGCCCCGTTGTAGGCCCCGGAAGCATGCATATCGAGGGTCGTTGCTCGATGCGCACCGCCTTATCGATCTGCGACTGCCTTCGCGGGCATCTGTCGCTAGACTTCGGGGCGTGTCCGCGCAACCGATGGCTACTGTTCGTCTCCTCCCATTGCTCCTTTTGGTCGCCTGCGGCGGCAATGAGCCAAAGTCCAAGGATCCCGCTGCCGCAGGTGCCAAGCCGGCAGGCGCTACCGTCGAGCCAGATCAGGGCAGTGGCCCAAAGCCTGGCCCAAAGCCTGGCGAGGGGGACTTTGTTGCCTACAGCCAGAAAGTGGCCAACAGCGATGTCTCGATTGAGTTGGTGCCGGTCGCTGGCGGCAAGTTCGTGATGGGCAGCCCGCCGGACGAAGCTGGGCGCGCCGACCACGAAGGGCCGCAGGTCGAAGTGATCGTCGAGCCGTTCTGGATGGGCAAGTACGAGATGCGTTGGGATGAATACGACGTCTGGAACACCGACGAAGACCGGCCGCAGAGCAAGAAGCCTGATGGCCTGGCGCGACCGACGCCGGCCTACATGGAGATGACGTTCAACATGGGCCGCCAGGGTTACCCGGCGATCTGCATGTCGCACGTTGCCGCGCGCCAATACTGCAAGTGGCTCAGCGAGAAGACCGGCGAGTTCTATCGCTTGCCAACGGAAGCCGAGTGGGAATACGCGTGCCGCGCCGGCACTACGACGCCCTACTCCGTCGACGCCGCGAAGCTCGGCGATGTCGCGTGGTTCGTCGACAACAGCGAGCGCGTTCTCGAAGACGGAGCGCCGCCGGAAAACGCATACAGCATGGTTGGCAAGAAGCAGCCGAACGCGTTCGGCCTGTTTGACATGCATGGCAACGTTGCGGAGTGGGTCGCCGACTACTACCACGCTGACTTGTTCTCCGAGGTCCACGGCAAGCCGCCGCGCAACAACCCCTACATGCAGCCGCTGCGCGACAAGCGTGATCGCCCGAAGCGTTGGGCGCACGTCGCTCGCGGTGGCAGCTGGAGAGCGCCTGCGGAAGAACTGCGCAGCGCTGCGCGCTTGCCGTCCGAGCCATACTGGAACGAGCGCGACCCGCAGATCCCGAAGAGCTGGTGGTACCTGACCGATGCGCAGCACGTCGGGTTCCGCATCGTGCGCCCGTTGCGTACGCCGACTGCCGAAGAGCGCGCGCGCTTCGAAAACCCGTAAGCTGTCGGGAGGAACCGAGGCCTGAAGAATCGAGGCCCAAAAGAATCGAGGCCCAAAAGAATCGAGGCCTAAAGAATCGAGGCCTGAAGAACCGAGGTTTGATGACCCCAGGCCTGTGCCGAGTGCTCGGTGCGGCCGCCGGAGCCGTGTGTTGCAAGAGCTCAAGCGCAGCCACCCAACACTGCAGTGCATTGCCAAGAACATCAAAGCGAACGTCGCTCGCCGGTAGATCGCTCGCAACGATCCGGGTTCTGCTCGTAACTCTGCGACATGATTCGACCACTACTCGTCGCGTCGCTGTTCCTGCTGACCAGTTGCGGCGCCACGGTCCGCTCGTTCTGGCGCGATTGGGGCAACACCGATCTTGCCGGAACGCAGGCACCGGCGCTCAAGGATGGGGTGTGGTTGTTGCCGGCATCCGATGATGACGGCGTTCGCGAAGCGCCCGATGGTTGGCTGCCAAAGGACTCCAAGTTCCGGCTGGTCGTCTTCCTGCAGCCACATTGAGGCCCGTGCCGTGACGAATTGCCGCATCTCGTGCAGACTGCGGAACGATACTCTAGTGACGGTTTGATGGTGCTCGGCGTGACCGATGCGAGCGTCGACGACACGTTGCAGTTCTTGGCGGACGAGAACTTGCCGTTCGCAATCCTGGCCGATGCCGCGGCTGTGCGCGAAGCGTGGCAGGTGGGAGTGATCTGGGGTTCGCCTTCGTATCTGCTCGATCAAGGCGGGCTGATCGTCGCGGAGGAGGTGCTCAGCTTGTCGGAGGGCGACTTCAAGAACATGCTGGGCAAGTGACCGTCGTGGGCATGTCTCCGGTGATACATGTCCTCCAGGGGCAATTGCCGAATAGAAGGCCGGCGGCATAATGCAGCCTAGGAATGTGCAGCCTAGGAGAACGTCGCTGAGAAAGACTCTGCTGCTCGCCGTGCTTTCGGTGTTGTTGGCGATCCTGGCGTACGACCATTGGCCGCCACCAGCGCCACCCGTCGACCCCGCAACACTGACGATTGCACAGTTGCTTGCCGGCGAGCCCTGGGAATACACCTTAGAGCTCAGGAAGCGCGCGTGGCTGTTAGGTCCTGATGCCTTCGAAGAAGTCTGGTCTCACGAAGACCAGCAAGTCCGCACTTCGTTCGCCCAGGCGCTGTCAGGGTTTGATCGCAACGATGCAGACGCGGCGATGGCTTCCAAGTGGCGGGATCGGGTCCTGCGCGCGATGGTTGAGGATCCCGACAAGCTGGTGCGAACGGCCGCGACGTTCGCGTTGACCAGCATGCTTCGTCACCAGCTCGATGCCCCGGCTCCGCCAGCGTTGCTGACTGCCATGCGCACGATGCTTGCGAGTGACTTGGGCCATGAGCGGTTTACCGCGTGTATGCAGATCCGATCGCTCGGGGAGCGAGCTGCAGGGCTGCATGCCGACTTGCTCTCCATGGAGGTGAACGGCGATGGCCGCCTGGATGACTTGCGCAAGTTTGTTTGTATGGCCCTTGGTTCGATTGGTGTCGTCGATGACCAGTCGATTCGCTATCTGTGCGATGCGCTGCGCGACCGCGACGCAGCAACCAGATCCATTGCCGCTAACTCACTGGGCGAACTCAGTCTGGCTACTCCAGACATCATTCGTGACTTGGGGCGCTGCACCACAGACCACGATGGTGACGTGCGAGCCAGTGCATTGATGGCGCTCGCCGACCTTGCGCTCGAGTCTTCGGTGGCGCGTCGCTACCTTCCGGTTGCGATGCGATCTCGCGAGGACTTCGCCGACTTGCCAGAGTGGTTGAGGTGTGTCGGGCAGTTGGCTTCGCTCGTCAAGGATCACTCCGTGCATGAGAAGACCGTTGCGGCGTTGCGAGATCTCGCGCACGAGGAAGATACTTTTCTGCGGATGGCGACAATTGGTGCGATTGCCCAGATCGCCATTGCCGGCGGTGACGAGGAGCTGCTCGACGAGGTTCTGCCGGAGTTGCTGGCCGAGCTCGAGCCCGATTGGGAAAGTGGCGAAATCGACTGGCTCAGTGAGTTTGCCGGCCCTCGCCTGCTCTACGAGGCGCTCGTAGGCGTTTGTATCTGGCGCAAGGATGCCAGGGTGTGCGAGGCGGTCACCGCGGCCTTGACCAGGTGTGCAGCCAGCGACCCGATCTGGATTCGTAGCTGGAGTCTCGAACAACTCGCGAGACTGCGCCAGTAGCGGTCTCGCAGCCTCCGTCCAGTGCCCCCGCGATCGTTTTCGCCATCGACGCCCGCCTTTTGGCCAACGAGCCGAGCCCACCCTTGGCGCGGGCGAGTGTCCCGCTACTTTGGAGGACCCTCCCCTCTCGAAACCCGCCTAACGAACGAATGACCAAGCACGGCCACGGGCTGCCCCGCAAGCGACCAGGACGCTCCGCTCAGAACGAAATCGAAGCTGCATTGCCAGAACTCGAGCCGATCGAGGATCTGCCGTTGCTCGAGTCGTTGGATGAGCTTCCCGAACTCGAAGCGATCGAGGAAGAAGACGCTGGCCCCGCCAAGGCGACGTGCAAAGCGAGCACCGATGCGGGCTTCGACACCGAAGTCACGATCGACGTGCCGGAGATGCCCAAGAAGGACGTCGCCGATGCGGTCGATGGTCCTTTGACGCGCATCGCGGGTTCGTTTGGCGAGTTGCTCCGACACCAAAAGGTGTTGGTGCGCTTCACTGGCGACGCCTTGATCGGCAGTGCCATCAAGGCAATGGTGACGGACAAACTGAGTCCGCAGAAGCC
>CAXBFC010000329.1:0-9419 GCA_963974725.1 uncultured bacterium | reverse complement strand
CCACTTCTGCGGTGGCCGCGCGATACTCGGCGCCATTCGCCGAGAAACTGGCCGTGTAGATCGTCTGTTCGACGTCGATCGCGGGGCCCGGTTGCTGTTGCGCGGGCAAGATGGCCAGCAGCGTGGTGCTGGCCAGGAGCAGGGTCGAAACGTGCATAGGACTTCGTCGCCGGATGTCGGCAGCAAGGAAATGCCGTGATCCCGTTGGTGTGACGCGTCCAGCCAGGAAAGGGGGCGGCGGGCTGTGCTTCGGGACGACTCAGCAGAGGCCGGTCGATCGAAATTGCCGGAGACGCCGCGGGACATCGCCACCGCAACGGCATTTCCCATGCGCCATGAACATCACACGCTCCCCAATGCTCACGATGGCCGCGACCGGCCTTCTCGCAGCGCTATGGATCCAACCGATCGCCGCCCAGTCCATCCATCGCGTGCTGCCAGCCAGCTACGCGAACGTCGAGGGCAACAGCAGCGAAAACCGGCCGTTCGGCCATGGCGTTTGGGGTACTGGTGCGTTGCGGATGATGCAAGCCTATGGTCGTTCGACTGCCGACTTCGATCGTCCGGTAGTCATTTCGGCCATCCGATTCCGTCACAACGGCGGCCCCGTCGCGACCTTCTCCGGCACGTCATTCAACTACAGCTTGTCCCTCTCGACGAGCCGCAATCCGGCAACTGCGCTGAGCGCGCAGTTCGACGACAACCACGGTGCCGACCGAACAGAGGTCTACAACACGAACGGCTGGACTCCCGGTTACTACCAGCCGGCGTTGAACGCGAGCCCGAACCCATTCTCGTTCACAATCCCGATCAAGCGCTTCGAATGGGATCCCCGCAGCGGGCCACTGCTGCTCGACATCCAATACGCTGGTGCATTCTTCTCTCAACCGGCACCCCTCGACGCAGTCGACGGCACCGGTGACGACGTCGGACGCATCATGCATCTCGGCTCCGCGACTGCCGCCCTCGCCACGCACAACGGCGGCGTCACCGAGAACCGTGGCTTCGTGATGCAACTGGTGACCGAGCCAAAAGTAGCGCCGATCGGACCAGCAACCAATTGGGCACTGTATCCGTGGGGGGCAAGCAACCCGGCGCGCGTGCAGATGGCCTATGCACCCAGCGAGATCCCGTTCACTGGACGGCATAGCATCCACACGCTGCGCTGGCGGGTAGCGCCCGGATACACGTTTGCCGGCGCGACCTACGACCTCGGCATCCACCTCAGCACGATGCCGCAACCCGGGTCGACGATGCAGACGCAGTTCAGCCAGAACTGGGGAGCGGATCGAACCATAGTGTTCAACGGCACGCACGTCGCGCCAGCCGGCGACATCATCGAAATCCCGCTCACGACGCCGTTCGAATACGACCCCGCCCTCGGCCCACTGCTCGTTGATATCGCTCTCGGCAACTCGCCATCCAATCCGTATCCACCGCCGCGCTTCGAGAGCACGTGGAACACCGAGAGCTGCTGGCGCATCTACCACTCGAGCGATCCCAACGCCGCTAGCGCGAACCAGCCGATGCAACAGCTCGGCCTAGTCATGGAGATGGTCGCCGAGCGCGCGCCGACGATCCCACAAGCGAGCGACCTTTCGTTCGGCACCTACAGCGTCTACCCCTTCAACCTGCACCAACCGCACCGGGTCATGCAGCTCTACCACGGCTCGACGTTCGAAGGCGGTAGCAGCGGCCTACCGTTGTTCATCCAACACCTGCGCTGGCGGCCACACGACTTCGGCAACGGCGCGTCATTTGGCCCGGTGACCTACACGTGCACGATCGATCTCGCGTTACGCGACGCGACATCGGGAACGCTGTCACATACGTTCGATGCCAATGGCTTGATCAACAAGCAGCGCGTCTTTGAAGGCAGCTTCTCGGTGCCCTACATCGAGAGCCTGACGGACCCGGACGAGTTCCCGATCGCCGTCAAGCTCGACCAGCCGTACCACTTCATGCGAACGCCCGCGCCCGGATCGCTGATCAACTACGACCTCGTCGTCGACATCCGCATGCTCGCGACCATCGGCTCGACGGAGTCTTGTGATGGCAAACGCAACACGGTCGACGTGTGGCGCGTGGCCAACTTCTCCGACCCCAACGCCGCCGTCGCCAACTACCCTGCAAGCAGCGGCCCGGACCATTTCGCGCTCGCGATGCGAACAGGCGGCCACAACCCGAATGCCACTTCGGAAAACTACGGCAGCGGCTGCCCCGGCACCGCCGGTACGCCGCGCTGCGTGACCACCAACCTACCGGTGCTGCCGAGCAAGGCCTTCACGGTCAAGCTGCTCGATGGTCTACCGGGCAGTCTCGCCGTCTTGCGGCTTGGTGTGACCCAGCAGAACTCTCCATTTCCCGGCATGCCCGGCTGCACCCTGCTTACCGGCGCCGAGATCGGCTCGCTCGGCGTGATCATCGACGCGCAGGGGGAGGCGAGTCTGCCGTTCGGGCTGACTGGTGCACCGGGCTTCGACGGCTTTCAGTTCGCGACCCAATGGGCGGTGTTCGACGTCGCTGCCAACGCGTTTGGTGCCGTGCTTAGTGATGCCCAACTGCACACCGCTCGCTTTCGCTGAGGTGCGCATCATGGTGCCCGGGGACGACCACCAGTTCCCTGCGGCCAGGGCATCGAGCGGCGCCTCAGATCAGGTGGGCTCGCGTTCGTCTCGATCCAATTCCTTGATCAGCTTCGTGAGCGCGCGGCCGAGCAACTTGCGCGTTGCCGATGCGGTGCGGTCCATCTGCTCGGCAATGTCGGCGTGAGGCAAGCCAATGATGCGGGCCAGAATGATGACTTCGCGGTGTTCGTCGCTCAGTCGATCGAGCGCGCTTTCCAGGCGCTCGACCTCCTCTCGACCGATCGCATCGCGACTCGGAGTCATCAGTGATGCGTAGAGCGCCGGGTCCACCAGGTCGGCTGGCTTCTCACGGCGAACATCGCGCTTCTGACGGCCTGCGAATCGGGCTCGCTCGCGAAGCTTGTTCATCGCCGTCGTCAACAGCCAGCCAATCAGGGGCCCCTCTCCCTGGTAGACGAACTTCTCCCGCTCCTCCAGCACCTCACGACAGACCGACTGCACTACATCGATCGAAGCTTCGCGTGCGCGCAGCGGCGCGTTCATATGCAGGCGCACATAGGCGTGCAGGCGCGGCAGGTAGCGGGAGACGAGTTCATCCAGGGCGGCTGCATCGCCGGCGGTCGCTGCTTCGAGCAGGGGCTTCAACGGATCGTCGTCCACAGCACCAAGGGTAGCAAGTTGTGCTACAGGAGCATAAACCGGCTACTCTCAATCTCTCGATGAGCGATTCCAGCGATGCCGACGCGCTGCCAGAGGCACTCGAAGCCAGCCTTTATGAGCTGCACTTCGAAGGCGACCCCGCGTCCCGCGAGGCCCGACTGGCGGAACTCTGCCGACAGAACCCGGACTATGGCGACAGCCTGCAGGATCGGGCCGCAACCCTCCAGCGCAGCGATGCTTTGTTTGGCCGCGTTCGCCAACAACTCGATCAGCCGACCGTCTCAGAACGCATTGGTCCGTTCGTGGTGCGTAGCGTGCTCGGTCAAGGCGGGTTTGGAACGGTCTACCTGGCCGACCAGCTTGAGCCAGTGCAGCGCACCGTCGCGCTGAAAGTCCTTCATCCCGGCCGCGTGGACGCGCGCGCGCTGCAGCGCTTCGAGGGCGAACGTCAGGTGCTTGCGCGACTGCAGCACGCGTGCATCGCCAAAGTCTATGACGCTGGCCAGACCGCCGATGGACTGCACTACTTCGCGATGGAAGCAGTCGCAGGCAAGCCCGTGACCACATGGTGCGACGCGGCCAGGATGAAGATCGAGCCGAGGTTGCAGCTGTTCTTGCGCGTCTGTGCCGCGATCGAACACGCCCACCAACGTGGTGTTGTGCACCGAGACATCAAGCCAAGCAACGTGTTGGTTCACGAGGAAGATACCCAGCCAGTGCCCAAGGTCATCGACTTCGGCGTCGCCAAGCTCTTGACCTCGGCAGACTCCGACGCGCCATTGCTGACGCGAGAGGGAGCGCAGGTCGGCACACCCGGATACATGAGCCCTGAACAGGCAGCCGGCGAACCGATCGATACGCGAGCTGACGTGTACGCACTTGGAGTGTTGCTATGCGAGCTACTGACCGCTGACCTGCCGTTTGCACGTTCGCGCCTACGGGGCAGCAGCTTTGCCGCAATGGTGCGCATCCTGGTTGATGAAGAACCGCGGCGGCCGAGTCAGATTCTGCTCCGCGACCCTTTCGTAGCCAAAGCGGCAGCCGATGCCAGGCAGACCAGCGTGGCAAGTCTTGGGCGAGAATTGCGTGCCGATCTCGATTGGGTGGTGTTGAAAGCGATCGCACCAAACCCTGAGGATCGCTACGCGTCGGTTGCAGCGCTTGCGGATGATGTCGGACGCTACCTGCGCCGCGAGCCCGTCTCGGTGCGCGAGCGCATCGCCTCATACTGGTTGCGCAAGTTCGTCGCGCGCCACCGCTTTGCAGTGACAGCGGCGATGGCGATCGTGTTGCTGATTGCCGCAGGCATCGGTGGCTTGATCTGGACGCTTGGTGCCGTCGACGATGCTCGCGAAGATGCCGTCGAGAGTGGTCGGCACGCCGAAGAGCAGCGTGACAGTGCTTTGGCCAACGCCTACTCAGCCAGTATGGCCGCGTCGCAACTCGCGATGCTCTCGGGAGACTTGAGCAAGGCCGTCAATCACTTGCAGGCAGCCGAGCCGACTCGACGTGGTTGGGAGTGGCGGCATCTTGCCGCGCAGAGTGACCACGGACTAAAAACCATCCCGGTCGACACCGAGCTTCTCGATGTGGCGTGGATCGACGACGAGTACTTACTTGGCTTCGAGGGGGACGGCAGCATCAGTGTCTGGTCGGCAACGACTGGCGAGCGGGAGCGCACGCTAGAGAACTGGCAGGGCATCTACCGTGCGTTTGCTATCGATCGAGACCGCGGCCTGGTGGTTGCCGCCGACAACAACCGGGTTGCCCTGTGGGACTATCGTGACGGCCGTCACCTGCGCGACTTCTTGACGGTGCCTACCGATATCCGCTCGTTGGCATGGTCGCCGAACGGCCGGCAACTCGCGATCGGCAGTCACGGTGGCCGCGTGGATCTCGTGCAATTTGATCCCGATCGGCACGACTTGAACGCAACGACCCGCCGCCTACCCGATCGCACTGTCGATGCTTCTGCGCTGAGATTCGTGGATGACGACACTTTGTTGGTGGCTCTCGATTCGGGCGCGATTGAGCGAGTTGCCGTAGCAGCGGGTTCCGTGCTCGCGGTCCTGCACGACCACGAAGATTTGATTGACGACTTGCTCGTGGACGTCGCCAACGATCGCCTCTTCAGCGCTTCCCTAGACACGACAGTGTGCGCTTGGCAACTGTCGACTGGCAAACTACTCGTGAAGCTGGCTGGCCAGGTTCGCATGCGGCGGCTGACGCTCTCGAACGACGGGCGTTCGCTATACGCGGCTGGTGGTTGGAGCCAAGCGCGCGTACTCGCGTGGGACACGGAAACATTCACGTTGCTCGGCCGCTACCACGGCCACCGCTCAGGGGCGATGGGGCTCGCTCTCGACCCGACCGGCAAGAGACTGTTGACGTCGGCGCGCGACCAGACGTTGCGGGTCTGGTCCGCGACGCCGCCGACGTCACGCGTACGCCTTGACGCCGGTCACGACGCACGTGACTTGTCGGTCGATGTGAGCGGCACGCGCTTCGCGATCGGTTCGCAGGACGGCATCGTAAGCGTTTGGGATGCAGCGACTCTGAAGCCGGCGCTGCAGCTTGAAACAGGGCAACCATGGGCTGGTTGTGCGCTCGGCAAAGACACCGTCTACGTCGCGGACACGGTCGTCGCGGGATTCTCGATTGATGGCGGCGAGCGGGTCGCGGAAGGACCCGTCGATGGCCCCGTGCAGAAGCTGGCGATCGATCCCAAGGAGCGTTGGCTGATTGGCGGCTTCCTCGGCAAGGTGATGATCTGGCAACTGCCGAACCTTGAGCTACGACATTCGCTCGACGTTCGCGCGGGCGTCGGGCGTGCCATCTACGACGTGCACACGGATACGTTCTTGCTCGGCGGCGATGACTCCACGATTCGTTGGCTTGATCCAGCACGCGGCGTCGTCGTCGATCAGTTGCGCGTCAACAAAGAGGACGCGTTCGTCTGTGGCATGGCCCAACGTGGCGACCTGCTGGTCACCGGTTCGTACGGCAACATGCTCAGTTGGCGCCGCGGCCGCGGGCCGATGAACTCGATCGCGACCAGCACCGTGGGTGTCGCGATCTCTCCGGACGGCTCTCGCATGGCTACCGCTAGCTCGGCGCACTCGGTGCACCTGTGGGACACGAAGACGATGGGCGAGCTGCTGGTGCTAGGTGATCTGGTCTACAGCCTGGTTGACGTTCATTTTGTAGCTGGCGGCAGCCGGATCGTGGCGCTGTCCACCCGTGGGCCGGGTCCAAGCTACGTCTACGCGTGGTCGGCACCGGACGAAGCTAGCTTGACGCGCTGATCCGGGCCGGAAGGTGCTGCGCACCCACGCCGGCCCGGTCTTGTGGTTCTTGGGGGAGAATCCGCGACACGAAAACGGGCATGCGTCATTTCCAGGTCTGGGCCAGCAGCGCGCACGCGCAGCCCAAAACCTACGACGATGAAATCACCTACTACGATGCGTTCTTGCCTGGCTCCTGTTGCCTTGGTTCTGGCCTCGTCGCTACCGGCTCAGCAGAGCAGCGGCGACCAATTACAGTTCGAAACCGCGGCCTATGCAGCGACGTTTTCTAGCGAGCACGCGCAGTTGACGACTCGCGGGGCGTTGCTGGCCGAGCAGCCATCGACGCTGCAATTCCACTACCAGAGCAGTGGCCGCAGCAACTCGGTGCGACGACGGCGCGCGATCGACGCCGTCCCGCAAAAGTTGCTGGACAAGGTGCGCTATCAGCACGCGGGGGTTGTCGAGGTCTACCGCACGGATGCGCTCGGCATCGAGCAGTCGTTTCATTTTGCCGAGCGACCAGCGGGGCAGGGGGACCTCGTAATCCTGATCGGGGTTGCGGGCAACGTGCTGGCGATGGCGCGGGATGCCCGCCACGAGGAACTACGGTTTACGCAGGCGGGTCACACCTCCATCGTTTACGGCGAAGCCATAGCGTTCGATCGGCGCAATCGACGAGTCGACGTGCTGACTTCGTACGATGGGCAAGGGCAAATTGCGTTGATCGTGCCAGCCGAGTTCGTCGACATTGCCAGCTACCCCATGGTTGTCGATCCGGCGATCGGTTCGCCGTTCGATGTCGGGTCGGGAATCAACGTGGGCCATCCGGACATTGCCTACGACCTGGAGCTTGAACGCCACATGGTCGCCTTTGTCTCCGAAGCGTTGCCATCGTTTTCCAAGGTCTTGGCCACGAGACTGATTCGGAACGACGGTACGGTGGTCGCTACGAGCACGGTCGCCACGGCACCGAGCGATCTCTCCAATCCGGATATCGCGGTTTGTCGCAGTGTCACCGGCAACGCATTCTTGGTGGTTTGGGAGGAAGGTTCCCGGATTCGCGGGCGCCTCATGGACGGCGTCACCGGTGCACCGCGAGCTCCAGCATTCAACATCAGCAACCCGGCGCCGGGTGAGGTCGATCGACGACCGACGGTTGCTGGCCCTGGCGAACTCGGCATGATCGTGGCGTGGGATCGCACGTTCGTCGGGGATAGCAACCCGCGGGGCATCCGTTCGTGTGAGATGCGCTGGGCCAGTCCCTTTGCGGCCGCAAACGTCACGATCAACCCGATGCGCTCGATCCAGAACGTGACGAGCGGCTACGTGCAGAACGCCAAGTTGGCGTCTAGCAGCCATTCTCGTTTTGTGTCGGGTGGATCTTGGGCGCACAACCGACTTGTTTGGGAGCGCTTCTGGAACTCGCCTGCGCCTGGCGACTTCGACCTTGAGACATGCGCATTCCGGGCGCGACCCGACACCGCGCAATTCACTCTGACGCAGTCACCGGCGTTGGTTCCGGGGGCGAATCAAATCGGCGCCAACGAACGCCTCGGCGACATTGGCTCGGTTGCATCGACCTACTATGACCCGACGGATCAGCAGTACTGCGTCGCGTGGGCAGACGATGGCGATGTGCTTGCACAGATGTACGACAACAACGGCCCGGTCGGTTCGGGTATCACCGTGCGTGCGTCGCCGCTGGAAGAAACCAATCCGATCGTCTCCGTTGGCTCGTGCGAGTTCACGATTGTCTACGGCGAAACGGCCACGCCTGGTTCGCCGCAGTTGCACGTCTACGCAGCTCGTGTCTTGCGGGATGGCACCGTTGCCACAGGTCACAAGCTGGTCGACGGCACGAACACGGCGGCCCGCGGCAGCATCAAGGCCTCGTCGCGACCAACCCACACGGCGAACGAGTGGCTCGGCAGCCGCAGCCTGATCGTTTGGAAGTCGACGACCTGGAACGGTCTCATTCGAGGTCGCTTCTTTGAGCCGATTACGGCATCGCTTTCTCCATACGGGTCTGCCTGTCCGGGCCCGCTCGGCGAGTTGCCGGCAATTGGAACGACGGGTGGCAACCCGTACATCGGCAACGCGCAGTTCGCGTTCACCGTGACTAATGCGCCGCCAATCAGCTTGGCGGTGTTGGTCGCCAGCAGCCAACTGAGCAGCACCGCGATACCCGGTGCACCAGGTTGCTCGCTCTACGTGGGCTTGCCATTCGCAATCATGCTGCCGACGGCGACCAATTCGCTGGGTGATGGTTCGGTGCCACTGCCGATGCCGTGCTCGATCCCGAACGGTGCGACGCTAGCGTTCCAATGGGCGATCTACTCGCCGGCCGCGAATGCCTTCGGCTGGATCGTATCGAATGACATCGACGTAACCTGGCAGCACTAGATGTTCGTACGGTGCCAGGCACGAAAACCACATCCTCGTCGGCAGCCAACGTGCGCCTCTACCCGCCGTTCTAGCCGCGTCGGCTCGACTTGAGCATCGCTGCAAGTCTGCCGGCCGTGCGGCGATTCCAGCCATCCTCAGAAACTACTGCCCGATCGTGTGTTGGAAGCGATCGGACAGCGCGAACCCGGGAAACAGCGGGCAAGGACTGGTGCTTGGATCGATCGTCGTCCACTGCGTATGGAACGGCACTCCGACCAGCCCCGGCGCGCACGGCAGCATGTAGCTGAAGCTCGCACTCTGGAACGACGTGACTGGCAGGAGGTACGCGACCGAGGGCTGCAGCCACTCGCACGGCCCACAGCTGATCGTCGTGGGGGACAGCGTCAGGTTGAACATCGTCAGCACCGCCGTTGGCGACAGGCCAGTGACCGAGCAGTAGATCTGGCTCATTCCGATCGCTGGTGCGGTGACGTTCTGG
>CAXBFC010000328.1:0-9438 GCA_963974725.1 uncultured bacterium | reverse complement strand
GCGCGGTGTTCGGCGGCCAGCTCGCCATCACCAGGTCGTTCTTGCCGTCTTGGTCGACATCGCCGATCGCGACGGACGTGACGCCCGAAAGAGACGGCACTCGGTGGCGAACGAAAGTGCCGTTGTCCCACGCGTAGACGACCATTTGGGCGTTTTCGCGCGGGAACAGCACAACGTCGTCGTCGCCATCGTTGTCGACATCGCCAACCGCGAACGGTGGTGTCTTGGTGCCATCACCTTCGCCGAATGCCCACCACTGAGGTGCCGCGAGATCGCCGTGGTCTCGGTAGCGATGCATCGCGACGCGGCGCGTGGCACCTTCGACTGTGGCGATCACCGGCGTGCCGTCGGCGAGCTGGCCGCCGAACACCGCGCGCAACTGATCGACCGTCGCGATGCGCCAAGCACCGAACGTGCCGTCGCCATTGCCGAGGCGCATGCGAAGATTCATGCGTCCGCCGGATGCGATGCAGGTCATGTCGAGGTTGTGGTCGCCGTCGAGGTCGACAAGGTTGACGTAGACGAGGTTGTCTTCGGTCGGTTCGACCGGCAGCAACTTCGGAGTCGTCGCGACATTGGTGATGACCCGCATCTTGGTGCCGGCCAACGCGACGATGTCTTGCTTGCCGTCGTTGTTGAGGTCGCCGGCGACAAGGGACAGACCGCGCGTGCCGATGCCAAGGTCGATCGGCTTGGTGGCTTCGCTGCCATCCTTGTTGCGCAGCGACATCAAGCCGCGGCTGTTGACGATCAATGCCTGCGCCTGGCCGTTGCCGGCAAAGTCGGCGAGTTCAAAACTGGCGATCTGGCCGCCGGTCGGAATCGTCGTGTTGGTCGTCTCCCCGTCGACGACGCCGACGGCGACCAGGCGAGCGCGGCGGCCATCAAAGACCACTGCTTCCAGGCGGCCGTCGCCGTTGATGTCGCCAATCTTGAGCGAATGGATGCCGAACCCGACCTTGTGCACGAGCGGCCCCGTGAACCCGAACCGAGCGCGGAGCTCGATGGGGATCGGTGGCGGCGCACTTTGCGCGGTAGCGAGTGTGGCGAGAAGGGCCGGAATGGCGAAGCTCTTGCTGTTCATCCGGTCGGCAATCTATTGTTCCCACAATGCTGCTGGCAACGCTGACACTGCTCTTCTCTGTACAAGATCCCAAGCCTGCCGTTCCGTCGGTGCCGGCGATCAAGCCCGGTGGCAAGGAGATCGAGGTGCTCGATCTCGGCAACGGCTGCAAATTGCAGGGGCGCGTCTTGCGCGCCACCGAGCAGATGGTGCTGCTGGACTTAGGCTTTGATGTCGTGCGCGTGCCGCTGGCGTCGGTGCTGCGCCGCGAAACCGTCGAAGGCAAGCGCACGGGTCGCGTGGTGCGGCAGAAGCTTTGGTCGAAAGCCGAACTGCCGCAGCTGTCGGTAGCGGAAGGCTCGAAGCTGATGGGGGAGGCGGTCGTCAAGGTTGAGACCGGCGGCGGTTTGGGCTCGGGCTTCATCACGCATGAAGACGGATGGCTGGTGACCAACTTCCACGTCGTCAAGGGCGAGGTCGAAGTGGACGTCGTGGTTTACCCGGTTGCCAACGGTGGCTTTGAGCCGCGCACGATTCGCAAAGCCAAGGTCGCGGCGATCAACCCGGCAATGGACTTGGCGCTGGTCAAGATGGAGCCGCCGAAGGATCTGCAGCTCAAGACAGTCTACTTGGGTGCTAGCGACGAGATGAACGTCGGCGACGCGGTCTATGCGATTGGCGCGCCGATCGGTTTGGACCGAACCGTGTCGAGCGGCATCGTCAGCGTCACCAACCGAACCTTCGAAGGTCGCTGCCACTTCCAGATCACAACACCGATCAACCCCGGCAACTCCGGTGGTCCGCTGTTCAACTTGCGCGGTGAAGTAGTCGGTGTGAACAGTTCGGGCTACACCGGCATGCAGGGATTGAACTTCGCGATTCCGTCCAAATACGTCATCGACTTCCTCAACAACCGTGACGCGTTCGCACTCGACTCGACGCGCAGTGAGAACGGTGTGCACTACATGCCGGCACCGCGCAAGCTGAAGATTGGTAAGGCTGCTGTCAGGACACCCGAGAAGCAGCAAGCCAAGAAGCAGCAAACCAACAAGAACCCTAAGTAGTGCGTCGGCGCGGCGCGACGGTTGCACAACTGGTGTTTCGCTGGGAACTCGCCAACTACCGACGCGTTGGCCCCGCGGCGATGAAGACGCTCGTCATGCTTTGTGTCGGGATTCTCGCGACCGCAGTTGCGGCGCAGGAGACTCCCGCCATCTCACTCGCCAAGGTCAATCGATACGCCGATGGATCCTGCGGGGCCGTCTTGATTGACGGCGAGGGACGAACGCCCTTTCACCTCGGCCTGACCAAATACCGCTGCGATCTGTTTGTTGGCGCGACGCACGAGGAGGATGCCGCGGCGAAGCTGCTGGCGCCGGGCAGTGATGCCGAGGCCGCGTTGTTGCAACGGCTGATGGCTTGGGCCGAAGCATCGTTCGGCCCGCAGGAGCGGGCGACCATCGAAGCTGCCGATGACGTGCACCATCGCGGCAGCGGTTGGACGTTTGACCGCTACAAGGAGGCGGCGGTCGTCAACCGCCTCGCGCACTACCGGCAGATTCGCGGAGCCGAGATAACCAACGTGTTTGAAGGCCGCTCGACGGTTGCGTTGTCGTTCAAGGTGAGAGATGGGCTCGGCAACCAGCGCCTTGTGCTATTCCGCAAGTTGGCAGACGGTCTGGTTCGCCCGCACCTCGGAGACTCGATGACACCGGTTGCCGAAGAGAGCCGGGAAGAACGTTGGATTCTGCAGGCGATGCTGTCCTACTCGCAGAAGAACGTGCCGAAGGTCATACGCGACTTGTTGTGGTCCGGCGTCAAGGTGAAGGCGAAGGATGTGACTGTGGCCGCGATGCACGTCGTGTCGGTGATGATCCAGTATCGCAAGTGCACGTCGCCGCGCGTCGCGAACACCTGGAGCCTGCTCGATGGTGGTTCGATGGTCTATGCGATGGTCGATGCGCGCGGTCAGCCGTTTGAGGTCAAGTTCGACAAAGAGATTCGGTCGACGACGATTGGGCGGATGAAGTTCAGCAACGCCAACACCTCGGATGAATTGGTCGCATTCGGATCGGAGCGCGAGCAGCAGCTGCTAGCGGGGTTCGATACTTGTTTGAAGCGCGCTAGCGAAGAGGACCGGGACTTCTTGCAGAACTTGCTAGCCCGCTATCACGAGTTGCGAAAGGCAGCGCGGAAGTAGCTCACTTCGGCCAACGCGCCACGAGTTCCGTTGCCGTCGTGGCAATCTCACCAAGCAACACTTCGGGTTGCACATAGGTGCGACCGAACTTCTGCGTCGGCGGGAACGCCATGATGCGAAGCCGTCCGACCGGGGCTGGATCAAACACCACGCGGCCGGCAGCATCTGTGCGCTTGCCATAGCGCCATTCGAAGGCGAGTTCTGGATGGTCGAGCGATTGCGGTACGACTCGTCGATCCGCGAGCGGCTGGCCACTGGCATCGTGCACCGTGATTGCGACGGTGCGTCGTTGCAGGGTCGCGGTAAACGATTGATCTTGTCCCGGGGCAATCGTGATCGGTGCGAGACCGAAGATGGCGCGTTCGTCGTTAGGTCCAGTCGCGACGTGGGCGAACGGCAGGTAGCGACCTGGGGTCAGCCAGGGAGAGCTACGGGAGTCGCCGTCTGACGTGATCATGGTGATCTTGCTGGCGCCGTCAGGGCCGAGGCGCGCCAACCCGACCTCGCCAGCCCAGATCTTGCCGTCCACAAAGAAGCGCCCGGTTGCGCGCGCCGGCACCAGGTGGCTTGCATCGATGTTGACTCCTTCGGTCGCGCGGCCTGCGACAACCGTCACAGTTGCCAGTGGGCCAAAGTCACGGCTCGAAGAACTTTGCCGGCTGTACCGCACCGAGGCCGACAGCCAAACTTCGTAAGTGGCAGGTGGCAGGGACGCGAACGCGAATTGGCCAGCGGCATCGACATAGGCTGTGAAGACCGCGTCGCTGTTGCCTACCTGGCGCAGCTCAATCTCCGGGTAGTCGTCGACGAACCGATTGGGCTTGGGCAGTTCGACCAGTTCCTGCCGTGCGGCTTCGGCGAGGGCTTCGGGTGCCGGGCCGAATCGTTCGACGAACTCTGGTGGTGACAGCAAGCCAGTGAGTCTGCCAGCGGGCTCTACTTCGACGCGCACCGTGGCACCGGTCTGTGGCAGCTCCGGCACCGGGATCATGTGGTCACGGCTGTAGGGAGACGTGAGGAATAGCGCCATGGCCAACGTGTCGGCCGCGGCGCGCAGTTGGATCGTTCCGTCCTTGTCCGACGATGCATGATCGAGCACGACGACGTTGAGACCAGTGCTGTAGGAACCGGATTCGCGCTGCTCGAATGCCTTGCGATACCGATCGATGGATAGCCCGTCCGCGCGATCCTCTGGCACGACGCGGCACAGCGCTACTTGCACATCGGCGATTGGCTGGCCGGTGCCTGCCGCGACGACTTGCACGTCGAGTTCGGCCGGCGGCATCAGTGCGACCCGAAGAGTGCTCTGCTGACCTTCTACGATGTCGGTGGACAGCCACGTCTGCGCGGCATACGGCGCTACGGGGAACACCGATACCCGGTAGGGCGCGGGGCGCAGATCTGCGAACACCTGGATGCCGTCGGCGTGTGCTGCCGGTGGCACGACCGAGAACTGCGGGCTGCTACCAACTTTGCGCCATGGGTCTGGAATGCAGCGTGCGCCGAACGCCTCGACCGCCGCGCCAGTGATTGCGTCGACAACCTCAAGGCGCAGGGTTCCCGGGCTGCGCCGTCGCACGATCAGATGTAGATCGTTGCGGCCCCAGCGGAACTTGCCGCCGCTATCGATCCATTCCAGGTCGGTGCGTTTCGATGGCAGTCGCAGGGTCCATTCGGGGTCGCCGTCTGGCGCTTGCCAGAGCGAGAACAAGAACGCGCCGTTGGCGTTGGTCGTGGCGGACCTGTAGCTGTAGCCATCATTACTTGGCATCTGGACCTCAAGCCCAGCTACCGGTTGCGCGAACTGGTCGACGACTATGCCGCTGACCGATAGTTCGTCGGCTGGCATCGTCAAGTCGACTGTGTGTGTGAGCGTATTCGCCTGCAGGGGCACGTCGAACTTGCCGTCCTTCGCACCGCTCAAGTGCGTTCGGATATCGTAGTACCAGGTTCCGATACGGCACATGCCAAAGTCCGAGTGACCGTCTTGGTCCGTTTCGTCTTGGCCGTGCATGCTGCTTGGCTTGACGCCGTTCTTTTCGCGGTTGGCATAGATCTCAAGTCCGGGGCACGGCTTGCCGTCGACGAGCACACGAAGCCGCACCGGCGTTCCTTGCTCGAGTGCGATCGTGCCGGCGTCGACCTCGATGCCCTGCCGGAGCGATTCGTAGCTCTTCCAATCTGGAACGAACCCAGGTGCTTCTGCTTTGAACTCGAGGAACAGTTCCGGCGGCGGCACGAAGGCAAAGCGGAATACTCCATCCGCATCCGTCATGACTGGCGGCGGGTCTGACCAACCTTTTGGCACGCCGCCGCGTTGCGCGCTCGAATAGGTCCGCATGCTGACCTTAGCCTTGGCAAGTGGCTGCCCGTGCTGTTGCGATACGACGCGGCCATGCAGCACCGTTGTCGCTGGGTTGGTTCTCGAGCCCGTGACCGGTGCATTCACGAGTTGCCGCGAGGCAGTGTTTTCGCCAGAGGTATTGGAGGCCGCGCCGATTGCCGGTTGTGGCAGCTGCGCTTGTCCGTTCGAGCCTGGCAACGTGGGATCAGGCGGGTCGATCGTAAGCAGCGCTCCGATGACCACTGCGGCCGCGATGCCAACACCCCAGAGCCACTTCATCGCAAGCGCGCTGGCCACTGCCGTTGATGGCGCGGCGATCGATTGCAGAACCGTTCGCCGCATGCTAGGCAAGCCGTTGTTGGCGCGCAGGCACTCCGTTGCGAGCAGCGTCAGTAGCGAGGCCGTCGCGACACCACGCGGCAGCGAGGAACGCAACATTGCGAGCCCGCGCCGTAGCTTGGTGCGAACGGTTTCCGGCGACACACCTTGTGCGTGCGCGATGTCGACGGCGCGCAAGCCATGCACCAGCCGAAGCGTCAGCACTTCCCGATACTTCGTCGGCACGCTATCCAACGCCGCAGCCACCTGATTGCGCAGCTCGGCATCCTCGGCTGCAGACTGCGGACCCGGTGTTGGATCCGCGACGAAGCTACCGACTGTCGCCAGCGCCCGGCTGCCACGTTCTCGCGTTACATGAGCCCGCTCACGGCGATCGTGTGCCCGGTGTTCGAGGATGCCAACCAGCCACGGCATCACCGATCGCGACGCATCAAACTGTTCGACGTCCCGAATCGCCTGCAAGAACACGGTCTGAACCAGGTCCTCTGCAGCTGCTGCATCCCGGCATAAGTGCATCGCCACCAGCAACAGCCGAGGTGCCGCGGCGTCAAACACGACCGCCAGCGCTTCGGGATCGCGCGTCCGCTGAAACCGTCGGAACTCCGAATCAATATTGCTAGCCACAGACCTCGATGCGGTCGCCCGCCCGAAAACGTTTCAAGATCTCTAGAAGAATCTGCGTACCGGGTACGGTACGCAGATTCTGTTCACAGGTTTACACGGGATGGGGGGTGGCGTTGCGGATCTGGGTGAGGGTGGTTTCGACTTGGTGCTTTTCGGGGGAGCGGTCGCGGTTGATGTGTAGCACGAACTCGAGGTTGGTGGCTTGGAGGGAAGGGCGTGTTGGGCTGGTTCGGTAGCGCTTGTAGCTTTTGCAGTGCACGGTCAGGGCGCCGTGTTCGCTGGCGTCGGTGAGCATGCGTTCCAAGGGGATCCAGCCGTCGGTGGAGTAGCTGATCAGGACGTGGCGGGCGTCCATGCACTTGAGCAGGCGCTGCATGGCATCGGCGGCGTCCAGGCGGTGGTTGAACTGGCTGCGGCGTTCGCGCCAGTCCGGCCGGATGGCGGCCTTGAAGCCACGTTGGGTCGGGGGCGGAAGGTCGGGTTGGTCCCATTGCACCAGCGAGTTGAGCACGTGGTAGTTGCTGGCGTAGGGGTGTTGGTTGTACGGCGGATCTAGGTAGGCGATGTCGGGGCGTTTGGGGATGGCGTTGCGCAGATCGAACGCATCGAGACGCAGCACGCGGTGTTCGCGTTGGCTGTTGCAGAACTGCAGCGGCAGCATGTGCAGGTCGGCGAGAATGCGATGCAGCGCGGTGCCGTTCTTGCCGCCCCAGCCGGCATGGAAGCCTTTGAAGACGCCGCTGGTGTTGGCTAGCCAACATGCTTGGTAGAGCAGCGGCGCTAGCAGGCAGTGGGCATCACGTTCGCTGCATGTTCCGTTGTCGACCCAGTCGCGGATCTGCTCGCGGATCGCGTCGAAGCGTCGGCCACTGGCACGTCGGTAGAACATGCGTTCCCGCAGAGGATCGGCGGCATCGTCATCTTTGGGGCACAGGGTGCGGGTGACCCAGCCATCGACTCCGGGCAGTGCGTTGAGCTTGGCGATCGTCGCGCGGTAGCCGCCGAGCCTGGCCATCTCGGGCTCGGTGTCGTGCAGCAGTGCGGCTGAGTTGACCGAATGCGCGTAGGGTTCCCAGTCGTTGGCGATGACGGCGAAGCCCAACTGCTTGGCAAAACGGGAAACGACCCCGCTGCCGGCGAATGCGTCGACGAACGTGGCTTGCTCTGGCTGACACCCCGTGCCATCGATGGCGCGCGCAATCAGGCCGAGCAGGTGCCGCTTGTTGCCGAGGTAAGGCAACAGTTGATGGAAGACATACTCTGTCGTCGACCGTGCGGCGTGGAGGCGGGGTTCGTAACGCACAGCCTTCTTTCTAGCGCTTCTGCGTCGCTGGAGCCCGCGGCGATCGCTAGACCACGAATGAAAGCGAGGCGGTGACGCTGTTCGCGACCAAGGCCGCCAGGGCCGCGCGCATCCAGGACAATCTGGTGACGTGGCGATAGATGAGGCACTCCACCGTGAACACGGCGATCTCGATCGCCAGCCACGGCAACTCGAGCGAACGCACGAATAACCAGGCAAGTGGATGGGTGAGCAAGTTGGCGCCGATCGAGTCGGTGGCGCCGCGGCGATGGTTGCCCGGGCCCGCGAGCCATGCCACGATCGGCAGTTCGACCGCGACGGTCAGCAAGAACGCATACAGCCAGGTCATGCCGTTACCGCTGGTTCGGAGTCTTTGTGCGGCAGCACCGCGCAGGCGATCAGGAGCACCGGGATCTCGATCCAGGCGTGCACGGCGGCGAACATCGAATAGACCGAACGCGCGCCGCGGAAGTTGGCGACGAAGCCGATGGTCATCAGCAATCCGACGGCAACGACCGCTGCTTGAAACCACCGCCGCTTCGGCCACGGGATTGCTGCGGACGCGGTCTCGGTGCCGCCGGAAAGGCGCGGCAGCACATGCAGGACGACGGCGTAGTGCATGCACTGCAAGAAGGCGGCTGTCGCGAACAGGCGGTCGGCGAATGACGTGCCGAGCAGCGCCGGTGGCACGAACGTCGCGATGTGGTCATCGAGGTGGCCAACGCTCAGCGGACCCGTTAGCAGCGTGGTCGATGTGGGCATGACCAGCAATGCGGCCGGGATGACGCCGAAGACGATGGCTGCAAACAGCATGGCTCGGCGACGTTCGCCGCCTCGCAACCGTTCGGCCAGGAAGCCCACCGATGTCAGGTTGTGCAGCAACGCCATGATGACCAAGGTCGCGATGGGTGCGTAGAGGATGCCGAGCAGCAGACCGGCCGCGACTGCGATCGCCAGTGGCGAAGTCCGGGAGCGAAGCAGCAGTGGCAACGCGACGGCGATCAAGCTGACGCCGAGCAGCAACTCAAGCGTGATGCGTTCGTCGCTGGTGCCGATGTCGAGCAGCCCAAAGGCGCGCATCAGCACGATGCCGGCGATGCCGATTCCGAGACCGGCGATCAAGTTGCGCGGCATGCGCGCTGCGAAGCGTTCGTCGACGTAGCGCAGCTCGACGAGCACGTGCGGCAATCCGAACAGTGCGAGCGAAATCGCGTAGGTCCAGACTGGCGCGATCGCAGCAGCGGCGGCGCTGCCCACTACGATCGCGATCGCCGCGACGAATCTCATGCCGTGGCGAGCATGGCGGGCGCGCGGCGACGGCGGCTGTGCCACAGGAGCCAGCCGGCACCAGCTACGGGCAGCACGAAAAGCCATGCGCCTTGCTTCTTGCGAACAACCTTGTTGCGCTCGTTGGGCGGGATGACTTTGCCGGCCTTGTCGAAGGCCACACTCGTCAGCTTGACCGAGAGCACGCCCTTCTTGCTCCGCGCGAAAGTGATCGTGTCCTTGCAGCTGTGCACTGGGCTCTCTTCCCTGACTTGGCCGCTAGAGCCGCTGGCCCGGAG
>CAXBFC010000327.1:0-9442 GCA_963974725.1 uncultured bacterium | reverse complement strand
CGGCTTGCTGCTTGTCGCCGGGAACTGACCGCGCGCTAGGGTGTTCGACCGGCTCCTGGCAAGACCTGCTGTCAGGAGAATTGGCGCGCAGCGAGTGTCTGAAAAGGGCGAGCCAGGGCAAATCTTCGAGAGGCGTTTCGATTACGGTTTCGGACGCATGATGCACCGCCTCAAACGAGTCGTCGCCAGGGACTGGCCCCGATTCCTGATCGAGCTCGTGATCGTCGTGAGCGGGATTTCGATTTCGTTCGCATTCCAGGACTGGCGAGAAGCCACCCGCGCCCGCAGCGAAGAGCATCGCTTGTTGCGCACGATCGAGAGCGACCTGCAAGTCGATCAACGATACTTGAAGACATACCTTGAGATGCTTGGCCATGAACAGCTCGGCTCGCTGCTTACCAAGAACGGTCTGGAAGGCAAGGAATTGGATGTCGCCATGGACCAGGCGATTTCCTATGCGGACTTCAAGCCCATGACCGTTGGCTGGAAAGAACTCGAGCAGACCGGCGCATCAGGACTCATCCGCGACAAGATGATTCTCGGCGAGCTGATCATCCTGCATGGGCAGTGCTATGCGGCGTGTGCCGAGTGGGGCCGGATCAACCGTGACTTCGTTCTGCAACGCATGATTCCCTACATCGATGAGCACGGACCATTCGTGGAGGCGAGTTTTGAAAGCGGGGTCACCGGCGGAATGGGAGTCATTCACCAGGCATTGTTCGAGCAGGTCCAGTTCCGCAATCTGATTCGCACGAACCGTCTTTTTCGCCAAGGTCAACAGGCCGTCTATGGCGTCGCAGTCGAGAAGCTCGAAGCGATCCAGAAGCTGTTGCAGAAGGCGTTGCGTTCGCCGCCGTAGGCCGCGAAATCCTGCACTGTGCGTGACGGAGCAACGGCGTCGGTTGCGCGGTCAGTTGCCGATCACGATCGTCGCTGCGTCCGACGCCGATCGTGGGACGTGATGCTCCGGGCCGGATGAAGGTTGACTGGTAGGTGCAGTTCGGCCCAAACGGTCGGAAGGAGCCGTCGAACGCACCGGGCGACCACCGTACGGGCAAAGAATTCCATTCTGACCGGAAAACGGCCGCGCTCCGTGCGCCCGGTAGGCGACATGCCAACACACGCGCTACCGTCCGTGACGCACTCACACCCGAACAAGACTGACCGTCGTGATGCGCGCACTGCTTCTTCGCCTGCTGCCGCGCGCCATCGCGTGCTTGGGTGGCTACTCCCCGCCGCGCTGCTGCTAGTCGGCTCGTGCTCGAGCAGTGGCGGTGGCACCGGCGACTTGACGCCGCAGCGAGCCGACTGGGACGCGCTGATCTGGGATCAGGGCGTGTGGCAGTGATCGCGTCCTTCAACCGAACCACAATCCTCCTCTACTCGAGAACAGAGTCATGAAGTCTATTCCTTCCTTGTGTGTGGCCAGCGTGCTGCTCATTGGCACCGGCGTGATGACGTCGGCGGCAAGCTTTGCCCCCCAGGATCCCGTCGCGATTCCCAATACGTTCGATGCTGGCACGCCAGCGCGCGCCAGTGAGGTCAACGAGAACTTCCAAGCGCTCGCGAGCGGCTTGAACATCAACCGTGCGCTGGTCGATCAGAACACTCAAGTCCTCGACGAGTTGTCGGCGGGACGCGAGTTCGTGAAGTTCGTCGCCAAAAGTGGAGCACCGTTCTCGAGTGTCGCGCAGGCGCTCGCGAGCATCACCGACGCCGCCGAGGACCGGCCGTACCGAGTCGATGTCGCGCCCGGAATCTATGATGAGAACGTCGCGCTGAGCGTGCCATCGTTCGTGCGCCTGGCGGGAGCCGGCGCCGGCACGACCGTGATCCGCCGTGCCGCAGGGGATTCGAGCCAGAGCAGCAACGCCGCGGTGATTACGCTCGAGGACCGCGCCCAGTTGTGCGACCTCAGCGTGCACAATCCGGGATCGGGTTCCCCGTTTAGCATATGCGTGCTAGGTGTCGGCCTCAGCATTGCCACCCAGATTGAGCGAGTCGAGTGCCTTGCCGATGGTGCTAGCGGCGGCTCACACTTTGCCTTCCTGTTCTTGGACAGCAATGTCGTCGTTCGCGACTCGATCGGGCGGGCAATCGGCGCGACGGTTGCCAACGCAGGGCTTCAGTCTATCAATCTCTCCGGTCAGCTCAACAATCTGCGCATCGAGCGGTGTCGTTTCGAAGCGGACGGCGGCAACACCGGGGTCGGCATGGAATCGACGCGCACCGCTGCCGAGATCCACGACACCTACCTGTTCGGCTCGAAGCACGCGATCCGTGCGCAGATCGCCGGCGACACGCAGGTGCAGGGAGGCACTCTGCGCTCGCTGCAAGAAGTGATGAGCCAGAACGGCTCGGGCACGATGCGGCTCGCCGGCACGAAGCTGTCAGGACTCAATCCTCTTGGCAACGCCACCGGCTTCAGCTACGTGCACTGCTACAAGGTGAACTACGCACCGGTAGTCAACGGATTCGGGTCGAGCATCCAGTAGGGCCGCCCGCGTCAGGGCTTCGCATAGGCCGCCGCGGTTGTGTTCGGCGCGCGTCGTCGCTGGCGATGTAGCGTGAACAACCCGGCGGCGACGATCAGCACGGCGCCGACGATGGTCGCTGCATCGAGCCGTTCGTTGAATACCAAGATTCCAATCGTCGTGGCGACGACCAGTTGCAGGTAGACCAGCGGTTGGATCGCGCTCGCCTCGGCATGGCGTAGCGCCTGGATGAACAGGTAGTGGCCGAGCATGCTCGACGCGCTGACGACCGCGAGCAGTAGCCAGCCGGTCAGGTCCGGTTGCTGCCAGTAGAACGGTCCGATGCCGGTCATCACGAGTGCGCCGCCGAGGCCGGTGTAGAAAAAGCTGGTGCGAGCCGGGTCGACGGCGTTGACGGCTCGCGTCAACAGCTGGTAGGTCGCGAACGTGCACGCTCCGGCCAGCGGCAACAGCGCCAGCGGATCGAACACCTGGGTACCAGGTTGCAAGATCACGAGCACGCCAATCAGGCCGACGGCGATCGCCAGCATGCGCGCTACGCCGATGCGTTCGCCGAGGAACAGCCAGCTACCCAGCGCGACCAGCAGCGTGAACGACGAGAACACCGCATGCGTGGTCGATAGTCCAAGGCTCGCGAACGACTGCACGATCATGCACACCTGGCCGGCGAGCAGCGCCCCGCGCAACAACTGCCGCACCGGCCGCTTCGATGTCGCAACCCGACGCAAGCCGCCGCTGCGACCGGTATGCACCAACAGCAGCACGAGCAAGAACGCCCAGTAGCGCACCGTGATCACGAAGAATACGGGATACTGTTCGGTCAAGTGCTTGCTGACACCGTCCTGCATGCCGAACACGCAGACTGCGGCAATCGTGAACAGAGCGCCGAGTCTGGGGTTGCCGGAGGTCGTCATAGGCGGCCCCGCATCAGACGGGCTGGTTGCTGTGCGCGCAATGCGCTTGGCGTCACGGCGCGAAGTTGCGGGCTCCTGGACGGCGGGCGATCGCGGTTGCTTCAGGTCGAGAACCAGCGCTTCGGTGTGGTTTGGGGCGAGTGCGGCGGTTGACGCGTGCTGGTGTTGGCGGGATCGTTGTCGCGGTGCAAGCAATACCAATGAGTGCCAACAACCGTCCCTCACGTTGCCTCTCACGCGCGCTCGTCGTATCGCTAGCCATCGCGGCGTTCCTGCCGGCACAGCAGGCGCCGCCATGGCGGGTGCTGCGCGAAATGGAGGTGACAGGCTCAGGCTATGACCGCGACGATGTCGCTGGCGTGCTCGCAACCGACTTCGCAACGATGCGCGCGCTGCACCGCGGCCTGGATCAAGACACGGCGGGGGGGATCGCCGAACGCGTCGTCGTCATGCATCGGGCAGGCGGCTATCCCGATGCAAAGGCGACTGCCGAACTCGTCGACGGAGGCCTGCGGATTGCGGTCCAGCCGGGGTCCCGATATCGCTGGGGTGGGGTGCGTTGCAGCGGCAACACTGCGTTGACGGAGGAACAGGTCGCCACCGCTCTGACCGTGCCACCGCGACCGAGGATGCCGACTGGAGAGTTGGCGCCACCGATAGCCAGCAACAAGGCGCTGTTGCCAGTGGGGCAGTTCGCAAACACAACGACGTCCCGAAGCAAGCGGCTGCAGCAAGGTGTGGTCACCGCCTACGAGAACATTGGTCGCTATGGTGCCAGCATCAAGGTCGCGCACGAGCCCGATGGCGACAAGCTGGTGCTGCTTGTTACCGTGCTCGACGAAGGTCGCGAGGTGTTCCTTGGCGGAGTGCAAATGGACGGCGAGCCGGACGCGGAAACAACTGCCGCGGTGATCGCTTGGGCGGTCCCAGAAGTCGGCATGCTTGCAACCAAGGCGGTGCGCGACCGTCTTCGCCAGCGGATCGAGGCGACGGCGCGCTACGCGGAAGTCGCGGTCGCACTGCCCGAGCCTGCGCCGGAAGCTTCGTCGGCGCGCTCGGCCACCCTGATTGTGAACGTCGTGCGCATCCCCGAGCCGCCGCCGTTTGATGCATCGCACCTGGCGACTGCGGCTCGCCTCGATCACGCAATGCAACGGTCCGCCGCCCTGCTGCGTGGCGGCGAATTGCTGCAGTTTGGCGTCGAAGTTGGCGAACAGCTGCCGCTGCAACCAGTGCTCACGGTGCATCCCGGCCGCATCGACCTGACGATGGGCACGACGGGCATCCACCTCGAGGCCGAGCACATCGCCTGGGGTGACGGGCCAGTGGAACGCTTCGCACTGCAAGTCGACCCGCACGGGTTGCGCCTTGTCTCGGGTCGCAGCGCGAGCATCTTTGCGATGCCTGCCGGCAAACTGCTGTCCGTTCAGTTCCAGCTGATGAGCACGCTTCATGCGGACGGCAATGGCGAGATCCGCTGGGGCCTGGGAACTTCGACCGGCGACTTCCCCGAGTTCTTCTTCGACATGCACCCGTCGTTCGCCGCGAAGCTGCTGCGCGGCGCGAACGACGTACAACACGTTGACGACGATCTCGTGGTGCGACTTGGCGAGACGACCCTGCGGCTTGGGCCCGCCGGCGAAGTTCGCGACCAACCGATTGGCTTCACGGTACTTGGCACCGAGTGCACGGTCGGTCTGGTCTCGGAGTTGCCCAATGCCGTGCTGCCGGCGAACGACAACGCGGCGGCTGCCCCGCCCGAGGACGCGCTACACAAGATGCTGGTGGCCGTGCTTGGACAGACGGTTGCGCACCCGACCGATCGAAAGCGTTTGCGGGCGATGGCCCGAGGCGTGATCGATGCGTGGCCGAAGCCAGACGATATGCTTGCCAACGTGCACGACGTGCCATCTCTGCCAGTCGAGGGGGGGCAGGCACCGACGATGCAGTTTGTGTTCGCCGCGTTCGTGCAACAACCATGCGTGCGGCGCGGTTGGTCGGGCCAGCTAGTCGAAGCTTGCGCTTGCGCCAGCAGCTACCTGGCGGGCGATGGCCGCACGGCCAGCGCCGCACTCAACGAACTGGTCGAGAAGCAAAAGGCCGGACCGTTGCTGCTGATTCCGTTGTCGATCTTCTTCGGTCTGACCAACAACCCTCGGCATGCCGATGCCCTGCAAGAACTGGCAAGAACCCGCTGGAGCTTTGATGCAATCTGGAACGACGCAGCTGACGTGCTGGCCAACACCCCATCACTCGCGGATGTGCCGGCGCGCGCTGGCGCAGCATTTCGCAAGGACCCAGAACTGCAGTGGCTGTTCGACGAACTTCCGGACGGCCCGGCAGCAGACCACCGCGCCTTCCGCATCGCCGTGCGCTACTGGTGGTCACATGGTGGCGAGTCCATGCTGAAGCAAATGCTGCTGGACTGAGGCCTGAGCAAGTCGGCCAAGTAGCGGCTGCCAACGATGTGTGAAGCCTCAGAACCGGATCGTGTGGACCTGCCCGGCCCGCAACTGCACCGGCCTGCAACTGCACCGGCATGCGCCCGACCTCAACGTCACCCGTGAAGAATACCGCCGTGGTTGCACCCTCGCCGAGCGTCAGCACCTGCGACCGTCCCTCCTGGAGTGCCGCCTTGAAGTTCTGAGAGCGTGACGAGCCGCGGATCACCACCAGCAGCATGTGGCGACCGTCGTTCTTGAATACGAACTCACGCCACCTGACGAGTCGCACGGTTTGCAGTGCCTGGCTGAGCGTCCGTACCGAGCGCGGACTCCGGGTTCTCAGAGGTTCCCATTGGCGACTCGGCAACCGGAATGCTCTAGCGTCACTTGTGTGAGAGCATTGCCATGACCAAGCCCGACCGATCGCAACCCCAGTCCAAGTCGTCGCCGTTCCGCTACGTGCACTCGCCGAACTTCCCGGCCTTGCTGCAGCAGTTGCAATTGTCGTTGGCGGTGACGACGTATCAGGCCGGCAAGTTGATGCTGGTGCGTCCGACTGGCAACAAGCTGTCACTGCTGCTGCGGTCGTTCGAAAAGCCGATGGGCCTTGCCGTTAGCGACGACCTGGACCGCATGGTGTTGGGTGCGCGCAACACCGTCTGGACGTTGCGCGCGGCTGCCGAGATCGCGCCGCAGTTGGAACCGAAGGGAAGCCACGACGCATGCTTGGTGCCGCGGCAGGCACATGTCACCGGCGACATTCAGGGCCACGAGATCGCGCTGGTCGACGGGCGTCCGTGGATCGTCAATACGTTGTTCTCGTGTCTGTGCACGCTCGATCCGAACGGTGACTACGGGTTCGTACCGCAGTGGAAGCCACCGTTCATCGACCAACTGGTCGGCGAGGACCGTTGCCACCTCAACGGCATTGCGATCGAAGACGGCAAGGTCGGCTATGTCAGCGCGATGGGGGAGACCAACACCGCTGGTGGCTGGCGTGACAACAAGATCACCGGAGGTGTTGTGCTGGAGGTTGATTCGGGTGAGGTCGTCACCCGCGGACTCTGCATGCCGCACTCGCCGCGCGTCCATGACGGCAAGCTGTTCGTGCTCGACTCCGGTCGTGGTTTGCTCTGCACGGTGGACGAGCGCAATGGCGAACGCACGACCGTTGCGGCGCTGCCGGGCTTCGCTCGCGGGCTTGCCTTCCACGGTCAGTACGCGTTCGTCGGTTTGTCGATGATCCGCGAGAAGGATCAGTTTGGCGGCATGCCGATCGCCGAGCAGTTTGACGACACGCAGCGCAAGTGTGGCGTCTGCGTCGTCGATCTGCAGACGGGTCAGCTGACGGCCTTTCTTTGGTTCGAAGCGGGCTGTTCCGAGCTGTTCGACATCCAAACGCTACCGGGTCTACGCTTTCCGAGCGTGATCGGCTTCCAAGATGACACCATCAACGGGATCATGGTGGCGCCGAAAGCGGCGTGGCTGCCCGGGGCCGAATTGCCGGTCAAGGTCGACCGGTAGCCTATCAAGGACGACAACGCGCGCCGCGGCAGATGATCAAACTGCAACTGTGCCATCGGCGGCGCCAACGCAGCCATTGCAGCTGCAGTTAGCAGGGCCAGATTTCGGATCCGACGGTAGCGCAACGGGTGGCCACGAGCGGCGAAGCAAGCATGGTTGGGTTCTGGATATGACAGCCTGCGCACGCAACGCATGCGCGCGATTTGCGCAAGGAGCTGCACCCGAGTTTAGTTCGCCATCACCATCCGGATGGCGTTCGAAGCGCTGATGAACGGGAACACCGGGCACGGTGGCGCAGCGGCAACCGGCGTGAAGACGACCCACTGCGCGTCCATGGTGAAGCCCAACAAGCCAGTGTTGCAGGGCAGGGGCAACGCCGCATCGGCGTCGCCATTGAGGACCGGGAATATCGGTGACAGGATCTGGGCGTTGATCAAGGTGCAAGTTCCGCACGAGCTCTGTGCACCCATCGTCGTGTCGAACACCAAGAACGCCACCGGGGCACCAGGGTCGGCGTTTCGCAGGGTCAGGTGAAACGAAGCATTGCCGACGGCGAATGGACTGCCGACGTCCGCGGTACCGCCAGTGCCGCAGCCACCGACACCTGCGATTGGCGTCACCGGACCGCCGGTGAATGGCTGGTAGCGGTGCGATTTGAGCGTTGAGTTGCCAGAGCTGTTGTCCAGCTTCTCGAAGGAGAGCAGCGCCTCGTCGTTGTCGGCGCCGCCCGAGCGCTTGGCGCAGAGTGCTGGCTGGGAGTTGTTGAACCCCGAGGTTGGACCCGTCATGTCAAGCGAACCGCACAGCTGGCCGGTCGCTGGCACAACGTTGGTGATCGCGATCCGGTAGTCGCTCAGCGTCAAGGGTTCGGCGTCCGACCACGCGACCGCAAACATTGGCCCGAGGCAAGCGGTGACCGGATCGATTGCGTCGTCGCTGACGGTGTTCGCCAACGGGCTCGCCGCGGGTCCACAAAGTGACGTTCCTGCCGTGCAGAACTCGAGGGGTTGGCACCAGATATCGTTCTTTGATGGTGGCGGTCCTTCCAGTGCTTGGAAGACCAACAAGAACTGGGTGCCGTCACCGTCGACGTCGGGATTGGCGGAGCCGACCCCGCCAGCCGTGTAGGACGGCCCGGTCAGCAAGTTGAGATCCCGGTCGACGCCGAGGTAGCCGATCAACGGGGTGCCACCAAGGTCCGCTTCCCACGCGACGACGTAGCGGCCGCCGTTGCTTGGGTCGAAGCCACCGCTCTTGCTGATGGTGGGGTTGGCCGATAGCGGCAGCGGATCGAGCGTGACGACGCTGCCCGCCATGACCGGATCGCCGGTGGCGGCGACCGTCATTTGCACCCCGCGAATGCCGACGCCGACTTCTTGCCAGACGACGAGTGCTTCGAGGTCTTGGTTGTCGAACGCGTCGCCGCCGACGTCGGGGGCGAGCTCGTCGGCGAAGTTCGAGGCGATCGTGACCGGCATCGACAAGGCGCCGTCACTGGCGCGAACGGCGCGGCACTTGATGTCGGGGTTGCCCGAGGCGTCGTCTTGCCACACGACCAGGAACCGGTCGGACTGGTTGATGTTGGCGATCCGCGGGCGGCTCTGGCTGCCGGCGCCGCTGCCGACAGCGCCGCCGCCAAGGCGGGTGCCGGTAAGCGCGTCGTGGCGCATGATCCAGACTGCCGAACTCGTCGCGGAGCTCGGGAACTCGTGCACGACGCCGTAGATGTTGTTGGTGGCGTCGTAGGCGGTGTCGGGGAAGTGGTCTTGGAAGGAGACGCCAGTGTTGAGCTCCGGGCCAAACAGCGGGTCCAATTCGAGCGGGTAGGCGGCGGTCTCGACGAAGTCGTGCGGTAGCACCATCTCCAGCTGCTGTCCGTCGAACGCCATGTGTCCCTGCACGCGGCGGCCGAGCGCGTCGATGCCGATCACCGTGCCGATGGTGATGCCACCAAAGTCGGACGCCAAGAAGCGCAGCTCGCTGGCCCGCTCCGTTGTTGCGCATGCCATCTCGGTTGCGACCGAGTAGCAGACGACGAGATCTCCTGCGCCGATGGGGCGCTCGG
>CAXBFC010000326.1:0-9451 GCA_963974725.1 uncultured bacterium | reverse complement strand
CCACGCACAGCGATTCCATCCGCACGCGATGCACGCTGCTGTCCGGCCACGCCTCAGCGGCATCCCCAATTGTGCAGGGTGGCTCAAGCAGTCGACGCGGGGCCGCTCAAGCGGCAATCTGTAAGCTCGCGTTCTGCCAACCTACAGTGGTGGCGATGGCTCGCAGCGAGATTGCAGTGACAAAAGGCAGTGACGGCACGGTGCTGCACTTGCCCCGGCGCTTTGGCCAGGCCGGCCCCGCCAAGCAGATGGCGGCCGTGCTGCTGCTGTTTGGGGGCTGCCTGTTTGCGTTCGCTGGTGTGAACACGCTGATGGATGGGTTCGAGGATCCGATGGCTGCCGGCGGAATCGCGTTGCTGGCCGGGTGCGGCATGATCTTGGCATCTGTCTTGTTGATGCTGTCGCGGGCGCGCATCGAGATTCGTGCCACGCACATTCACGTCGTGGAGCAGGTCGGGCCGCTAGACTTTCGGCGAAGTGTGTCGCGCCGGGAATTGACTCGCATGGCGGTGACGCGACCAGTGGCTCGCCACCAAGGCCGCTACGACGGCGCCATTGCGCGGTTGGAGCTGTGGTGCGGGGCTTCGATCATGGTGCGGGTCGCGAAGCGCTATCGGCGCCACTTGCTGCGCGACGCCGCCGAGCGAATCGCGGCGGAGCTTGGCTTTGTCCTGGCGCATGAGGAACACGATGCCATCGCTTTCTGCTCGCCTGAGAACGTCAGTGGGGATGTCGGCACGGAAGGCGACCAGCTCAAGCGCGCAAGCGTCGCGTATGCGGATGACGGGCTTGTGTTGACGGTTCCGCGTCGGGGTTTTACGGGGCCCGTGGGCAGCTTGGTGCTTGCGGGGTTCATGGCGGTTGTGTTTCCGCTTGGGTTGGCGCTCGTCTTCGCTTGGCGGGCCGAGGAATACGCTTGGGTGGCGTGGTTTCCAGCAGGAATGGCAGTGCTCGGAGCGATGCTGTGTTTTGGGGGCCTGGTCGCCGCTCTGCGCAGCACGGTGTTTCGCGTCGTGGATGGCGCATTGGCGATCCACCGCGTTGGCGCGTTCTTCGGCGAGCACATCCAGGTGTTGCCAGCTGGCTCTGTGACGGACGTCGTGCTGATCGATCGTGTTGGTGCCGACCATACCAAGGTCGTCAAGCAGCTGCAGATCAAGGCCGGCTGGAACAGCCGACGCATGCTGAAGGGCCGCGACGAGCTTGAGTTGCGGTGGATTGCGACGACGCTGCGGGAAGGGCTGGGGTTGCATCGAGGTCCAGAGAATGGCGGATAGAGTGCGTTGCATGCAGTTCTTCGCACCTTGCTGGGTTGCTCGCCGGGCTCGCAGAGTTCACCAGCACTTGGCAGGCGCGCCCGAATGCCTCGCAGCCGGCGTCGCTGGCGAGCTGTGCGGGCCGGGTCCTTGGGCTCCAGTTGGTGGCGTGTGCCCAGGGCTCGGTAGCAAGGTGAAAAGCTTGCACTGACTGGCCGGCTATCTATCCTGGCGGGCGATGGTCTGGAGCGCGGCAGTAGGCAGCACGAGCGGCCATGCAAGCTTTGGCTCCCGCCATGCTGTCTGTCCTGCGCCTTGCTGGTCTACCTTGGAATGGGTTTACGTCGGGGCGTATTGAAGCGATTGTCACGTTGAGGATGTCACATTGAAGAGACTGTCATGAAGGTCGTGATCTTGTGCGGCGGCATGGGAACGCGTCTCCGCGAGGAGACCGAGTACAAGCCCAAGCCAATGGTGGAAGTCGGCGGCCGGCCAATCTTGTGGCACATCATGAAGTCGTACGCTGCCTACGGGCACCACGAGTTCGTCTTGTGCCTTGGCTATAAGGGCGACGTCATTCGCGACTACTTCCTCAACTACCAGGCGCGTAGCAACAACTTCTCCGTCGACCTCGGTTCTGGTGACCTGCAAGTGCACGGTCGCCACGCTGAGAGTGATTGGAAGGTGACGCTGGTCGAAACCGGTGCCAAGGCGATGACCGGTGCGCGGTTGCACCGCGTGCGCGAGTACGTCGACGGCAGCGACTTCTGTCTGACCTACGGGGACGGAGTGGCATCCGTCGACCTTGCCGCCGAAGAGGCTTTCCATCGGAAGCATGATTGCATCGGCACGGTGCTCGGGGTGCGGCCGCAGTCGCGCTTTGGCGAGTTGGTCGTCGATGGCAGCGTCGTCACGAACTTCAGCGAGAAGCCACAGCTGGATGGGGGGCGGCCGATCAACGGCGGCTACTTCATGTTCAAGCGTGAGTTCTTTGATTACTTGAGCAGCGATGAAGGGTTGGTGCTCGAGCAGAAGCCGTTGATGGATCTCGCGTCCGCCAACCAGCTGCAGGTGTTTGACCACAGCGGCTACTGGCAGTGCATGGACACCTACCGCGACTTCGAACTGCTCAACCGTGTGTGGGATGCTGGCGACGCGCCTTGGAAGGTTTGGTAGTGAGCAATTTCTGGCGTAGCCGCAGCGTCTTTGTCACCGGGGCCACTGGCCTGCTCGGTTCGTGGATGGTCGAGGAGTTGCTCGCACGCGGCGCCAACGTGGTTGCCTTGGTGCGCGACGAAGTGATGAAGAGTCGCTTCTACTCCGAGAACGACCTGCACACGCGCGTCGATACGGTGCGCGGTCGTCTTGAGGACTACGATTGCCTTGAGCGCGCGATCAACGAATACGAGGTCGAGACCGTCATGCACCTCGGGGCACAGACGATCGTCGGTACGGCCAATCGCGGCCCGCGCGCGACCTTTGAGGCCAACGTGCGCGGCACTTGGAACGTGCTCGAGGCCTGCCGCGTCAACCCAACCGTCAAGCGCATCGTGGTGGCGTCTTCGGACAAGGCCTACGGTGATCAAGAGAAGTTGCCGTACGAAGAGGACGCGCCGCTGATCGGTCGCCATCCCTACGACGTCAGCAAGAGCTGCACCGATCTGATCGCGATCTCCTATGCGCACAGCTTCGGCTTGCCGGTGACGGTCACGCGTTGCGGCAACCTCTACGGCGGTGGCGACCTCAACTGGAACCGCATCATCCCGGGCACGGTCCGCAGTGTCGTGCAAGGCGAGCGACCGATCATCCGCAGCGATGGCACGTTCATCCGCGACTACTTCTTCGTCAAGGATGCCGTGCACGCCTATCTGCATTTGGCCGAGTGCATGGACGACGACAAGTTGCACGGCCACGCGTTCAACTTCAGCAATGAGATCCAGGTCACCGTGCTCGAGTTGACCAAGCAGATCCTCAAGGTCATGGGCAGCGATCTCGAACCTCAAGTGCTCAACGAGGCGAAGAACGAGATCAAGCATCAGTATCTCTCGGCCCGCAAGGCGCGCGAGATGATTGGCTGGGAGCCGCGTTGGAGCCTGGCTGAGGGCCTCGTGGATACCGTCGAATGGTACCGCCGTTTGCTGACGGCCAACAAGTCTTCAGCGGACAGCTAACCCTGCACTGATAGCCCCGCACTGATAGCCTCGCACTGGCATCTTGTTGCGATCGGGCGTGCCAGCATTCGCAGCGCCCGAAGCACTCGATCTTGAACCCTGCACCTCTCTCGTTCTATGTCTGATTGTCTTGTTTGTCGGGCCGCGAAGGTCGAGTCGTTTCTCGATCTCGGCGTCGTTCCCTTGGCCAATGCCTTGCTCGAAGCGAAGCCCGCGACGGCAGAGTCCGAAGCGCGGTATCCGTTGCAGGTGGGCTATTGCCACGAGTGCCACGCCGTGCAGCTGCTGCATCTCGTGGCGCCCGAAGAACTGTTCTCGAACTACTTCTACGAGAGCAGCTTCTCCGATGCGTTCGTGCAGCACAGCAAGCGCTACGCCGACGATCTGAAGCAGCGCTTCGATCTGGGCAAGGACAGCTTCGTGGTCGAAGTGGCGAGCAACGATGGCTACCTGCTCAAGAACTTCGTCGCCGCCGGCGTGCCGTGTCTCGGCGTCGAGCCAGCGCAGAATATCGCGGTCAAGGCCAACGCCGCCGGCGTGCCAACGTTGGCCAAGTTCTTCAGTCCTGAGACGGCGGCCGAGGTGCTCGCGGACAAGGGCGCGGCGGACGTCTTGATCGGCAACAACGTCTTGGCCCACGTGCCCGAGTTGGTGCCATTCCTCGAGGGCGTGCGTTCGCTGCTCAAGGAAGATGGTGTTGCGGTGTTTGAGTTCCCCTGGTTGCGCGAGTTCATGCGCCACCTGGAGTTCGACACGGTCTACCACGAGCACGTCTACTACTTCTCGCTGCACGCGGTTGCCAAAGCGGCCGAGTTGGCGGGGTTGGAACTGTTTGATGTGCAGGAACAGAAGGTGCACGGTGGCTCCTTGCGCGTCTTCCTGCAGAAGCCTGGCGCGCGCAGCAAGACTTCGGACGTCGAGCGGGTGCGGCAGCTTGAGCGCAGCGAAGGTCTGGCCGGCCCCGAGGTCTTCCGTCAAATGGGGCAGCGCGTGCGCGTCATGCGTGAGCAGCTGGTCGAATTGCTTGCCGGCCTGAAGAAGCAAGGCAAGAGCATCGTCGCCTATGGCGCCTCCGCCAAGGGCAGCACGCTGCTCAACTACTGTGGCCTCGGCGCCGACGTGATCGACTACATCGTCGACCGCAGCACGGTCAAGCAAGGTCGGTTTGCACCGGGTGTGCACTTGCCGATCTACCCGGTCGAGAAGTTGCTTGAGGACAAGCCCGACTACGCCTTGCTGTTGGCGTGGAACTTCGCCGACGAGATTCGTCAGCAGCAGCGTGGCTACGAGCAGATCGGTGGCCGCTTCATCCATCCAGTGCCAGAACCGCGCATCCTGGCGGACGTCGTGGGCGAGGCGGAGACGACGGCATGAGTGCGGCCAACATGTTGCCGAGCCGCATTGAAGGACTGCGCATCATCCCGCTGCGTCGCATCCCCGACGACCGCGGCACGGTCATGCACATGCTGCGCAGCACCGATGAGCACTTCATCGAGTTCGGCGAGATCTACTTCAGCTCGGTGCATCCAGGCGTGATCAAGGGCTGGCACATGCATCGCGACATGACGCTCAACTACGCGTGTGTCGTCGGCAATGCCAAGATCGTCATCTACGACGATCGCGAAGGCTCCAAGACGCGCGGCGAGTTGCAGGAAGTGTTCTTCGGTGTCGACAACTACTGCCTGGTGCAGGTGCCGCCGGATACGTGGAACGGCTTCACGACCGTCGGCACGGAAACGGCATTGATCGCCAATGCCTGCACGCACGCGCACGATCCGTCACGCAGTTCGCGCCTCGATCCGTTCGAGAACGACATTCCGTACTCGTGGTTGGTCAAGAATCACTAATTGTCGATCGTGGCCACTAGCGATTCAGGCAGCCGCGCGGCCAAGCGCACGCTGATCACCGGCGGCACGGGCTTCATCGGTTCGGCCCTGGCGCGACGCTTTGCCGCCGCTGGCGATGAGGTCATGGTGCTCGATCGCGCGACCGACGACTTGCGTCGCCTGGGCGAGTATGCGGATCGTGTGCAGACGGCCAATGCCGAGCTGACCGAGCCCGATAGTTGGCGCGGGGTGCTGGCCGATTTCCGGCCGCAGCGCGTCTTCCATCTGGCCTGGTATGCCGAGCCGGGCAAATACCTGACCAACGCCGAGCAGAACCTGCAGCACCTGCACGCGGGCGCTGCGTTCGCGCGCGAGGTGCTGGCGCTGCAGCCCGAGCAGTTCGTTTGTGCGGGAACGTGCTTCGAATACGACACGTCCGGTAGCGAGCCGCTCAACGAGGACACCACCTTGGAGCGGCCGCAGCACATCTACTCGGCGTCGAAGTTGGCGTTCAAGAACATCGCCCTGCAGCTCGGTCGCGACGCGGGCATCCCGCTCGTGTGGGCGCGCGTGTTCTACCTGTATGGGCCGTACGAGCACCCCAAGCGGTTGGTGCCAATGGTGCGGTTGAAGCTCGAGGCGGGTGAGCCGATCGCGTTGCGTTCGCACGGGCGTCAGGTGCGCGACTATCTGCACGTCGATGACGTAGCGGCAGGCTTTGACGCGGCGGCTGGCCTCGAAGGCGGTGGCGTCGTCAACATCGCCTCGGGCACTGGGGTGACGGTGCGCGCACTGACCCAGCGGATCGCGCGCGAACTTGGCCGCGAAGATCTGCTGTCATTCGCCCCGGACGATACGCCCTTCGATGAGCCCATGGTCGTGGTCGGCGATGCGACGCGTTTGCGCAACTTGGGCTGGTCGCCGAGGCACCCGTAGGCAGGACCTGTTTGCCAGCGATCTGGCTAGTCCTGCACCCATCCGCTTAGATGTATCCTCGTTGACAAGCACGCATCCATCCAAGACTGCCCGGCCGACGGTCATCTTCGGGCCCGACGTTTCGGTGCCGGTCGAGCCGCTGGCCACCCTGTGGCGCCACCGCAAATTGGTTACGCGGTTTGCGCGCAACGATGCGATTGGCCGCTACCGCGGTTCGGCGCTTGGGTTGACGTGGTCGTTCCTCAACCCGCTGTTGATGCTGGGTGTGTTTACGATTGTGTTCAGCACCGTGTTTCGTGGCGCCAGGTTTGGCGGCGACGGTTTGCCCGATCGCCCCGCCGTGCTGTTGATCTTCTGCGGCATGACGGTGTTCGGCGTATTCACCGAAGTGCTGACGCGCGCGCCGACGATGATTCTGGCGCATCCGAACTACGTCAAGAAGGTCGTCTTCCCGCTCGAGATCCTGCCTTTGGCGTTGGTTGGCAGTGCGCTCTTTCATGCGACGGTAGGCTTGCTCATCCTTGCCGTCGGCACCATCCTGCTGGGTCAACCGTTGAGTTGGACCGTGCTGCTGCTGCCGCTGGTGTTGATACCGCTGGCGTTCTTCTCTGCCGGCATCGGTTGGTTCTTCGCTTCGCTCGGCGTCTTCGCACGCGACCTCGGCCATGTCGTTGGCGTGATCTCCCAGGCGTTGTTCTTCTTGACGCCAGTCGTGTTCCCGTTTCAGGCGATCTTGGACAACGCGCCACTCGTCGCCTCGATCTTGGAGTGGAACCCATTGAAGATCGCCGTCGATGAAGCGCGCATGGTGTTGGTCTGGGGGCAGTTGCCGAACTTCACGTCGCTCGGCGTGTTCTTTGTGCTGTCGGTCGTGACCGCTTGGTTTGGCTTTGCCTGGTTCCAGAAGACGCGTCGGGGGTTTGCCGATGTCCTCTAGCAGCTCTTCTGATGGCCCTTCTGATGGCACGATTCCCAAGGGCGCCTTGGCAGAGCAGGGTTCTTTCGTGCAGGGTTCGTCCGAACAGGGTTCGTTCGAGCAGAGCGAGGTCGTGCTCGACGTTTGCGGACTCGGCAAGACATACCTGATCTACGACCGCCCGTTTGACCGTTTGCGGCAGATGCTGTCGCGCGGCAAGAAGAGCTTCTTTACCGAGTTCGCGGCTCTCAGTGATGTCTCGTTCCAGTTGCGGCGCGGTGAGGCGCTCGGTGTGCTCGGGCAGAACGGTGCCGGCAAGAGCACCTTGCTGCAGATTATCGCCGGCACGTTGACGCCGACGCATGGCGAAGTGCGTCGCGTGGGACGGGTATCGGCGTTGCTCGAATTGGGTAGCGGCTTCAATCCTGAGTTTACCGGTCGTGAGAATGTCTTCTTGAACGGTGCCGTGCTCGGTGTGCCCGAGGAAGAGATGAAGGCGCGGTTTGACGACATCGCCGCGTTCGCCGATATCGGTGACTTCCTCGATCGACCGGTCAAAACCTACAGCTCGGGCATGTTCGTGCGGCTGGCATTTGCCGTCGCGACGGCCGTCGACCCAGACATCCTGATTGTCGACGAGGCGCTGTCGGTTGGCGATGTGGTGTTCCAGCAGCGTTGCGCGACCCGCATCCGGCAGATGCGCGAGGACGGCACGTCGCTGTTGTTCGTGTCGCATGACATCGAGGGCGTCAAGCGCCTGTGTGACCAGGCGGTCGTGCTTGAGAAAGGTCGCCTGATCAAGTCCGGCGATGCTCCGATGGTTGGCCATTGGTATTTGGGGCGGGTGATCGGGGACCGCATGCAGGAGGCACCAGACGCGGCGTCTGCAGCGGCCATGGCCGGCGGCGGCGGCGACGGCGACGGCGACGGGGACGGTGGCGAAGGGGCCGATGGCGAAGATGCGCAACACGCTGCGCCGGCAGCGTCGGCCGACAAGGACTTCCCGTGGCTGCGCCATGGCGACGGCAAGGCCGAGATCGTACGCAGTCAGGTAGTTGGTGCGGACGGCAAGGTCGGCCGCATGTTCGAACTCGACGAAACGGTCACCTTCCGATTCGACGTCCGTTACGACATCGATCTCGAGACTTGCGGGCTGGGCTTCTACCTGCGCGATCGCCTCGGCACCGACGTCGTCGGCGTCAATACGTGGCAGGAGTATGTCGACGTTGGCCCGGTGCGCGTCGGCGAGTTTGTTCGCTACGAGTTCAAGCTGAAGCTGTCCGTGCGTCCCGGTGCTTACGGCGTGTCGCCCGCTGCTGCTTACAATCAGGAGGATCTGCGCTTCCTCGATTGGGTGCACAATGCGGTTGTGATCGAGATCGTGGATCCGGTGCCCAAGCACATGGTGTTTGGCATCTACAGTCCCAAGGTCGAAACAGTCGTGCGCACGCTGACCGCTGACGAAGTGTCCACGCAGGGCAAGAAAGAACGGCGGCTGAATAGCCCGGGCTAGGTGATGAGAATCTTGCAGCAAGCGCGCGCCTGGTTGCGGCGTCGACGGCAGGTAGCGACCGATTCGTCGCCCGAATTGGCGCCGTTGGGTGGTCGTGTGGGCGAGCGCTTCGCGTTCGTCACGAGTGCCTACAATACGCCGCCTGATCTGCTGCTCGAACTTGCGGCATCGCTCGCGGCGCAGAACGAAGAGGGCGCGGTCTGGGTGTTGGTCGACAATGGCACGACCGATCCGGCCAGCCGCGCGTGTCTCGACGAGTTGGCGCAATTGGCCTGGGTGCAGTTGGTGCGCGAACCGGAGAATCGCGGCATTCTCGGCGGCATGCATGCTGCGCTGGCGGCGGCGGATCGCGAGTTTGTCTTGCCGGTAGACTCCGACGATCTGCTGGCCCCGCATACGATCCGCGCCTTGGGCCACGCCTTGCGGGCGACGCCAACGGCGAAGTTCTTGTTCTCCGATGAGGACCACTTCACCGACGGTCGACGGGTCAACCCGTTCTATCGCACGGGCTGGGATCCGGCGCTTGCCTTGGCCTGCAGCTACATCTGGCATCTGTGCGCCTTCGATCGGTTGGAGGCCCTGCGCCTCGGGGTCTACGCCGATCCCGGCGCGAACTACTGCCACGATTGGGACACCCTGTTGCGCTTCGTGCGCGCGGGCCATCAACCAAAGCACGTGGCCGAAGTGCTCTACTCGTGGCGCACGCACGCGGCCTCGACGACCAACAATGACTCGGCGGCTCATTCGGGCTCGCTCGATTCGCAGCGCCATGTATTGGCTCTGCAGTTGCGCGGGCTTGGCCTGGCCGATCGCTTTGAGATTGCCGACTGTCC
>CAXBFC010000325.1:0-9456 GCA_963974725.1 uncultured bacterium | reverse complement strand
GCGAACGGCTCGAAGTCCGCAATGACTAGGGCAATCGATGCCGGCAGCAACTGCCGAACCGCGCGGACTTGCCGTTCTTCTACTGCCGGATCGCACTCCGAGTCCTCCAGCTCATTGAGGAGCTCGAAGTAGAACTCGCACGACTCAGCCCCACAGTTCATGTTGTCGACAAGCTCGCCAGACTGCTGCAGCACCGTGCGCCACGCCAGTTCTCGCCGTTCGTATCGAACCATGAGGCAGGAGACGGAGTAGTCGCTGAGCATCGCTTGATCAAACGGCTCGAAGGGAGGGGCGATGAGGACCTCACGCAGACACCGATCGATATCACGCGCAGAGGTCAACGACAGCAACTCGCATAGCCACGCGGGCGGCGTTTCGAGCGCTGCGATTTGCTCTGCCGCCCAAGGCTGCAAATGCTTCCAAGAAACCAATCCGGCTTCGCGCATCTGAAGCAAGCGATGCACTTGCTGCTTGGTTGGCGGTGTATCCATCGATCACGCCACCTTCACTGCCGGCTCGCGCGGAACACTATTAATCGAAGCAAGCCGCATCCAAGAACGCCGCTAGAGTTGGCGCAAGCTGATTGCGCGCGCCTGCCAAGATCTCATCCGCGTCGATATTCACATCGTGGAACACTTGGTAGATGACTGCTTGACCATCCGGTTGTGGCTGCAAGAACAACGAACCTCCGCTGCCAGTGACATCCGACGCGAAACCGAAGTAGCCGCGTTCGAGAAGCGGCAGCCCTGGATAGCACTCACACTCGCTCTTGATCCCTGCAGCTCCGTTCCAATTCCAATCGCATTGCCGGAAGCCTTCTTCCATTTCCCCAAACGAGAAGTTCAGCCCAATCAAAGGCGCCTTCGTCAACAAGTCTGGATACCACCGAGGAATGTGACCACTGGCCTCACGAAGAAGATCAACTGCCTCGGCATCGGTCATGAGGGTGCCCGTCTGGCCGTCATCCCTGGCGCGCTGGATGAAGCGACGCACGGCTTCCAGCAGGTTCTGATTCAAGGCGGCTGACGTTCGTGACGTCTTGTGAGATCTACGCACGAAACAGCCTTCGGCCAACTGCCAGGATCGAACGTGTTACTTCTGTGCCTGGCACCGTACGTGTCAGAGGATGTCTAGGACGCCGGTGGAGCCGTTGGTCAGGGTGTCGATGCCGGTTGCGTAGTTGGTGTCGACGCTCAGTGGCACGTTCCATGGGAGTTCGTCTTTGTCGCCGACTCCGCCGAGGGCGGCTGCTACGAACGCTCGGCCGAGCTTGGACATGGAGCGATCCTTGCTTAGTGCGATCAATGAATCGATTGCGCGGCGGTCGCCGATGCGGCTGATGGCGGAGGCGATCGCGGCGAGAACGGCGACGCTGTCGCTCTCTTTGATCAGTTGCACGAGACGCTCGTTGGCGTGACGGTCGCCTAGGCAACCGAGGGCGACAGCGGCTTGTTGCAGCAAGAACGGACGGCGTGTAGATCGCTGCATCACTTCGGTCAACATCTGCGTCGCACCATCGTCGCGCAGCAAGCCGAGGCCGATGCATAGGTAGCCAGCGGTTCGACTGTCGCCTTCGTGCTCGCGCAGCATCCGCAGCATCTTGGGCGCGGCTTCCAAGTGGCCGTTGAGGCCTACGGCAAGCGCCAGCGAAGCACGGGTTTCGTCAGTGGAGGCCGACAACAGGTCTTCGAGCAACATGTCGCCGATGAACTCGTCGGGCTTGCCACTGGCGGCTGCCGGTTCGGTCAGGAGCCCCAGTGAAAGCGCGAGCCACGGACGCTCGCTGCCTTTGTTGGCGCGGGTGTAGGCCTTCGCCAACCAGTCGCGGTTGGTCTTGCCGCCGATGCGACCCAGTGCCATGACACTCAACTGCCGTGCGGTTTGATCGCGGCCCTTTTCCCAATGGTAGCGGAGCGCCTTGCTGTAGGTCTCGTCATCGGCGTTGGCTTCCTCGGGAACCGTCAGCATGCCCAACGCGATCGCGCTCGACTGCAGAATCGAATTGCCCCGCCGCTTCCTGGAATTGAGCGTGCGCGAAAACGTGTCCTTGCAGCGACGGTGGAGACTCGTATCGCCTCGGCCCAGCAACCGACCAATCGCGACGGGCGCGTGCGCCTGCACACTCTCGCTGGTTGCGCCCAGGTCCTGCGAGAACCAGTCCAGTAGCTCTTCTACTGTCTGCCAGGCGAGTCGCTTGTCCGCCGAACGCTTGGTGTCGCTGCGCATCACACCGAGGCCGCTGACGATGGCCGTGCGCATGTCGCGATCCTTGAGGCTCTTGTCCTGAAGCGTCTTCCACAACAGATCGTGAACCTGCTGCGACAACGCGGGATCGGCAACGCGACGTGCCAATAGGCCAAGGCCGTAGGCGGCATACGCACGCGTGCGCTTGCGGAGCTTCTCGCGACCCGCCAACTTGCGCGCGAGTTTGCCGTCAATCAGCAGGTCCGCGAGGATCGGGAACGTCTGGCGGCGGCCGATGATGCCGAGGGCGAGAACGGCGCTTTCGCGAACCTCTTGGTCGTCTCGCGAGATGCGCTCCGAGATGACCTTCTCCAGCTCGATACCGGCACTATCGACACCAACCTTACCGAGCGCGATGACGCAGGCGCTTTGCACGTCGCGGTTGCGATCCTTCTCAAGCAACACGACCAACGCCGGCACAATGCGTTCTTGGCGATCCTTCTTGGTCGCCTGCAGCACGTCGATCAACAGGCTGCCGCGGCGCGTACCAAGATAGAAGTCATCCGAACCGGTGACCGGCGGCGTGATACCCGTGACGCGCGACTTCAGATAGGGCTCCTTGTTGAACTCCCACCAGGTTTGCCACGTGCGCGAGAACGCGACGATATCGCGAGCGCCAGTCGTTGGCGCCGGAGTCGGGGCGCCGCGCGGCGCAGTCAAGCTCGGCGGCAACTGGCCCGGCACAAGAACGGGTGCCGGCCCCAATCGCGCCGGCGCGGGCCCTCGATATTGCCCACCGTGTGCGGCGAGGCTGGCAGTCAGCAGCAGCGAGACCAGCGATAGCTGTGGAAGGTATTGAGCCATGACGTGTGAGGACTGTAGTCCCGGCCCAAGTGAGCGGTAACGCACACTTCTTTCCGATCTGGTCAGATTCTGCAGATGGCGGCGCCCCTAAAACGCGACGCGGACCGAGGGTGTGACACCCACGATCGCTTCGCCGCCAGGAGTCACCAGCAAGGCGCGGGCGAGCGCCGAATGCAATCGAAGCGCTGGCAGGTCGGGCAGCACGAGCTCGCAGGTGAGCGTTCCGCCGACACCGATCTCTCCGATAACATTGCTTCCCAAGCTGTTACGCCAATCACCCCACAGAATCGTCGGGGCCGCCCAGGGTTGATCCAGGTAGGGCTCGAGTCCGGCGATACTGCGTGGCACCCATGGATGCGGGCGGTCGAGTGCAAGTTCAAGAACGTACAAGTGGCCAGGCGCTACCGGTGTCGCCGCGTGCAGCCGGGCCCGATTGCCATTCTGCACAAGCGCCGCACTAGCCAGCGGCGCCGCAACGGGGGCGAGCGTGAGGTCCCCGACGGTTGGCCGTCCGCCGACCCAAGCCACACCAGGCGCGCCGCCACCGAGCGCCCCATCAAAGGACTGCAGCACCACTTCGTCATCGACAGAGCACTGCAACCGGAAGCCATCCACCTGAATCGTCAGCTTGTGGTGCGACAACAGCCACGGCGCATCCAGCTGCCGAACGACCATGTGGTCACTGCCCATCCACCGCTCAAGCCGGATCTTGTTCGCCTTCCAATCGATCGAGAACAAGTAGCAGCCGTGCTTTTCGTGATGCCGCGCGACGATGCCGAAGACAGCCGTGTCGCTTTTGGCCTGCACGGTCGTCGAGACGCGGTAGTCGCGAAGTTCGGCACCGGACGCGCCGACCGTATGCACTTGGATCGGCGTTTCCCGCGTCTTGGCGAGCAACGTACCTTGGTAAGCCCTATCGCCAAACGGCTGCAGTTTGCGCAAGGTAGCGGCAACCGCCGGAGCAATCGCCACGTCCACGCGCGAGGCTTCGCTGGTCGTGAACTGCAATGACAACGGCTTGCCGTTCGCGTTGCTCGGGAAGTGCACCGCCACCTTGCCCGGCGCGACCGACAACCGCATGCCCGGCTCAATCGCAGTGGTCGACCGCTCTGCACCAGTAGCCGTCACTGCGACCCCGTGCATGCGCCCGCCCTGCATCTGCCACTGCGTTTGCGCGCGCAACGCTTCACCCGCAACGCAACAGGCGGCCGCGGCCAGCAAACAGACATGGACAGTTCGGCCCCGCATCATTCGACTCCGTTGGCTCGCAGCATATTGATAAACATAGCACCTTGCTCGCGCGCGTCATCGAGGGCGACGTGGGTGTGTGGCAGATCGTCGCACCACTCCTTGGGCAAGGCGTTCTTGACGCAATCGCGATATGGCTTCTTGGTCAGCGCCATCGCGTAGGTCTTGGCATCGAGCGCCGAATGACCAAACGGGCTCTCGCCGCAGAACCGTTGCAGATACCAATAGACCCACATGAAGTCGTAAGCCGCGGGCTGGCCAACCATGACGATGCGCCCGGGCAGCTTGCGCAGCCACTTGACGTAGCGCGGCATCACTTCCGCCGGATCCTCCGGATTCTCCCGAGCCTTCGCCAGAGCTTCAGGAAACCCCTCCCACCACAGCATCGTGCGCGGGTGTGGTTGCGAACCAGGCAGCACCTGCAAGTTCGCCGTAAACTCATCGATGACCGTCTTGTCGCTGCGCAGAGCAACCGACCCGAAGCTCAGCATCGAGTTAGGTCCAGGGATCGGGCCGTCGGCCTCGATGTCAGTACTGACGAATATCTCTTCAGACATGGGGAAGTGCGTACGGTGCCAGGACAAAAAAGCACATCCTCGCCCCCGAAGGGGCGAGGATGTGCTTTTTTGTCCTGGCACCGTACGCACTTCTTCGCGAACCTGTTTGCCTCTGAAACGAGGTACACATGAGCTTTAGTCATCAAGGTCGCGAGATTCGCAAGGTTGCCGTCATCGGTTCGGGACAGATTGGTCCGGACATTGCCCTCTACTTCAGCAAGGTGCTGAGCCCGTTTGGGGTGCAGACGGTGGTTGTAGATGTGAGTGCCGATGCGCTTGCTGGCGGGCAGAAGAAGCTTGAGAAGAAGGTCGCGAAGGGGGTCGAGTCCGGCGCCTTCTCGACGGAGCAACAAGCTCAGATGATCGGCAGCGTCACTTGGACTACGGACTATGAGTCGGTCAAGGGTGCCGATCTGCTCGTCGAAGCGGCGACCGAGAACAAGGAGCTCAAGGGCAAGATCTTTGGCATGGTCGAAGGCCTCGTCAGCGACGACGCGATCCTCTGCAGCAACAGCTCGCACCTCGAGCCCGAAGTAATCTTCGCCAACGCGAAGCTCAAGGGCCGCACCGGGGTCGTGCACTACTTCTTCCCGGCGGAACGCAACCTGCTGGTCGAAGTCGTTCCGGGTAAGGACACCGACGACGCGACGACGCAGTGGCTGATGTCGTTCTACGAAGGCATTGGCAAGGTGCCGATCGAAGTACAGTCGCGCTACGGTTACGCGCTCGACCCAGTGTTCGAGGGCCTCTTCTACGCTTGCGCATTGCTCGCCGAAGCGGGCGTTGGCACGACCAAGCAAATCGATGTCGTCTGCAAAAAGACGTTCAAGATGGGCGTCGGTTCGTTCACCGCAATGAACCTGACGGGTGGCAACCCGATCACCGCCGTCGGCCTCGACAACTACACGACCAAGATTGGTCCTTACTTCCGCACGCCGGACTCGCTCAAAGACAAGGTTGCCAAGAACGAGAAGTGGGACGTGCCAGCGCGCGGCGAGAAGCCAGAAGTGCCGGACGATCTGGCCGCCAAGATCCGCGACAACTTGTTGGGCGCCTACTTCGGCCTCTGTGGCGAAATCGTCGATGCTGGTCTGATCTCGGTCGCCGACTTCAACATGGGTCTCGATGTCGGCCTCGACATGAAGCCGGCGTTCACGTTCATGAACGAACTCGGCACGGCGAAGGCACTCGAGTTGGTGCAGGCCTACGCCGCCAACAACGACGGCTTCCCAGTGCCGAAGTGCACCGAAGCCCTCGGCAAGGACAACAAGCCGTTCGACATTCCGGTCGTGCTGCGCCAAGACCGAGACGGCATCGCCGTGCTGACGATCCGCCGGCCAAAGGTGCTTAACGCGCTCGACCAAGATGTCTTCGAAGAAATCCGCACGCGCTTTCAAGAGTGCGATGCCGACGCCTCCGTCAAGGGCATCGTGCTGACCGGCTTTGGCAAGAAGGCCTTCGTCAGTGGCGCCGACGTGAACTTCCTGGCCAAGATCGACAGCGTCAAGATGGGCGAAGAAACGTCGCGCGGCTCGCAAGTTTGCGTCGATGCGATCCAAGCCGTGCAGAAGCCAACGGTCGCGGCACTCAACGGCCTCGCCTTCGGTGGCGGTATCGAAACCGCGATGGCTTGCGAAACCCGCATTGCCGTCAAGGGCCTGCGCGTGCTCGCCGGCCAACCCGAAGCCAACCTCGGCATCATCCCCGGTGCCGGTGGCACGGTTCGCCTGCCGCGTCTCGTCGGCATCGAAAACGCCAACGTCATGCTGCGTGGCTGCCGCCCGATCAGCAGTGAGAAGGCGCTCGCGTTCGGCCTGATCCGCGAAGAGGTCGGCAGTGAAGCTGGCCATGGGGGCCTGGTCGATCGCGCCGTCGCACTCTGCCGCGACATGGCGGATGGCAAAGCACCACGCTCGCGCATGTCGGAAGCGCCGATGGAGAACGTTCCGGACAGCCTGCCCGCAGTCGAGATCGGCCACCTCAGCACGAAGGTCGACGAGATCCTGCAGAAGGCCATCCTCGGCGCGGCCAAGCTGCCGCTCGCCGAGGCCATTCCGTTCGAAGCGAAGTGCTTCGGCGAAGTGTGCGGCACCGAAGATATGCGCATCGGCGTCGATAACTTCATGAAGAACGGGCCGAAGTCGAAGGCCGAGTTCGTGCACCGCTAGAACCATGAGCGACGAGCTCGACAAGGCGGGCGAATTCATCGACGCCTGCATCGACAACCTCGACGAAGCTCGACGCCTGTTCGCGGCCGACCCGCAGGTGCTCTACCTGACGAAGATCGGCTCGCCGATCCTGCACTGGATGGTCATCGAAGACTTCCAGATCGGCGTGCAGCGCATGCTGGAAGAGTTCAAGGTCGACGTCGACTGCCTGGACGACTCCGGGCAAACGGCGCTTCATCACGCCTGCATCGTTGGGCGTCTCGGTTCGGCTCGTCTGCTCCTCAAGCACGGCGCTAACATCGACGTCATTCACGACACGTTCGACAACCCGCTGCAGACTGCCATCCACAGCGAGCACCTCGATGTGGCGCTGCTCCTCGTGGGGCATGGAGCCAAACTTGACTACGTGCTCAACGGCCACTTCACGGTCTTTCACGCAATGGCGAGCATGGACGAGTTCTCGCGGTCCACCATGATCGCAGAGATCGCTGCGCACGGCGTGACCCCGGAAAGCATGTTCGAGAAGCTCCAACTGGACGAGCTCTACGACTCGCCAGCGGAGGCCTTCGGATGGCAAGACGAAGGGTCCGGCGACGACCCAGACGACGATCTCTCCGAAGAGTGAGACCCAGCGCGGATCTGCGAAACGACTTGCACCGCACGCTCCCGCTCTAGCCTCCCGATTGCCCTGCTACTGCCCCTTGCCGGGTGCAGACACCGAACACGCTCCACCAGCACACTTGCGGCCAAACAACCGGCCGAGCGGCACCCGGTAGCGCGCGAAGATCACGTAGCCCAAGTCCGCGAACCAACGCAACACCGGCCAACCGGTCGGCGCCATGACCCAGCCAAGACCCGCCGCGCGCCAGGCAGCCCGGATCGCCGGCATGCCTTCGACGACCGCGCCGTCAGCAAACACACCGTGCAGGCGAGCGTGTACGCGCTCCTTGGTCAGGCCAAACTGCTCCGGATCAAAGCCCTCGACGGCAATGTCGATCGCACCCAACTTGCCGTGCCGATCTCGCTTCTGCAACCACTCGACCTCGAGCTTGCAGAACGGGCATTCGCTATCGAATAGCAGGGTGAACTCAGCGGCCATGGCAGGAACTTCGCTGATCGTGCCCAATGGATGCAGAGGGTTTGCAGTTCTTGGGCAACGTGCGACGGCAACTCTGCAGAACCGGCCTCAAAGCTCGATGCCAGCGCCGCGCTGCTGCGGTCGGCCACGCATTCTAGAGGGCTAGAAGACGCCGACCGTAAGCGACAGCGCGTTGCTCGCCGACAAATCGACGATCTCCAAGTTGGCTCCCAGCTGCAGCGACAGCCACTGCTCGTAGACCACGGAGCCCGCAAGCGCCGGAACGTTTGGCAACGACAACGACGCGCTGCCGGCACCATTCGATGGCACGAGCAACTCAAGCAGATCCGGCGCCACCAGCAGTGCACAGCCCGCCTGGCCTTGGGGCAGGATCGTGGCCAGCGGCAACGACGTCGTCGCCAGGCTACGCACGACGACAGCCAGTGAGTTGATCGGCAAGCCAGTTGCGGCGGTCGTCACGGCACCACCAGTCCACGGCAACACTTCTGCAGCCAACGCTGCGCCACACCCGCCCCCGAGCGACGTTGCGGATGCAGGGCAGCCACTAGCCAACACGGCCACGGACGGTTGGTGCGCACCAACGGCATCGCGGAAGTCACCGACCACCAAAACGTCGCCGTCAGCTCGTTGGTAGATGTCACTCACGATGCCAAAGTGCGGCAAGCCCAGATCAATCCAAGTGCTGCCGTTCCATCGCACCACGTCGCCCAGGATCCCGGACGCGAGGATCTCACCGTTGGGCAACAACAACACTTCGGTCGTGTAGACGTTGAGCGAACCCAACGAGGTCCAGCTGGCGCCATCCCACCGCCAAACGAAGCTGCCCGAACTCGCGACCATGCCAACGCCATCCGCTGCAATCTCGATGTCTGCGACATGCGACGGAATCGCGGCACCGATCGGGGTCCAGTTGGATCCATCCCACCGAGCGACGTGCGCGGCAGCGACACCGCCCGCCTGCGAGAAGCTGCCGGCAGCGACAACATCACCATTGGGCAACGTCTGCAGCGACGCCACGGTACCGTTGGTGCCAGAGCCAACGGGCGACCAGACGGCACCATCCCACTGCGCGATGCAATTGGCGGGTAGGCCACCGGCCGCGCTAAATGAACCGCCAACAACGATCTCGCCAGACGGCAATGCGGTCATCGAGCTCACGGTGCCCGGCCACCCCAGGTTGCCGACACCCAAACCGAGCGGCAACCAGTCGGTGCCGTCCCAGCGCGCGACTCCATTGACCACGGTTTGGCCGATCGTGACGAAGCCGCCGCCGGCATACAAATCGCCGTTGGGCATCGCCAGCAAGCAATCCACACGCGAGTTCGCATTACTGCCC
>CAXBFC010000324.1:0-9469 GCA_963974725.1 uncultured bacterium | reverse complement strand
GGCGAGGCCGCCGCAAGCGTTGTGCGCGGCTGTTCGGCCGGGCCGCTAGCTGCAGGAGCGAATTCCGAATCCAGGCCGGCACGGCTTGACCCGCACGACCTCAGTAGGCACAGTCCGAATCGTGGCCCAGACCCAGCAACCCCGAACGAAGCCCGCAATGCAACGACAGCTACTGCTGTGGATCTGCGGCATCGTGACGGTCGCGCTGACGATGAGCCGTCATTGGGTCATTTGCCGGCACCACGACGGGGACGCCCACCTTGAGATCAACCATGCCGAAGGCGATCACTTCGGCGATCACGAGGCACGCGGGCGCGGGCACGACGGGCACGAGCCGAACCCAACCTGCGATTGCGGCCACCACCACCCGCACGCCCCCGGCGGCAGCCCGAACGGTAGCAGCGGCTGTGATCCGCATGACTCGTGCAGCCACACGGACCTGCTCGTAGAGATTGGCCCGGAGCAAGAACCGGACAGCGTCTACGTGCCAAAGCTGTTGGCGTTCGAATTGCCGCGCAGCACCGCGGCCCAGCGTTGCTGGACCAGCACCAAGAAGCACGTGCTCGCGCCGCCCGCGACAGGACCACCGCGACCCCGAAGGTTCTGGTCGCTGCGTCGAACTACCCTGCTGCTGATCTAAGTCGACTTGTTCGCTCGCGCGCCTACGTGCGCGCACCTGACGGCGCATCCGTGCGTCCGTGTATTCCGCGAACACCGAGTCGACTTGTTTATGCACTCCCGATTGCCGCTTCTCTTGCTCGCATCCTGCCTGGCAGGTTGCCACTCATACACTCCGATGCCGGTCGACCTCGACCAGCACCTACGAGACTTCCACCGCCGAACGCCCACGGCATCGTTGATCAAGGGGCTTCGCCGCACCGATGCGCGCGAACTCGCCAAAATGTTCCATCCGGACGCGCGGCTCGCACGGCGACGCGCCGGAGTGACCACGGCGCAGCGGGACCACGCCGGCGCTTGGGCCGACCCGCAACTGCAGACCCAGCTGCAGAAGATCTTCGAAACCGTTCCGCACCAATGGGTCGTGCAAGCCCAACTGGGTTTCACGATTCCGATCAACGGTCGTCTCGAAAAGCAACGCAACCTGGCGAATCGACGCAACGACGAAGAGCTGTTCGAAGCGTGGGCAATCGAGCAACAAGTAGCCAACGACGTAGATGCTGCATGGGTCGACTGGAGTGCCGCACGACAGCAGGCCGCACTATTCAAGCAGACCTGCGACAACCTGGAAAAGCTCGCCGAGCTTGCCCAAGCACTGGTCGACACGGGTGGCTTGAGCCGCCCCGGGGCACGGGTGTTCACGCTTGAGCACCGCCAGCAAATAGCCCAACGAGCGATGGCCAACGCCAACGCCCAGGCCGCCAGGCTCGAAGTCCTGCGGCGCATTGGCCTACACCCAGACGCGGAAATCGAGCTGCGCGAAGACCTGAGCGTTGCACCGTTCGAGTCGGACGCCGAGCGCCGGCGAAAAGCACTGGCGAACAGCCCCCGCCTGATCACCCAACAATTGCAACACCGCACAGCCGAAGCCAACTTGCACCTGCAAGTGCGCATGCAGTGGCCAGACCTGCAGTTCGGCCCGCTCTGGCAAGAAGAAGATGCCCAGCCGCGCCCCGGGTTCGGCCTCAACTTGCCACTGCCGATCTTCACCGGCAACGATCCAGCGATTGCGCAGGCGACCGCGCAACGGGAATGGACCGCCGAAGCGTGGCGAGCAGCATTCGAACAACTGCTGCAAGAACTCGCGATCGCGGAAGTGCGTCATGCGGCGTCCGCAAAGCAAGCGACGCAATTTCACGAACTCATTGGTGCCGCCAACCAACAGATTGAAGACAGCCGCGACCTCGCATCCGCAGGGCAACTCGATGCCATGCTCATGCTCGACGCACTGCTGCGCGCCCACAACGTGCAGATGCAAGCGATCCAGGCTGACGCGACCGCCGCGCACGCCACCATCACCATCAACACCCTGCTGACCGACCCACTTTCGCTAGAGCCCGTGCTGAGCACTGGAGACCAACGATGAACCGCCACTACGAATCGCGCCCTCTGAGCGCCCTGTTGACCGGCAGCGTGCTGAGCCTGTGCCTGACGAGCTGCGGCGATGATGCCACCCCCGAAAAGAAGGATGATCCGCAAGGCGCTGCGCCAAGCAATCGCATCGACATTCCTCAGGCCGTGCGGCAAAACCTCGGCATCGAGTTCACGAAGGTCGAACGTCGCCACGTGACCTCGACGCTGCGACTCCCGGCGCAAGTCCAACTTCTGCCATCCGCCACGCAGCAGTATCGCGCACCGCTTGCCGGCCGCGTGTCGCTGCAGGTTGGCCCACTGCAGAAGGTCAAGGCCGGTGATCTGCTCTACACACTCGATTCTCACGAGTGGCGCGACCTGCAACGCGAACTTGGCAGCGTCACCAACAAGCTGACGGTCAGCGAGGCGCAACTCGCCGCGATGAGCCCGCTCGCCGCTGCATGTGAAGAACACGAACGCAGCCTGGTGAAGGCACACGAAGTCACCACAAGCTACGTCGCGAGCCTGCAACGCGCCGAGCAAAAAGTAGGCGGACAAGGTGAGAAGCTGGCCAACGCGCAAGTCGACCAGGCGAAGCTCTCGGCCCAGATTGCGGAGGCATCGGAGAAGCACACCGAGACCCAAACGCGCATCAAGGAACTCACCGCGCAGCTCGCCTCGCAGCGCGAGCAGATCGATCTGCTGCTGTCGGGCGCCGCGGCCACCCTCAACGTCGACAAAGCCACGCTGACCGCGACAAGCGGCGGCGGAGTCGGTTGGCGCACGATGGCTATCGTCGAAGTTCGCGCCACCCAAGCAGGCGTCGTTGACCAGGTAGAGGTCGCCAACGGCGACCTAGTTGCGCGCCACGGCCCAGTGCTGCGAACGCTCGATCCGAGCAAGGTGCGCTGCCATGCACGCGCATTGCAGAGCGATCTCGGCGACCTGCGTGACGGCCTCACCGCGGCGATCGTGCCGGTTGGCGACGTCACCACCGCCGAACGCGTCGCCGGCACCGTGTTGCTCGGACCATCGGGAGACGCTCGCACCCGCACACTCGACGTGTTCGTAATGCCAACCGACAAGGAACTGCGGTTCGTGCGACCCGGCATGGCAGTGTTCGTAGAAGTGGTCACCAAGGGCAGCGCGAGCCGAGAACTTGCGATCCCCAAGTCGTGCGTGCTGCCCGACGGACTCGACCGCGTGTTCTTCCGGCGCGACCCGAAAGACAAAGACAAGGTCATCCGCATCGTCGGCGACTTTGGTCGCGACAACGGCCAATGGATTGAGGTGCTCAGCGGCGTCAAGGACGGCGATGAGATCGTCGCTGCCGGCGCGTTCGAGTTGGTGCTCGCGAGTTCCAACACCGCAGCGAAGGGCGGACACTTCCACGCCGACGGCAGTTGGCATGCAGACGGCGAGGACCACGAATAGTGTTTCGCAGCCTCATAGCCTTCTCCCTCCAGCGACCCTTCGTGGTGTTGGTCATGGCCCTGCTCGTCATCGGTGCCGGTGCGTATTTGACGCCTCGCATGCCGGTCGACGTATTCCCCGAACTCAACGCGCCAACCGTGGTGTTGTTGACCGAGAGCCCCGGCCTCGCCGCCGACGAAGTCGAACAAAACGTCACCCTACCGCTCGAAACATCCGTTCGCGGACTGCCCGCGGTGCGTCGCGTGCGCAGCGCCAGCGCCATCGGTCTCTCGCTGATCTGGATCGAGTTCGAATGGGGCCAGGACATCTACCGTGCGCGCACGCTGGTCAACGAGAAGCTCAGCGCCACGCGCGAGCTGCTGCCACCTGACGTGCACGCCGAGATCACGCCAATCACCTCGATCACCGGCGAGATCATGCTGCTGTCGGTATCCTCGCCAGAAGGCAAGAACACGGCGATGGAGCTGCGCAGCTACGCGGAGTTCGACTTGCGCAACCAACTGATGGCCGTGCCGGGCGTCGCCCAAGTCGTGCCGATCGGCGGCGAGTTGGCGGAATACCAAGTGCAGGTCCGCCAAGACGACCTGCAACTCTACGACCTGACCCTGAACGAAGTCGTGGCCGCTGCCGAGAAGGCGCACACTACCGCAGGTGCCGGCTACCTGACCAACGTCAACGGCCTCGAACTGCCCGTGCGGCAAACCGGTCGCGTGCGATCCGCAGCGGACATCCGGGGAACCGTGCTGAAGAAAGTCGATGGCCATGCCGTCACGATCGGCCACGTCGCCGACGTCGTCCTAGGTCCGACCCCACCGCGCGGCACCGCGGCCGAAGGTGGCAAGAGCGCGGTTGTGCTGTCAGTACAGAAGTCGCCGGGCACCAATACGCTCGCATTGACCGAAGCCATCGACGCGCAGCTGGCAACCGCGATGAAGACCATGCCCGAAGGCATGGTCGTCAACCCGAGCGTGATGCGACAGGCGGACTTCATCCAACTGTCCGTCAACAACCTGCTGTTGGTGCTGCGTGATGCGGCGATCTTCGTCGCGATCATCCTGATCCTGTTTCTGCTCGATGTGCGCACGACGCTGATCACGCTGACGGCCTTGCCGCTCAGTCTCGGGGTCGCGCTGGTCGTCTTGTGGGCTGCCGGCATGTCGATCAACGTCATGACCCTCGGCGGTCTCGCCGTGGCGATCGGCGAACTGGTCGACGACGCGATCATCGACGTCGAGAACGTGTTCCGACGCATCCGCGAAAACGCCGCACTGCCGGAATCCGAACGGCGACCGATCATCTCGGTCACCTTCGCAGCCAGCAACGAGATCCGCAGCTCGGTCGTCTTCGCCACCGTCATCATCGTCATGGTGTTCGTGCCACTGCTGTTCTTGCAGGGACTCGAAGGCCGCTTCTTCCGCCCGCTCGGCATCGCCTACATCGTGGCGACGTTGGCATCCCTGGTCACGGCACTGACGGTAACACCCGTTCTGTGTCGCTACCTGCTGGCCAAAGTCCGACCAGGCAAGCACCGCGATGGCTTCCTGGTCCGCTGGATCAAGGGACGCTACCAACCGACCCTGAAGTGGGCCATGCGCCGAGGCCGCATGATGCTCGCGATCTCGGCCCTGCTGACCGTCTCCGCGTTGGCACTGGCATCGACGTTCGGTTCGAGCTTTCTGCCGACGTTCAACGAAGGCACATTCACCGTGTTCTTGAATGCCCCGCCAGGCACCTCGCTGCAAGAGAGCAACCGCATGGCGATCGGCATCGAGACGCAGTTGACCAAGTTGCCGGGCGTGCGCGCCGTCGTGCGCCGCACTGGCCGCGCCGAACGCGACGAGCACGCCGAACCGGTCAGCAATTCGGAAGTCGAAGTTTCGATCCTTCCCGGTCACAACCGCAGCGACGTGCGCCGCGCCATCGATGGCGTGCTAGCCAGCGTGCCAGGCATCAACACCAGCGTCGGCCAACCGATCGAGCACCGCCTGTCGCACGTGCTGTCGGGCACGCCGGCAGCCATCGCGGTCTCTGCCAAAGGTGACGATCTCGCGGTGCTCCGAGATCTCGCCAAACGCCTCGAAGTTGCCCTGCGCGCGGTGCCCGGCACGCGCGACGTCAACGCGAACCGCGAGGTGATGATCACGTCGCTGCCGATTCGCTACGACCAAGAAGCCCTCGCTGCAGCGGGCCTATCGCCGGCCGAAGCAGCCGAACAAGTGCAGACGGCGCTCGCCGGCACGCACATCACCGACGTACTCGATGGGCAACGGCGCATCGCGCTGACGGTTCGCTTGCACCCTGACGAACGCCGCGATCTGAACAGCGTCAAACGACTGGTGTTGCGCGGCATGAACGGCGCCATGGTTCGCCTGCGCGACGTCGCCGACATCTCACTTGAGCGCTCGTCCAACCTGATCGCCCGCGAAGACGGCCGCCGCAAAGCCGTGGTCTCGTGCAACGTCGCCGACGGCTACAACCTTGGCCAGGTAGCCGAAGCAGTGCGTGCGGCGGCCGACCCGATCGTCACTGCCGCCGGCTGCGAACTGAACGTCGGCGGCCAGTTCGAAGCACAGCAATCAGCCAGCCGCACCATCATGATCATGGGCGCGTTCGTCGTGCTGATCATGCTGATGTTGGTACACGCGGCGCTCGGCTCATTGAAAGCCGCGATCCTCGTGATGGTCAACCTGCCGCTGTCGCTGATCGGCGGCATCCTGGCGATCTACCTGACCGAAGGGCCCGGCTTCTGGGCCAATACAATGGCCTTGATCGGCCTGAGTGGCGAACGCTACGAAGCGCCGGTCATCTCGATCGCCAGCATGGTCGGGTTCATCACCCTGTTCGGCATCGCCGTGCGCAACGGCATCCTGCTGGTGCGACACTATTTCGACCTGATCGCCGAGGGGCACAGCCTCGAAGCAACCGTGCTCGAAGGCTCGCTCGCGCGCCTCGTGCCGATCCTGATGACCGCATTGACCGCCGCACTCGGCTTGCTGCCAATCGTGTTTGCCGCGGGGCAACCCGGCAGTGAAATCCTCGCGCCGCTGTCTGTCGTGGTGCTCGGCGGCCTGCTGTCGTCTACATTCCTGAATCTGGTCGTTGTTCCGGCCGGCTTCTACCTACTGTTTCGCAATCGGCCATTGCCGATGCCACCTGAACCCCTCGAGAACTTGTCATGATGAAGCGCCTACTACTGTCCCTCCCCATTTTGTTCCTGGTTGCCTGCGGCGCCAAGGAAAGCCAAGACAACGACAAAGGCAAAGGCAACGAAGAAGCCAGTCACAAGGAAACCGGTCATGACGAAGGTGGTCACGGCGAAGCGCAGCAACTCGGCAAGCTGAAGGCGCACGGTCGCGAGTTCTCGGTGGTTCAAATGGGCGACATCCACGCTGGTGAAGAAGGCGCGGTAGAGCTTGAGTTCGCTACCGGCGCGGACCGCATCACCACGGTGCGCGGCTGGGTTGGAATCGAGAGCGGCGAAGGTTCGATGAAGGGCAAGTTCGAGCTCGAAGGCGAGAAGACCATGCACGGCCACATCGACGTGCCGAGCCCGATCCCGGCTGGCAGCAAGCTGTGGCTCAGCTTCGACGTCGACGGCAAGGTCGAGACCCACTCGATCGCCTACAAGTAGCGCACCGGTGCGGCCACGACGTCTTGCAGAACGCACGCTCTGCGTGCTGTCTCTGCTGCTGCTAGCTTGGTGGCCGTTCGCTCACTGCTACACTTCGGTGGGCTTTGAGTTCGAACAACGCATCGAGAACGGCATCGCTGGCGTCTATTGGCGCGTGCGTTGGCCAAGCGATGGCTCGATCATCTTCGCGCGCATCGAGCGCGAGACCGAGGATGCATCGCGCGTGCCCGATGCGTTCGACTTCGGGGCCGCGTTTCTCAAGCCAGCGCAAGCGTGCGGCGGAGAGACGTTCTGGCAGCAGCTCGGCTTTTGGCTGCTGTCCGTCGACGTGCGCGAAGATCGCATCCCGGGCATGATCAAAGACGCCGACCGCGCCTGGGTCATCGGCATGCCGCACGGCCTGCTGGTGCTAGTGTGCAGTTCCAGTTGGTGGCTGCTTCGCCGTCAGCGTCGCGCGAAGACCCTGGCGTAGCCGGTCGCCTCGGAACACTGGTCGCTAGCCAACTTGACGGTCCGGCGCCAGACTGCGCGACTCCAATTCGACGATGCGGCTCTCCAGTTGCCCAACCAGCCGGTTGTCACTTCGCACCAGCGCCATCTTGAACGCCAGGGCCAGCATCGCCGCAAGGATCCCCAGACTGGCGATGAAGGCGATGAAGACATCGATCTTCATGACGACCTGATTGCCCATCAGGCCAAAGCAAAACACCGAGTTGAACACCGTATAGCAGATGAGCCCGGCGGCAACGGCAGCAGACAAGACGATGAGTAGGGTCTTCATGTGGATCTCAAGTTGGTAAGGGTGTGTCCGGATTCATCCAAGCATGGCGCTACTTGAGTTCGACCAACAAGCCAGTGTCGCCAGTCACGCCTTTGCAAACGCCGGCGAACAGCACGCCATCACGAAGCACGTGGCCAAATATCTGCCATCGCCCTTCCGGCAGACCACGAAAGTTTGCATTGCCCTGCTCGTCGGTGAATCCAACGACACTGGTCTGGTTCGGAGTCGGGGATGGCGCGTGACCGAGACCGGTCAATCCGCCAGCACTCGTCAACATCACCCACGCCCCGGCAACCGGCCTGCCATCGTTGTCGATGACATGCACGCCCGCGACACCGCCTGGAGGAACGTGTAGGTCTTGAAGGGTCACTTCCGGAGCCACCCGAACCCTGGTGAAGCCGTCCGTCGACGCGTCACACATGATGTAAAGGGCGCCCGCAGGCAAAGACGGAAACCGGTAGCGGCCACCGTGGTCGGCGTAGGTCACCCACATGCACGACGACGGGTTGGCCTGCTTGCCATCCGAAATCGCAACGGCAACCATCCGCGCCCCTGGAACCGGAGCTCCATCGGCGTTGGTTACCGCGCCAGAGACCGAACGAACTTGCACGACGTGATCCTTCATCTGCAGGTTCTGGGATGCCATCGTGCGCAAGAACCGACACCAGACGCCGTCGACCTTGACGAAACCCATCGTCACCATCGACAAAGGCGCATCCTCTAGCACTAGTTGACCATCGTGATCACTCTGAGCGAGCCGCTCTAGCGGTGGCTCGTCCGCAAACTGGAACGACCACAACACCTCGTGATCCGCTAGAACTGCGCCTTCGACGTCTACCAGCCGAAACTGCAAGCGCCGCACCGGCCACAGCTCCAGCTTGAGTTCTTGCCCGGGCTTGCCCTGAGCCTGCAACCCGGCAATCTTCTGCGGGGAGTAGCCATCGGCAGATGCCGCCAACAACGATGGCCGGCCCGCCGGAATCACGAAGCTACCGTCCTTCTTGGTGAACACGTGGCGCCATGGTTCTTGCCTTAGGTAGACGCGCGCTCCCTCTAGGCCCTTGCCCTTGACGTCGCGGACAAACCCCTTCTGCAACGGCGTCATCTCCAATTGTAGGTTCATGTTGCGGCAATCCTCGATCGGCTGCAGCAGCGGCGAGCGAGCGAAGCACATCGCGGGATCGAACGGGCGCGCCTGGAGATACGGCTCCCACATCGGCTCACGAACGTAGGCACTCGCGAACGGCAGCGAAAACCGCCCGTCGGCGTCGGTCTTGGCCAGCCGACGAGTCAGCGGCATCCCGTAGACAGCTAGGCGCGTCCACGTCGTATGGTGCGGTTCGAAGCGCAAGGCGAAGTCCTTGACCAACTCGCCTTGCGGATCGCGCACCACGCCTTGCAACGAATACGCAGGCTCGACGACTTGCTCGACAAACCCGGACGCCATCACGGGGAAGCGACGAATCGTCTGCTGGCTGCTATCGGCACTGGTTGCGACGACCTCGAACGGTCCAGCGACCGGCAGCTGCAATCGCCACGCACCGCGGGCATCGGTACGCGTGCTGACGCGTGCCGTGCCGTTGCCCTCCTCG
>CAXBFC010000323.1:0-9496 GCA_963974725.1 uncultured bacterium | reverse complement strand
GGCGAGCCCCCAAGAAGAAGTCGTCGCATGGTGCTCCGGTGCCTTGCCGCTCGACAACTTCCCCGAGCAACTGCCGGCCGCCGACCTACCCGTAGCCGTCACGGTTTCGCCACAAGGCGGCGTGCTGGCGTTGACCCGCGACAAGCGCCGCACGGCCAAGCTAATGCTGGTCAGAAAGGGCGCCGAGCCCCAGGTACTCTTCGATGTCGGTCGCCTGGCAGCGGACCCGGTGCGCATGATCGCAGCCGACGTCGGCGACGCCGAAGGCATGGAAGTTTCGTTCGTCGTGCCAAGTGACGGCCTGCGCGCGCTGACCATCGCGGGGAATAATGCGAAGTCCAACCGCAAGAAGGCCACGGCCGGCTTCACCAAGAAGATGGACGACGGTTCGCTGCTGCTCGGAGAGCACGAAGGTAAGCCAGCGCTGATCGCCGTTCGCGATCGCTTCGTGCGCCGCTTCCGCTTCGACGCCAGGAATCAGGTGCGCGTGCTCAACCAAAACAACGGCCCCGACGGCGTCACCGAACTGTCGCTGGCATGTGAACTCGGCGACGACCAATGGCTGTTCTTCGACAAGAAGAGCAACAAGCTGGTGCGCACCAAGCCGGGCCAACCGGTCACCAGCGCCGAGGTCCCGCCGCTCGGGTTCACCAACCTCGCGCCGCACAAGGGTGCCGCCCTGCTGATCAGCGCCCGCGGCATGCTGCGGGTCTCGTTCGACACCGGGCCCTCGCTGCGACCCGTTGCGACCCACGAACCGCCGACCGAGCGCACCTACTACTGGTTCGGAAAAACTGGCGACTTCGACGGCGATGGCATTCCTGACCTGGCCATGATCGACCGCCGCCTGCCGGGGGTGCAGATCCTCGCCGGGGGCAAGAACGGGCTCGAACGAGCCCTGGCAATCCCAGTATTTGAAACACGGCCCAGCGAAAGTCCCGACAACGAACCCCGTGCGTTGGCTACTGGCGATCTCGACGGTGACGGCCTGTGCGATCTCGTCCTTATCGCCCATGACCGCATCCTTATCTATCCGCAAGACAAGTGAGTAACTCTATGACCAAGACGCGAATGATGACGTTCGCCGCGCTCGGCGCGGCCCTGACGACCCTTCTCCCAGCTCAGACGGCTGCCAAGCCAAACGCCAATCGATTCATCCCCGAGAACTCGTCGTTCGTCGTACGCATCGCGTCGCCGGCCAAGTGGCGAAAGCAGTTCGGCCAGACCCAAGTCGCCAAGCTCGGCGAAGCCCAATCGCTCGCGCCGTTCGTCGGCATGCTGAGTCAGCGTATTGAGATGGGCCTCGAGATGATGCGCGACAGCGGCATGTTCGATGCTGACCTCGCCGAGAGCATGCTCAACACGTGGATGGGCGACATCGTCTTCTCCGTGCAAATTGACTGGGATGGCTTTCTCGACGCGATGGACTTCGGCAAACCCCCGCCAATGAGCTTGGTCGTCGCGCTGAGCCCCGACGGTAGCTTCGATCTCGGTGCCGTCGCCAAGGAGTTCAACGCCCTGATCGACAAGGAAGCGCCCGAAGGCGCCCTCAAGGATCTGGCGGTCGGCGACCTGACGCTGCGCGTTGCCAGCAACGGTGGCGATGAACCGGACTTCACGATGCCGACGATGATCGACGGTCATCTCGTATTCATCGGCGGCACTTCGCTGGAGAAGGACGCCGCCAAGCTGCTCCGCAACGAAGGGCGGTTCTCGGCGCAAGACACGTCACCGCTGTTCGTGCACGCGGATATCGGTCGCTTGATGACCACGTTGCTGGAAGCAGATGCCGGCGGCGCGCCATTCGATCCGGCCGAAATGATGGACATGATCGGTATCAGCGCGCTTAAGAGCATGAGCCTCAGCGTCAAGCCGGACGGCAAGTCGATCGCGGGCGAACTCCACATCGGCATGAAGAAGGACAACCGCGGCCTCTTCGGCATGATGAGCACTGGCAACCAACAACCGAAACTGCTCGGCTCGGTTCCGCCCAACAGCGAAGCGTTTGGCGTCTCGGCGATCGACCTCGGCGCCTTCTTGCGCACCGTCGAGAGCGTCTGGGGCCTCGCCGAAGACGTCGCGCCAATGACGTTTGACGACGCGATGGCAATGTTCACCGAGGCCACCAAGGTCGACCTCAAGAAGGACCTGTTCGGCAACCTTGGCAAGGAGATGCTCCAGGTGCAGGATCCCGACGCCCTCAAGAACATCGATCCCGATGACATGGAAGACAACCCGGCGGCGATGCTCGCGGGTACCGTCTACGGCATTGCGCTCAGCAACGGCGATGCATTCGGCGCGGCACTTGACACGATGATTCGCTCGCGTGGCATGCACGTTGGCCGCAAGTCAGAAGCCTACGCCAACGCGGAAATCCACCGCATGAAGCTGGCGGGCATGGTCGACATTGAATACTCGGTCACCAACAACCTGTTGCTGGTTGGCATCGGCAGTGACCGGGCCACGGGCCGCATCTTGCGGGACATCATCGACACGCGCGCCAGCGGCGAAGCCACGACGCCGGCGATCCTCGCCAAGCGCACCGGCACGTTGGCTCCGGGCTGGAATGGCATCGGCATCACCCCGATCGGCGCGATCATCGAAGGCGCCATGATGGGCCTGCAGGCCAGCGGCCAATTCGGCGAAGAGATGGACATGGTCACGCAAGTTGTTCGCGGCGTGGTCGCCGACATGAAGCGCCTCGGCATTGGCTCGATCGTGCAAGCGTCGTACTGCGACGACAACGGCTTCACCGCCAGCCTGCGCTGGTAGCAAGCAGCCCGCGTGCGGCCACCAGCCGCACGCAAGCGTTTGCCTGAAAGACGCGTAGAGAGAGTCCGCGGAATACTTCGGAAATCCGCGTGCGTCACTCGAGAGGTGGTTCTTAGAAATCGGCAGGGGCTGTTCCTTGCCAGAACCAACTCCTCTCCATGAAGACTCTCATCGCCCTTGCCCTGCCTTCGCTGGCAGCTCTCTGCGTCACGGCCGCAGCCGCCGCCCAAACGCAACCCCGCTTGATTGGCATCACGCGCGCCGCCCCGGCGCTGCGACAGCACGACCACAGTAGCTGCGCTCCGATCGGCCAGTGCAACTTGCCTGGCATGCCCAACGCGCTCGGCCTGCCAGGGTATGCCGGCGGTACCGGCTGGGATCCGGTGCGCCCGGGTGCGTGGGTTTCCAACGGCCTGATGCTGGCCAAATACAACGAGCAATGCCAACCGCAATGCCCGCCGATGCCGATCCCGACGCTGGCAGCCAACGCCTTCATCACCGGCATCGAAGTCGTTGTCGGCCTCAACCAGATTTGGATGATCGACAGCACCGGCATCCTGCACCGCTACACCAACGCTTGCCCGCCGCAACCGCTCGGCAGCTGCAACACCGGCCTCGGGCAAACCGCGATCGGCAACGTCACCACCGGCCTCGCCGTCGATGAAGGCGCCGGCTTCCTGTTCATCTCCTACCCCATGTTCCCGGTCGGCGGCAACATGATCGCCGTGATACCGATGGGTGCGATGTGCCAGGTCTCGCAACAGTTCGCTGTGCCGCCGTGCGCAGCTCTTGCCATGGGACCGATCACCGGCCTCGCGTGCGACTGGGGCAGCCAACGCCTCTACGCAACCGACGGCGCAACCACGACAGCCATCGGCTACCTGCCAGGCGCCGCCACGGTTGCCGTGCTCGGTGCCAACTGCTGCCCGCCGATCGCCGTGCTCGATCCAATGATCGGCCTCGCGATCCGCCCCGGTGGCGCCACGTCGACCGGTCAACCGTGCGCGAACGGACCGTGCCCGCCATGTCCGATGGACCACACCCTGCGCAATGACCCACTGCTCGGCAACGCGCAGTTCCGCCTGGGCCTGGACAACGCACAACAGAACGCGTTTGCATTTTGCCTGCTGGGCGTCGGGCCGTGCCTCAACTTTGGCCCGACCATCGCACCACTCTGCGGCCCGATCTTGACGGTGCCGTATCTGGGTGCCCTTGGCGCCAACATCACGATGGGTCCTCCGACCGCATGCGGCGGCACGACCACATTCGATCTGGCACTTCCCGTTGCCCCGGCGCTGGCCGGACAGGTGTTCAGCTCGCAATGCCTGACGGTCTGCCTCAACACCGGCGGCTTCTTCGGCACCGGCATGAGCAACTGCTTGAGCTGGCGACTGCAAGGCAACTAGTGGCCAACGACGCCGGCAAGTGCGTCAAGATGGCTCGCAGACAAGGAAGACGACCGAGGTCCGCGCAGGCGGCTCTGTAAACCCACCGCGCAGCGCAGAACCACAACACGCCGAGTCAACGGTCGCGCAGCATCGACAGCGCGATCGCTTCGTCGTGTTGTGATCCCCTGCAAATAGCGATTCCAGGGCGCTTGCCGGCATTTCCCAAATCTCCAAAAATCCGCGTGCGGCTTCCTGCTGCTGGTTCTTCTCGGATGTCGGCACCAACACCCATCCGACAGGAATCCCCCATGAACATCACACGCCTCGCACTCACCCTCCTCCCCTTGCTCGCCTTTGAAGCCGCGGCCCAGGGTCCGAAGACCCTGCTCGGCCTGACCCGGTTCAACCCGACGATTCGCCAGCAATCGCTCAACTGCCAGGTCCTCAACCAGTGTCCCGTCCCGGCCATGCCGGCGGCCGCCAACGCGTTCGCGGGCGGCATCGCATGGGACCCGGTTCGCAGTGGCACCTGGATCACCAACGGCCGGCGCATCGCCAAACTCGACGACAACTGCAACGTGCAGTGCGGCGTCTTCCCGATGCCGTCGGTCACCAGCGCGACGACGTTCATCACTGGTCTGGAGACGGTCGACATGTTCAACCAGCTCTGGTCGGTCGACAACACGGGCCGCATCCGCATGTTCACGAACACGTGTCCACCACAACTCGTCAACAGTTGCCAATCGATGCTGACGCCGACGCCTGCGCCAAACCAACGCGTCACGACCGCAATCGGTGTTGACGAAGGCATCGGCCTGGTGTTCTTGGCCTACACCAACCTCAGCACCGGCACGTCGAGGATCGCGATCAACGACTTGACGAACCCGTGCGTTCAGTTCGAGATCATCGATGCACCACAGTGCCTTGGAACGTTCGGCCCAATCACGGGGCTCGCGTGCGACTGGGACGCGCAGATGCTCTACGCCAGCAACGGCACAACCACCGCACGCATGAACTACGCGTGGAACGGCTCGAACCTAGTGGTCGTCAACACAACTTGCTGCCCCGGCGTGGCCGTGTTGGATCCGACGGTCGGCGTCACCATTCGCCCCTCGCGTGCAACCAGCGTCGGTAGCTCGTGCAACAACGGCTCCTGCCCGAATTGCCCGATGATCCATACGCTGCGCAATGACCCGGTCGTCGGCAACATGGACTTCCACCTGCGCGTCGACGGCGCCTTCGGCAACAGTTTCTCGTTCTGCATGATCGGCAACAACCCGTGCAACGCAGCCGGCATCTCAATTCCGCCGCTGTGCGGACCTGTGCTGGTCGGCAACTACGTCGGCTACCTCGGCCCGAACCTGATCACCGGCGGCCCAAGCATCTGCGGCAACTCGGCACACTTCTCCTTGCCGTTGCCGCCAATCCCGGCGCTGGTCGGCGACGTCTACAGTTCGCAAGCGGTCAACCTGTGCGTCGGCGCTGGCGGCAGCCTTGGCTTCGCCATGAGCAACTGCCTAAGCTGGGAACTGCAGGGTATCTAGCCTGCTCGCAGCCCGATTGCCGCAACGGCCGGCTCAGCGTTTTTGGCGCTGAGCCGGCCGTTTGCGTGTGCCACTATGGCGTTGCTCCTTGCATGGTGATCCGCCCCCCAAGGAGATTCGTTGCGACTACCATTGGCGACACACGTCGCAAACCGCCAACGAAGCCACGCCATGCCATTCCTCGCCCGCGTCACCTGCCTCTTGATCGCCTCCACCTGTGCCATCGCGCAGGCGCCAGAACTCGAACGCACACTCAAGCAGCGCGTCGACGCCTACTACCAACCTCTGGTCGAGATGGGCATGTTCAGCGGCACGGTGCTGATCGCACGCGGCGGCAAGATCCTCGTCGAACAGGCTTACGGCCTCGCTGACCGTGACCAGAAAACACCGAACACGATCGACACGAAGTTCAAGCTGATGTCCGTCAGCAAGTCACTGACCGCGGTCGCCGCGATGCGTCTCGTACAAGATGGCACACTGGCGCTAACGGACCCCGTCGCCAAGCACCTACCGGACTGGCCGGCCAACTGGCCCGGAGTCACCGTGCACGATTTGCTGGATCACACCAGCGGCATCCCCAACCTGTGCCCCATCATTTGGTCGCGAGTGCACTTCCAAAAGAACCTGTGCGGACTCGAACTGTGGCGTGACGTGGCCAAGGACTGCGCCAAGCACAACCTGCTGCAGCAACCGGGAACGCAGTACGCCTACAGCAACTTCAACTTCGAACTCGTCGGCGCCGTCATCGAAGCCGCAAGCGGCGAGACGTTTCGCGCTTGTGTGCAACGCACTCTGCTCGACCCAGCCAAGATGCAGTCGACTGGCTTCGACGACGGCAGCCCCAGAGAAGGGCTAGCTTTCGGCTACATCCGCAAGGCGGCCGCACCGGACAAGGTCTGGCAAGATATGTCCTGCATCCAGGCGGCCGGCGGCTTCTTTTCGACAATCGGCGACCTCTACCGACTGGACCGCGCGCTCTACACGGACACCGTGGTCGACCCAGCAACGCGGCACGCGATGTTCACGCCGAGGACTGGCTTCTACGCCTGCGGTTGGTCAAACCGGCCGATCCACGGCCACCTGGCGATCCAGCACAGCGGCGGCAACAGCGGCTATGTCGCCGACTTCCTGCGCTTCGTTGACGACGACGCGTGTGTCATCGTGCTGAGCAACTACGCGTTCGCTCCGATCATCCGACTGAGCAACGACACTGCCGCCCTGTTGTTCGACAAACCAGTAACCACCCCAGCCGTATTGACGACCGAACAGCTCGACGCATGCGGCGGTATCTACACCGCCGGCGCGAGCACGATCGTCGTGCAACGATCTGGCACACTGCTGCGCGCCTACGACATTCGTCCTGGCAGCGAACGGCAAAGTGGCCGCATACTGATCCCGCTCGGGAACAACCGGTTCGCAACGGCAATGGGCAACCAAGAGATGATGTTTGCTGAGCACGGTCTGACGCTGCAGAACGGCCGCAACCAGCGAACCCTGGCACGTGCCCAAGGCGTGAAGCAAGCTTGGGCCGACGCGGCGGGAACCTACGAGGCGCCCAAACAACTCGGTGACGTCGACCTCCGCACGACTGGCGCGCACCCCGTCATGGAGGTTCGCGGTAGCGACCCGCGCATCCTGCCGATCGTGCCGGTTTCAAAGACCACAGCGATCGTGCTCTACTCGGAAGGCGGCGGCACGATGCTGCACCGCAAGGGCACCGACCTGACCTGGACCAATGCCAGCGGGCGAAAGTTCCTGCTGACGCGACGCTAGCGGGGCGCTGCCATCGCGCGCTGGCGTGCCGATGCCAGCCAGCCAGGTGGCCAGACGACTCGGCGCCGGCTACAGTTCGTGCCATGGTTCGCACATGGTGGCTCGGCGCTCTCTTGGCAACGTCGGTGGCAGCACAAGCACCCGCAGCCATTGCGCCGACGAGCACCGCCGAGATGCTGCGCATCCTCAACCGGCTCGAACCGAAGGCCGGCTGGCTCGCAACGCCGCCGGGCGTCGAGAAGGACCAGTGGAGTTACTACCGCAGCCGCTTCGGCATCGCTCCCAAGGGCAACAAGCCAGATGTCACCCGCGTCGGACTGGGCCAGCTGCTGTTCTTCGATAAGCGGCTGTCGCGCGACCGCACGGTTGCCTGCGCAAGCTGCCACGATCCAAAGCACGCATTCGCGGATGCGCGGGCCAAGTCGATTGGGATCAACGGCCAGACGGCAGCGCGCAACGCGCCGACGGTCATGAACGCGGGGCTGCTGCGCAGCTTGTTCTGGGACGGACGCGCCAAGACGCTCGAAGAGCAGGCGGCGGGCCCCATGCTCAACCCAACCGAGATGGGCATGCCCAACCGCCAGGCGGTCGTCGACCGCGTTCGGGAAGTGCCCGAATACGTTGCACTGTTCGAGATCGCCTACGGCCGCGCGCCAGAGTTCGAAGACATCGCGCGCGCCCTCGCCGCGTTCCAACGCACGCTGGTGTTCGCGGACTCGCCATTCGACGCCTTTCGCGCCGGCAAGAAGGACGCCATCTCAGCCGATGCGCAAAAGGGCTTCGAACTGTTCCGCACGCACTGCACGTCGTGCCATCCGGTAAACCTGCGCGAACCACTGTTCTCGGACGGCAACTTCCACAACGTCGGCATCGGCTTCAAAACCAACGACCATCAAGCCCTCGGCCGCGAAGCGTTCCCCAAGCTGCGCGCCGCCGATCGCGACCCATCCGTTGACGCGTCCGAAGTCACTGGCAAGTACGGCGAACTCGGCCGCGCCTTGGTCACGAAGCTCGAATACCAAGTCGGCGCGTTCCGTACGGCGCCGCTACGCAACGTCGCCTTGACTGCGCCCTACATGCACGACGGTTCGCTGGAAACGCTGTGGGATGTGGTCGACCACTACAACGAAGGTGGCACGCCCAACACGTGGCAAGATCCACAGATCATCATCCTTGGGCTCAGTGACACCCAGGTCGACCAAGTCGTGGCGTTCTTGTTCAGCCTCACCGATCGCAGGTTTGAGGATCAGAACAAGCAGGCTTACGAGACGCAGCGGCCGCGGGTGAAAGCCAAAAAGCCAGCGGGCCCAAAGCCAGCGAGCGCGAAGCAGCGCTGACGCAGCAGATCGCTTGACCAGCGCGGAGCGCACCTAGGCGTAGGCGCCTAATAACGGCCGCAGACACCAGTCAGGTGCGCACCTACTTCGGCGCTTCAAGCGCTCCAAGCCACCGGCACACCCGCAGCGTCCGGCGCGCCATCAGCCAACCGATCACCAGCCGCAGCGCCAAGGCAACACAGTACCGAAGATCGAACCGGAAGAGCGCCTCGAGCCCAGTAACGATCTCGACGCACGCCCAGAACAGGGTAAAGACTCCGAAGAGCTTCACGCCAACGAACACCCAATCGTCTCTCACCATGGCAGCAAAGCCTACCTACGGAATGGCACTGGTGCATAGCGATCCCTGAGCTGCACATGGAGATGGCGGCGGCACAATCGTCGACACCACACATGTCGCCTACTTCGCTCGCTTGGGCTTCGTCTTGGTCTTGGTCTTGGTCTTGGTCTTGGCGAGGGCCACATTGAAGTCGGCAGCCGCACGAATCAGCGCCTTGAACGCGCGTGCGTTCACCTTCTCACCCTCATGGATATCGATCGCGCGCCGCATGTTCCCCTCCAAGCTCGAATTGAAGAGTTTGCCCGGATCGTGCAACGAAGCTCCCTTCGCGAAGGTCAACTTCACCTTGTCTTTGTAGGTCTCGCCGGTGCAGATGATCCCGTCATGGGACCACACGGGGAT
>CAXBFC010000322.1:0-9564 GCA_963974725.1 uncultured bacterium | reverse complement strand
TGCCGTAGTTCGTGCTCCCGATCGGCGAGGTGAACGCCCACGCATCGCTGGTGTGGTGCGCGACAAAACCACGGCAGTCGTAGAGTTCCCTCGCGGTGTTGCGACCAGCGGGCACCAACGATTCGGTGAACTTGATCAACGGATCGTGCAGTTCGGACAAGTTGCACGTCTCCGCCGGCCAGTAGTTCATCTGCAGGTTGATGTTGGTGTGGTAGTCGGCGTTCCACGGTGCATCGATGTGCTGGTTCCAAATGCCCTGCAGGTTGGCCGGCAGCGTTCCGGGGCGACTGCTGCCAATCAACAAGTAGCGACCGAACTGGAAGTAGGTCGCCAGCAAGTCCGGATCCGACTCGCCCTTCTTGACGAGCGCCAGGCGTTGGTCGGTTGGCAACTGCCGCTTTTCATGCCCACCGACATCCAGGGCCACGCGATCAAACCAACTACGGTGTTCGCTGACCTGGCGACGGCGCAGATGCGCGATGCCAATCGCCTCAGCCAGCGAGATGTCCAGCAACGCGTCAAGCCGTGGACTGAGGTCGCTCTGCTTGCCCGAGCGCATCGCCTCGAAGTCGGTCGCCGCGGCCAACAAGAACGTCACCTCGTTGGCGTTTTCGATGTGCAGCACCGCTTCGTTGCCAGTCGCCGGCAGCAACTTGCCGCCGTCGTGCATCATCCACAGCACCGACGCGAACGACGTGCCCTCGTGCTGCTTGCCGGCGTTGGCGCGCCCCTCCATCGACAAGGCCATGCCGTCGACCTTGACCTCGACCGGCCCCTCGCGCTTCATGCCGGCTTGCACGGTCACCGCACCGGGCTTGTCCGCCGTCAGATGCACCACGATCACGTCGTTCTGGGCCTGCGCGAACACCTCCCGGGTGAACGTCGTGTCGCCGACCTGGTAGGTCACCTTGACGATGCCGTCGCGCAAGTCGAGCACGCGCCGGTAGTTGGTCGCCTGCTCATGGCCCGGGAACAAAAAATCGATGTCGCCCAGGGTTTGGTGGCTTCGGATCCACCGCTTCGACATGAACTGCTTCTGCACCAGCTGCTCGGCCTCCCGGTACTTGCCGGCAAACAACAGTTCCCGGGCCTTCGCCAGGTGGGCCTTCGCGCCGACGCGGTCCCGGTTGACGGGCGCGCCAGCCCACAGCGAATCGACGTTGCATTGGATGCGTTCGGCAGCTGTGCCACCGAACACCATCGCCCCCAGATGGCCGTTGCCGACCGGCAGGGCCTGATTCCAGTTCTTGGCGGGTTGGCGATACCAGAGCGCCGGCGAGGGGTCTTGGGCAGCGGCAGCGACAGAAAGCGTCGAGACAATCAGAGCGAGAAAGGCACGCATCGTCCCATCATGACAGCCCGGCCGGAGTTTCGTTCCTCCCATACAAGCGGCGCTACCGGGGCAGCCCCGGGGCGGCAAGAGCGGTCCGCCGAACAACTACGGCCGGACCGTAATTGCGTCAGGACATGACCTTCCCGCTTGTGCAGAAGCCGTGGAGTGCCATCATCGGTAGATCACACCCGGTCCGACTGCGCCCCCTCGGCCTACAGCACTGGGCAACCCCCACCCAAACTCTCCCAAACCACCTCGAATCTCCATGAGCACTGAAGAACAACCCGAGAAGAAGAAGCGCAAGCCCAACCCGGCCCTGATGAAGCCCGTACAGCCGGACGAGTTGCTTGCCGTCATCGTCGGCTCGGACCCGATTCCGCGCAGCGAAATCACCAAGAAGCTCTGGGACTACATCAAGGGCAAGGACCTGCAAGACCCGAACAAGCGGACCAACATCCTCGCCGACGACGCCCTCAAGGCCGTCTTTGGTGGCAAGGAGTGCGTCACCATGTTCGAGATGACGAAGCTCGTCAGCCAGCACATCCTGCCGGCCAAGTAGCCCCCATCCGCAAGTCGCGCCCGCAAGCGCGCACCCGGGTGCAACCTGGGTAGGAATGCAAAACACCTGCTGCGCCCCCAGGGCGTGACCAGGTGTTTTTTTGTGGCCCGAGCGAACCGACCTGGGGCCACCTGGCAGCAGCGCCTACTTCGCTGCAGCGCCTACTTCGCAGCAGCGCCTTCCCTGGGGGAGCCTGCTCGCCTGCGGCAACCTCCCCGCGCTGCGGGAGCCTCTACTTCGCTGCAGGAACTGGCCCGGAGAGCACCGCTTCCAGCTGTGCCAGGGCCCAGTCGAGATCTTCCTTGCTGATCATCAACGGCGGGGCGAAGCGGATCACGTAGTCGTGGGTCTCCTTGCACAGCATGCCGAGGTCCCGGAGCGCCTCACAGAACGGCCGGGCACCGCCGGTCGCCTCGTGCACTTCGATGCCGATCCACAGGCCGAGGCCGCGCACGTCCTTGATGTGTGGGGAGTTGAGCTTGCGCAGGCGCTCGAGCGCGTACGCCCCGAGCTCGCGCGAGTTCTCGACCATGCCTTCGTCGACCAGCACGGACAGTGCCGTGCGCGCGACCGCGGCGCCAAGCGGGTTGCCGCCGTAGGTCGAACCGTGGCTGCCCGGCTCGAACACGCTCAAGACCTTGTCGTCGCCAACCACCGCCGACACCGGGTAGACACCGCCGGACAGAGCCTTGCCGAGGATCACCAGGTCCGGACGCACGTTCTCGTGCTGGCAGCACAGCATCTTGCCAGTGCGGCCGAGACCCGCCTGGATCTCATCACTGATCAGCAGACAGTTGTGCTTGTCGGCAAGCTTCCGCAGCGCCTGCAGGTAGCCAGCCGGCGGCATGATGATGCCGGCCTCGCCTTGGATCGGCTCGATCAACATCGCGCAGACGTTGCCGTTCATCGCGGCTTCGACGGCAGCGAGGTCGCCGTAGGGCACGATCTTGAAGCCGGGGGTAAACGGACCGAAGTCCGCCTGGTAGGCCTCGTCACTGGAGAACCCGACCACCGTCGTCGTGCGGCCGTGGAAGTTGCCGTCGAACACCAGGATCTCGGCCTGGCCATCGGCGATGCCCTTGATGCGATAGCCCCACCGACGAGCCGCCTTGATCGCGGTCTCAACCGCTTCGGCACCGGTGTTCATCGGCAGCACCTTCTCATAGCCGAGCAGTTCACTCAGCTGCTGATAGAACGGGCCGAGCTGGTCGTTGTAGAACGCGCGCGACGTCAGCGTGCACTTCTCCGCCTGCTGCTTGAGCGTCTCGATGATCTTCGGATGGCAGTGGCCCTGGTTGACGGCCGAGTAGGCCGCCAGGCAGTCCATGTACTTCTTGCCTTCTACATCCCACACCCAAACGCCCTTGGCGCGCTCGATGACGACGTTGAGTGGGTGATAGTTGTGCGCCCCAAAGGCGCTCTCTTGGTTGATGAAGTCGCGGCTGCTCATGGCCACAGAATGGCACCGCCCGCATCCGCAAGCCACCCCTCAGTCGGGTCTAGCAAGCCGATTCCGGCGCTACCCGGCGCATGGAATGGGCTAACGAATCGTAAACCAGACTGATTCGCCGGCGGGCACGTCGACTTCGAGGGCACTGTGGCAGCGGCGATCGAACCGCAGCTCGTAGACGTTGCCGTGCTGATCGACCGCCGCCGCCGGCCCGGCCAACCCGGTGTAATAGAGGTTGAGCGGGATGACCTTCTGCAGCGGCCGAGCGGTGGGGTTGTAGACGAGCAACATGCCGGGCGGATCGCTGGCCGGGCTCGCGTGCAGCACCCAATCGAGCGACTGGCCATCGGCGCGGCGCGAACTCGAGTGGATCACATCGCTCTCGAGGATGGTTCGATACTGCTTGAACCATGCGACTTGCTGCTGCACGAGGTCGCGGGTTGCGTCGCCATCAAACAGGCGCGGGCCGCGCCAGCACGCCTGTGCGCCAAAGCCGAGGTTGCTGGTCAACATGCGGCGGTAGTGGTCGATATGGTCCTTGAGCGGTTCGATCGTCGCCGCAGCGCCACCACCGTGGTACTGCGTCAACGGCACGAACATCCACCCCATCGCGGCGTTCTTCTCGCGCGTGCCATCGAACAGATTCTGGCGCGCGTGGATAACCTGCTGCCCACGCGGTAGCGACCAGTTGGTTTCGCGATAGCCCATGCCGGTCTTGTTGCTGCCTTGCAGGAAGTACCAGTCCGGCACGTTCAGGTAGATGCCGCGCGCCCGACACCATTGATAGAAGTCGCGGATGATGCCGAACTGCACCCAGCGTGAATCCTCATAGCCCTTCTGCAACGGCGGTCGCGCCATCGCGTCGTGATCGCCCGGGTAGCTGCCATCGTGCTCAAGCAAGTCGAAGTCGGTGTACTCATAGAAGCGATAGAGTTTCTTGAAGTAGTTCTGCCCCCACGCACTCGCCAACGCCGGCGCATGGCCAAAGACCTGGCCGCCGGGTTTCCCCGTCTCCTTGTTGATGCAGTTGTCGGTGTCCGGCTTGACCCTGCGGCTGCTGAGCAGCGAATAGCCACCGATCTGGATGCCGCGCTCGTGCGCATACTTGGCCATGTCTCGCCACTGATCGAGGTTCTCCTGGCTGTCGTCCTCGATGTTGAAGCCACTGCCGAACGTCAGGATGACCATCTCGAACCCAACCGCCTGGCACTGATCGATCGCGGCCCGCACCTTGTCCGGCTGCGCGCTGCGCACGTGCATCATCAAAGGGTTCTCGGTGCTCCACGGGGCCAGCGTGCGATACATGCGCCGCTGGGCCATCGATTGGCGTTCGCGGTCTTCGCTATCCGGCGCCAATACAAACGTGCGGAACGTCGTGAACGTCTTGTCCTTGGCGACCGTCTGCGCCGGGCCGACGTCGGGTTTGACTTCGAGCAAACACAGCGTCTCTTTGCGGTAGTTGACTTGCGTGCCGAACTCCGGATCCGGCAACCACCGCACACAGTGAGAACTGCCATCGGCGCCGCTCATCGCGTGGAAGCTGTAGTCGGTTTCGACATAGAGGTTCGGCAAGTGCACGCCGCTTCGCTGGGGTTCGACGCGCGATTCCGCTTCGACGATCGGCAGGCGCAGCGACGTGAACGAATCAACCTCGATCGCCTCGTCCCCTTTGTTGCGCAGCTCCAGCCAATGGCCGAAGAGAGGCACGCCGTCGTATAGCTCGAGGTGCACCGAAACCTCGTAGTCCCCGGCATCCACCCGCCAGCACAGATGCTTGCCAGGAGGCGGCCAGTTGGCGAGCTGGCTCGAATGCCGCACCCGCCGCCAGCCAAACCGTTCTTCGATGTTGCCGGTGTCGGCCAATACGGCTGGGGCCGCGATCGCCAGCGGATCCGCCGGCATGTCGTCCAGCCACTCGGGCAGCAAGAACGCGTGGTTCGGTTGCTTGCTCAAGCCACCGATGCGCACGATCTTGCCGTTGAGGGTGAACTCGCCGAGGGGAGCTGCCGCGCGCAACAGCTGTTGACCGGACGTCAGTTGCTCGATGCCAACCAGCGCCAATGGGCTCTGCTGGATGCGCAGTCGCAACAAGCCGTTCTCAAGCACGATCTGCTTGCCTTCTTCGTGCAGCTCGGCGCGATACGGCGACGGATCCAACAACCAGTCACTCTGCTGTGCGCACAGTGGCGCAGCACCCAACAGCAGCAACAATGACCATCTAGATACGGCTCGGCTCATGACCAAACGATGGCGGACCTGCTGCCACGCAACAACTGCGATTCTTTCCCAGCGGTGCATCTGGTAACGATATGCGCATGACACGAACGACCCTCCCCATGTATCTGCTCGCTGGCTTGCTCAGCTGCGCCCTGACCAGCTGCGGCAATTCCGAGACCCCCGCTGCCAAGAACCCCGGCGAAGCCGTCAAGCTCGCGCTCATCAAGCAATCCGCCCCGCTCGACAACGTGCTGTGCTCTGGCCAACCAACCGAAGCGCAATTCGACACCCTCAAGGCTGCCGGCGTCTCGCGCGTGGTGCACCTTCGCCTGGCCAAAGAGAAGGGCACGGGCTGGGAAGAAGCGCGCGCCAAGGACAGCGGCGTCGAGTTCGTTCGCCTTGAGATCGCCGGCAAGGACGGGCTGACTCGCGAGAACGTCGATGCGTTCGCCAAGTTGATGGCCAAGGAAACAACCGGCAAGACGCTGGTCAGCTGCGGCAGCAGCAATCGCGTCGGGGCGATGTTCGCACTGAAGGCGTTCTGGATCGACAAGCTACCGCGCGACGAAGCGTTGGCGCTTGGCAAGAAGGCGGGCATGAAGTCGCTGACGCCGGTCGTCGAAGCCCTAACAGCCGAATAGTTACTGACAGCCGAGTAGCACTGACAGCCAGGTAGCCCAGCGGTCAAGTAGTTGCGCCGACACCGTGCCGACGCGTTACGTAGCCCGAGAGCGCCGCGGTTCCGTGCGGAGGCGTTGGGCTAGAACCCGCCGCCGGCACCTGTGCCAGCGGCAAAGCCGGCGAGCTTCGCCTGGCCTTCGGCTGGCAACAGCACTACGAAGCTGGCGCCGCCCATCTCCGAATCCTCACACCAGATCAGCCCGCCAAAGCGCGCCACGATTGCGCGACTGGTTGCGAGCCCGATACCAGTTCCCGAGGGCTTCTCAGTGAGTTGATCCGACAACTGGTTGAACTTTTCGAAGACCGCGTCGCGTTCATCGACCGGAACGCCGGGCCCGGTATCTTCGATGCGCAGTTCCCAACCTTCTTCACGACCGCTGACGGTGGCCAGCACCCTGCTGTTGTCTGGGGAGAACTTGACGGCATTGTCCAGCAGATGGCGCGTGACTTGCTTCAGGCGATTGCGATCGGCAAACAACCTCGGAGCCGACGACTGCGCCGAGAACTCGACGGTAATGCCACGCGGCGCCGCCCTGGACTTGCGTGCTTCGACAACCTCCGCCACGACCTCCGCACCGTCGAGTGATTCGTTGTGGAACACTGCCTCGCCACTTTCCAGCTGCAAGAAGTCGAACATGCCATCGACCAGGTCGCTGAGTTCGACACCTTCGTCGTTGATGATGCGGACGAAATCCGTCCACTCGTCGGCATCCCCCGGCGTCATATTGGCCAGGATCTCAGAGTAGGCACAAATGTTGGTCAACGGCGTGCGGAGTTCGTGCGACACATTGGACAGGAAGCGATCCTTGATGCGTTGCAGCTCGTGGGTGCGTGTGCTGTCGACCAGCAAGAGCACAGTGCCGAAATCCGTGCCGGTACGTCGAGACGTCGCCTGCACAGCGGTCAGGTCAAAGACGCGATCGAAGCACGGAATGCCCGAATAGCGAATCGACGGCAGTTCTTCGTCGTGATCGGTGCGTTCTCGAATCGCCTCGAAGGCATCGCGCGCCCGAGCGGCAAGCTCTGGCGACAGTGCCTCCCACAGCAAGCGCCCAACCGACTCGCGTGTCGGCACCGCCATCGCAATGCGCGCAGCAGGATTTGCCAATACGATCTCGCCGCCCTCATCGACAACCAGCACGCCTTCGCCCAGCGCTTCGAGCACTGATCGCGAGCGCTCGTAGGCAAGTTCTAGCGACATCACCTGGGCGATCGCATCGCGCTGACCTTCGACCTGGGCCGCGGAAGCAACAACCTCGAGCGACTGGGCGGCCTCCCCTCGCATGCCCCAGCGTTCGAGGCCCATTGCCACGAATGCCGTAGAAACCAGCAAGATGCCGAGCGAAGAATTCCCCCCCACAAGCAGCGTGAACACATAGATTCCCAGTAAGAAACTTCCGTTTCGAACCAGTAGCCGTTTCGTGTTGACCACCATCCGAGGGCGCGGACGGCGGCCATTTGTCATATTCAATGCGCTTGGCATCTCTCCAGTCTCATTATCGGACCGCACTGCCACGCGGCTTGATCAGGAACTGACTGCAGCCATACCCCGTGCACTGCCGATGAGAGTCGCCTAGTGAGGATGCTGATGGGCCTAATCGATCTCTGCCTGCTGTCGCTGATTTCAGCGCAAGAACCAAACACGACCGGAAACGCTACCGCGGCTCAACCCGCGGTGCCTTCCCCGCCGGCGGCTACCGCCCCAGCGGCGACAGCGTCCGCTGCGACACAGGGTGACCCCCCTGCGGAACAGGCGAACAGTCCGGATCAAACCCCGCATCGACCCGATGCTCAGGACCCTCAGGACCCTCGCAAGGTTCTTAGAGCACTGGAAGAGGCTGGCGGAGAAGCCGACGCCACGGCTCTAACCGAACTGACGATGGGCACAAACGCCGAGGTCGCAGCCCGAGCCGCCTGGCTACTTGGCAACAGCGACAACTCGATTCATCGCGCAGCGCTCGCCGAGATCGTCACCAGCAGCCCCCACGCCGAGGCACGACTGCAGGCGCTGCAAGCGATTCGCGTCGCCGCTGACGTAACGTCGACCCAGTTGGCGATCGAAGCACTTGACGACTCCGACCGCCGCGTGCGCACCGTCGCGGTACAGCTGCTAGGCAAGCTGCGCCGCCCGACGTCGATCGAGCCACTGATCGAATTGATCGGCACCTCCAGCAAGCTCGACAGCAGCGAACCAGCGACCGACGTGCAAGCGGCGCTGCTGACGCTGACGGACCTCGGCGCCAGCCAACACCTGCTGCGCATGTCTACGGCGGTCAACGATGGCCAGGCCGTCGGAACCGGCGAAGCGCTAACCTACGCGTTCCAGACGCTATCGCCGAAGCTCGAAACCAAGGACGAGACCACCGTGCTCGTCGCCGTTCTAGAACATAGCGAGACCATGCTGCGCCGGTACGCGATCACGCGACTGACGGAGCTGGACAGCAAGAGCGCGTTGACCGCGCTGGAAGGGCGCCTCGGCAGCGAGAGCAACGAACTGCGGCCGCTGATCGAAGTGGCGATCGCCCAGATCCGGCACGACGGCAAGGCACCGCCGAAGGACAACGTCGAACGGGCAACCAGCAACGCCAAGGCGCTGTGGGCACGTTCGGTCACGTGGTGGAACAGTCTCGTGCCGACCCAACAAGCGCTGGTTGGCTCGGCACCTATCGTGCTGATCTTGCTGCTGTGGATGGTGCGCCGCACCGCTCGCCGCCGCAGCCACGATGAAGACGCCCTCAGCGTCGCCGCCATGGTGCAGCCGTCGGACGAATATCTCGACGAGCAGGACGAGGAATACGACGACGAGTACGACGACGACTACGACGACGAAGCCGAAGAAGACTACGACGAAGACGCCGAGTTCAGCGAAGCAGCCTTCGACGAAGATGAGCAAGCCGACGACCAAGAAGAGTTCGACACGGCCGGCTGGGAAGACGATGAAGAAGCGACCGTGCCGGCAGAAGGAAACCCCGAGGATGAGCTCTTCCGCTAAGCGCACGGGCTGGCGGGCTGGCATCGCAGCCTGCCTACCGGTGCCGAATTTCTTGGCGCCAGATCTCCTGGTGCCGATTCTTTTGGCGTCGATACTCGTGGGCCAATCGCGAGCCACACCAACGGCTATTCCGCAAACGACCAGCACATCGTTCGCGGTTGCGTCACTTGGCTCTGCAGAACCACAGCTGCACGCCGCAATCGCGGCCAGCGAACACCGCAAGAACGTTCCGGCAATTGCCTGGCTGTGCACCGAGTTCTTGCCAACGCTGCCGCAATGGCCAGCAGGACTTGATCCCAGCGCAGCGTTCTCGCTGTCGCTATCCGCCACAG
>CAXBFC010000321.1:0-9584 GCA_963974725.1 uncultured bacterium | reverse complement strand
CTGCAAAGTGGTTTCCAGGTCGCGGGCACGGACCGGATCCTGCTGATGAAGGATCGAGGCCGCGATGGCCGCATCTTGATCGGGCCGGGGCGCGATGTGCACGTCACGGTCGCCAAGGCGACGGGCGAGGTGGAACTCTTCGCCAGCAACAGCGGCCAAATGCGGATCTTCTGTGAGCAGGGTGGCTCGATAGATGGCACGGTCTTCAAGGGGGAGCACCCGGTAGCCGCTGGCCAGGTCATCGAGGCGTGCGGCATCACGTTCCTGCTGATGCCGTGGCAGGCGATGCCGTAACGCGTTGCTGCCCACAGGTCTGCCCGGGCCTCTGGCATTGCGCTACGCCGCGTTCCCAAGGATCTGGCAAACACCGAATACTTTCGGGGTCTCTGCGTAGCTCGGCTCAGTCCAAAAGAGGTGCCCCATGCTCGCATTGTTATTGTCGACCCTGATCGCCTGCCCAACTCAACAGGAGCCCCAGGTCTCCATGGCGTCGGCAGTCGAGGTTCGCGGGGACACGGAATTGAGCCCTGCGGACGCGTTGGCGTCGGCCGAATTGCGAGTTGACCAGCACATCCGTTCGCTTTGGGAAGAACGCGCCAAGAGGGCTGCTGCTCGCCAAAGTCCGTTCTGGATGCCGCAGGCGCTGACCGACAACACCGTTCGCCGCTGGCTCGGGGACCTGCCGATGCAGCGTCTGGTCCAGCAAGTGGATCGCGATGACAAGGAGCGGATTCACGAGTTCGGCAACAGCTACCAGACCACGTTGTGGATCGCCGAGAACAAAGACCTGGTCCAGCATGGCGAGAGGCGTTTGCGGGCTGAGCTAAATCGGCTCGAGCGCACTACCGCCGTCAAGGCCGGTGGCATCGCCGCTGGTTGGGTGTTTTTGGCCCTGTTGTTGGGGTGGCTGGATCGCCTGTCCCGTGGCTACATGACGGGTCGTCTCCGTGCGATTGGAGTCCTTGGTGGGCTTCTGATGCCGGCAGCCCTTTTCCTGGTGTAGCATGATGACTCGACCAATGGAGGCCCAACGCATCGACGCCGAGTCCCCGGATCCTGTTCGGGTCGACTGGGAAGCGTTCTATCGCAGCTATCGCAAGCCCGGATACCTGAGCGGATTTGAAATCGTCAACAAGCTTGGCGGTGGCATGTTCGGTCTTGTTTTCAAGGCGCGGAAGGAATCGATCGGCAAGGACTACGCGATCAAGTTCCTCAAGGTCGACGACGATTCGGTGCGTGACGCGGTCATGCGCGAGATCGACAACGTGTCGTTCTTCGCCCAGATCGATCATCCAAACCTGGTGTCGATCGAAGACAAGGGCACGGTCGATGGCATCCCCTACCTGGTGATGAGTTACGCCGGCGACGGCACACTGCAGAAGCGTCTGGCGCAGGGCGACATGTCCCGCGAGGACGCCTTGCACATCTTCGTGCAAGCCGCGCGCGGTGTGCAGGCGCTGCACGACCATTCGCTGGTTCACTTCGATCTCAAGCCGGCCAATATCTTCATCAAGGGCGATGTCGCGCGTGTGGGGGACTACGGTCTCAGCAAGCTCGTCTCGGCGTCGCGCAACTCGTTGAGCTTTGGTCGTGGCACGCCGTACTACATGGCGCCAGAGATGCTGCAGCGTCGTGGCGATGCTCGCAGCGACGTCTATTCGCTCGGCATTCTGCTCTACGAGTGCCTCTACGGGGAAGTGCCGTTCCGCGGCGATTCCGAATGGGAAGTGCTGCGCAAGCACGAGACGGCCCAGCCGGAGTTCCCCGCCGGCGCGTTGGCTGGTGACCGCGAGATCATTCTCCGCTGTCTCGAGAAGCAACCAGAGGATCGCTTTCAGTCGGCTGCGGATTTGTTGCGCGCATTGCAGGCGCCGGTCGCTCTCGGCGAAAGCATGATGATGTTCGATGGCAGTGCCGAAGCCGCTGTTGATCCGGGTGTCGAACGCTGCGCCGCGCCGCCGCGTCCAGCAGCGCCGCCACCGCCACCGCCGCGTCTGGCAGCTTCGCCACCTGCGTCCATCGAGCCGCCGCCGATCCCCTCGGGCGCCGGTCCGGTCGACTCGATGGGCATGCCGTTCCAAGAAGCTGGGCGATCGACTGGCATCGTGGCCTTCTTTGTGCGGGTCCTGTTCTCGCTGATCGAGGCCGCCGTGCGGCTTGCGCTGCTGCCAATCAAGGCGGTCAGTATCTTTGCCAGCCATGGCTTTGTCTGGCTGTTGCGCCTGCCGTTCCGCCTGCTGAGCCTCGCCGCTCGCCTGATTGGGGTGCTGCTGGTAGTCGCGCTGATCGTGCTGGTGCTCGTGACGGTGTTCACGATGGTGGCGGCCTGATTTCGCTGCTGGCCTGATGCAATTCGATCCTTGCGGCGAGGGCGCGAGCAGTCGCGGCCCGTCGCTGCTACCATGTTCGCGGCTATGAGCGAACAAGTGCACGACATAGGCACTCTGCAGGCGATGGATGAGACCGCCTGGGCAGAGCTGCAAGAGGACTATTATCGCCGCGTTTACTTCTACGTGAAGCGCTACGTCGGTGACCATCAGACCGCGGAAGACCTGACTCAGGATGTGTTCCTCGGAGCGCTGCGCGGCATTGCCGGCTTCGATCCGATCTACACGCTTGACCAGTTCTTGTTCGGGATCGCGAAGAACCGCGTCATCGACCATTACCGGAAGCACAAGCTGACGTTGATGCCGTCGAAGCCGGACGGCGATAGCGACAAGAGCCAGGTCTGGCTCGAGAACCTCGCGCCGGATAAGGCGCCGTTGCCAAAGGAGCGGGTCGTCAAGGCCGAGGACGAATCGCGGCAGCGCAGGGTGCTCGGGCAGATCCTGCGCGAGCACGTTGCCGAACTCTGGTCGGCTGGTGAGTTCCAGAAGCTGATGGTGCTCGAATACCTGTTCGTCATCGGCGGCCGCAACAAGGACGCAGCGGCGCGCTTCGGCATTTCCGATGAGAAGGCGGTGGCCGGCATCAAGTTCCGCGCGGTCGAGCGGCTGCGCGGCATGGCCCGGCAACACGATCCGAACCATTCCCTGTTCTTAGGCCTTTGGAGCCCGGGGTCACGATGAGCGAACCAGAAGATCCCAAGCAAGCGGAGCTCGATGCGAAGCTCGCCTTCACCGTTGCGACGGTTTGGCGCAGCGAACGTATTTCCTGTCCACACCCGCACGTGCTGCAAAGTTGGCTGCAGGGTGGCTTGGAGGGCGGTGCCGCCGAGTTTGTGGCATTTCACCTGCAGGACAGCGAATGCCCGTATTGCAACGCCACCGTCGATGACTTGAAAGCACGGGATGACGACGCCAAGTTGCCCGTGCTAACGGACATGAAGGACCGTCTGCTGCGCTCGACCGTGGCAGAGTTGAAGAAGGCGAAGCGGTAGGATTGCTGGCGACCGGTTGCGCCTGGGCCCGAGGTGCTGAGCCACTGTGTGCTGAGCCGCCCGAGGTGCTGAGCCACTATGTGCTGAGCCACTGGGTGCTGATTCACGGGGTGTCTTGCCACGGGGCCCTAGCCACGGGCATGGGGCAACTTCGCACGCCGCCGGTGCCTGAAGATCGGGCGTGGTTCCTGAACTCACGCCCGGCGCCGTCGATCCGGGCCCGAATCCGGCGAAGAATCTAGAACGTGCGCCAAATAGTCGGCGAGTCGGTTCGCAGGTGGGGTTGGAGCCAGTTGAGAGCTCCTGGCCTTCCTACTAACGGAATAACGACATGATTCGCAAGACCTTCAAGATGCTGCTCATTGGCAGCGCGGTGCTCGGTGGGGCGGGCTTCCTGTTCCTTGGCACCGACTTCCCCAGTTACGTTGGCTCGGTTGCTACTTCGGTGCGTGAAAGCGTGACGGAGCAGATCCCAGTCGAGATCGAGCTCAAGCGAGCGGACAACCTGATCCGCCAGATTGACCCACAGATCAACAAGTGCAAGTTGGACCTGGCTCGCGCCGAGGTCGACCTGAGCTCGCTGCAGGATTCCGTCCAGCACCTCGAGAAGGTGGTGACGGCCGAGGAAAAGAAGCTGAAGCTTGGTGCCGCGCTGCTGCGCGAAAACACCCCAGATGGCGTTCGTCTCGCCGCGGACTACGGTGCTCGCCGCCGCGTCAACGCGGACCTTGGTCGCACCAAGGACTCGTACGTCAACAACCTCGCCATCCTCAAGTCCAAGCGCAAGCTGATCGATCGCCAAGCGCGTGCGGTAGAAGCTGCCAAGGAACGCCTGACCGCCGTTCGCTACGAGCGTGCCGCACTGCAAGACCAGGTGCGCGCTCTCAAGACGCAGCAGATGCAAGTGGAGGCCATGGCCGCCTCGAGCGATCGCTTCGATCTCGATAGCACGGCTCTGAGCCAGGCGAAGGAAGTCATCACCGGTGTGCGCAAGCGCCTCGATGTGGCCCAGCGCATGCTCGAGAATGACATTGCCTTCACTGGTGAGCCGGTCGACGGCACCGAGAACCGCAACGTCATCAAGGAAATCGACGAGCTGTTTGCTTCGAACAACGGTTCGACTGGGGTTCGTATCGAACTGCCGGTCACCCGCTGATCGGTAAGGCGCTCGCCTAACCGCCAGACGGCCGGCTGCATCTTAGGATGCAGCTGGCCGTTTGGCGTTTGCGGGGGCTTCTGGTGGCCAGTGGGCGGTGGCTGCCCCGGTGGCTGCCCCGCGGGGGAAGGGCCCGATTTCAGGCCGGGAGCTCCCTGATCGCGGCCGGAATCCGGCGGGCACAGAGGGCCAGCTCGCGAAACTCCCAGATGCGCAATCGACTCGGCCGGGGCGCGTCGCTACCGTGCTTGCCCTCCGAAGCCATGAACATCCACGAGTATCAAGCCAAGCAGCTGTTGGCGAAGTTCGGCGTGCCGGTCAGCAAGGGCATCCCTTGCACAACCGCTGCCGAAGTCCACAAGGCGTTTGAAACCCTCGGCGAGCCACTCGCTGTCGTCAAAGCGCAGATCCATGCAGGTGGCCGCGGCAAGGCCGGCGGCGTCAAGCTGGTTCGCTCCGCAGATGAAGCCAAGGCAGTGGCCGAAGAGCTGATCGGCAAGACGCTGGTTACGCACCAGACCGGCCCCGAGGGTCGAGTCGTCAAGCAGCTCTACGTCGAAGCCGGCAGTGACATCGAGCGCGAACTCTACCTCGCCGTCGTCATGGACCGCGCCGCGCAGGCGCCGGTCGTGATCGCCGCTGCCGAAGGTGGTGTTGATATCGAAGAACTCGCGGAAGAGCGCCCGGAAGCGATCGCTCGTCATCGCGTGCATCCGGTCAAGGGCTTGATGCCGTTCCAGGGTCGTGCGATTGCCAAGCACCTAGGCCTGTCCGGTGCGCATGCGAAGGCCGGTGCCAAGCTGGTCGCTTCGTTGGTCAAGGCGTTCATGGCAACCGATTGCTCACTCGCCGAGATCAACCCCATGATCGTCACCAAGGGTGGCGAGGTCATCGCACTCGACGCAAAGATGGGCTTCGACAGCAACGCCCTGTTCCGTCACCCAGAAGTGCTGGCGCTGCGCGACCTCAACGAGGAGGACCCCAAGGAGATCGAAGCCAAGAAGCACGATCTCAGCTACATCGCACTCGATGGCAACATCGGCTGCATGGTCAACGGCGCGGGCCTCGCGATGTCAACCATGGACGTGATCCAACTCAAGGGCGGCAGCCCGGCCAACTTCTTGGATGTCGGTGGCGGCGCCAACAAGGAACAGGTCACCAACGCGTTCAAGATCCTGTTGTCGGACAAGAACGTGAAGGGCCTGCTGGTCAACATCTTCGGCGGCATCATGAAGTGCGACACGATCGCCGAAGGTGTCATCGCGGCTGCTAAAGAAACCGGCTTGTCGCTGCCACTCGTGGTGCGCTTGGAAGGCACGAACGTCGAGCTTGGCCGCAAGCTACTCGATGAAGCGGGCCTCAACTTGCAGACGGCGTCGTCGCTTGACGAAGCCGCCGAGAAGATCGTCAAGGCGATCGCCTAACCCCACGAGATACTAAAGGAACACAACCAATGAGCGTTCTCGTCAACGGCGATACCAAGATCCTCTGCCAGGGCTTTACCGGCGCAGCAGGTCTCTTCCACAGTAAGAACTCGCTCGACTACGGCACCAAGCTCGTAGCCGGCGTGACCCCCGGCAAGGGCGGTCAGGTCATCGATGGCGTGCCGGTGTTTGACACCGTGCGCGAAGCCAAGGAAGCCACTGGCGCCACGGTCTCGATGATCTACGTGCCGGCCGCATTCACGGCCGACGCGATCTGCGAAGCGGTCGATGCCGAACTTGACCTCGCGGTCACGATCACCGAAGGCATTCCGGTCGCCGACATGGCGTTCGTCAAGGACTTCATGAAGGGCAGCGAGACGTTGCTGCTCGGCCCGAACTGCCCCGGCATCATCACGCCAGTCACCGACACGACGGGGTGCAAGATTGGCATCATGCCGGCCTACATCCACAAGCCTGGCCGCGTCGGTATCGTGTCGCGCAGCGGCACGCTGACCTACGAAGCGGTTTGGCAGGTCACGTCGAACGACATGGGCCAGTCCACCTGTATCGGAATCGGTGGCGACCCGATCAAGGGCCTCGACTTCGTCGAGTGCTTGAAGCTGTTCCAGGACGACGCGGACACCGACGGCATCATCATGATTGGTGAGATCGGCGGCACCGCTGAAGAGGAAGCCTGCGAGTTCATCACCGAATACGTGAAGAAGCCGGTCGTCGGTTTCATCGCCGGTGCGACCGCGCCTCCCGGCAAGCGCATGGGCCACGCCGGCGCCATCATCAGTGGTGGCAAGGGCACGGCCGCTGACAAGAAGGCCGCGATGGCCAAGGCCGGCGTGCACGTTTGTGACACGCCGTCTGTGCTTGGCGCAACCATGAAGAAGGTGCTCGGCTAACCGAGCCGAGTCCGCAGCGAGCTTGACCCGCAACCAGCCCGAAACGCCGTGAATCAAAACGTCGCGAAGTTCGAGTCGATGTTCCGCCAGGCGACGCCCCTGTTCTTGTTGGGGCTGCTGCTGGCGGTGTTCTTCGAGCCGTGGCTTCCATACCACGATTGGATGGTGCAGTCGTTCGGCGACGACATCGTTCTGAAGGTCGCGGTTCTGTTCCTGATTGGCTATGTGCTGCTGCTGTGGGGAGAGTCGTTGCGCCTGCAGGGGCTGCTGACTGGCTTGCTCCAAGCCTTCAAGACCTTCGATCGTGACCATGCTGCTGAGGCCGGTGGCGGAGGTGGCGGCAAGAAGAAGGGCGCCAGCAACCCGAAAGCCCGCTTCGAAGCGGCCAAGTTGCTGGTCGCGGCGATGCGGTCGGACGACGCGTCTATCGTGGAATCGAGCCACCACAACCTGGTCCGGCTGGTTGGACAGGATCTGGGTAAGGATCCTGATAAATGGCAGCAGTGGCTTAAGACCCAGGAGGGTGGCTAGGGCCGGCAGCGTCTTGCCATCCTCTTGGCACCGTCATCTTCCCCGAAAGTAGCCCCTGAGCACTGGCGTTGCAGGCGGCGCACCGCGATGATCTTCGCACGTAAGGTTGACTAACAAATGATCGGTTTTGGCATTCCCCATGGCATGGAGCTCCTCATCGTCCTCGCGGTGGTGTTGCTCCTTTTCGGGCATCGACTTCCGGGAATGGCACGGTCGCTTGGCTCCGGCATCACCGAGTTCAAGCGCGGCCTGAAGGACGGTAGCTCCAAGGACGATGCCGAAAAGTCCAAGGACGACGATGAGTCGTCCAAGACGGGCTCGGACTCCTAAGGATCGCGGTGACCAAGACAACGCCGCTGCACGACGTCACGTCGCTGGTTCAAGCCCCGCTCGAGCGGCTGAATCGCGAGCTGCTTGACGATCTCGCTCCCGGGCATCCCGAGATGCGCCCGCTGATCGAGCACGTCGGCGGGTTCCGCGGCAAGCAGCTGCGACCCGTGTTGACTTTCTTGTCCGGTATGGCGGCGACGGGTGCGGACCACAGTGGCGGCCTCGGCGACGACGTCGTTACCGTTGCGAAGGTCGTCGAACTGCTGCACACCGCCACGTTGGTGCACGATGACGTGCTCGACAGTGCCAGCGTGCGTCGGCGTATCGAGACCATCAACCACCTGAACGGCGTTGAAACCGCGGTTCTGCTGGGTGACTACATCTACGCGAAGGCCTTCCATATGGCCGTTCAGCTGCCTGATCCGACGGCCGCGCGGTGGTTGGCCGAGACGGTTCGCGTCATCTGTCAGGGCGAGATCACGCAGATCCTGCACCGCTTTGACTACCAATGGAGCGAAGCGCGCTACTTCACGGTCATCGCCGAGAAAACTGCCAGCCTCTACGCCGCAGCCTGCCGTCTGGGAGGCTTTTACGCCTCGCGCACTGCTAGTGGTTCGGCCAACGAGGGCCGCTTACGTGCCCTTGAGGAGTACGGTCTCGAACTAGGCATTGCGTTCCAGATCGTCGATGACTGCCTCGACCTCGATGGCGACGAGAGCTTCGTCGGCAAGTCTCTCGGCACCGACCTGAGCACGGGCAAGATCACGCTGCCGATGCTCTACCTGCTGCGCGACGAAGGTCAGGCCCAGAAGCTCAAAGACCTGCTTGGCACGAGCGAGGCCGAAGGCTTGCGTCGCCTGAAGTCCGAGTTCCCGCTGGAGCACGCGATTGCCTACGCGATGGAGGAAGCCCAGCGCCGAATTGCCAAGGCACAGGCCTCTCTGTCACAATTGCCACCCGGCCCGGCACGCGATGCGTTGCATCAACTGGCCGGATTCGTGTTGGTTCGCCGGGTCTAATCGTAGTTGTGGACCAGTAGTTGGGCGCAATTCTGCGCGCTGGCACTGGTTTGCATTGTGGAGTTCCAACGGGCCGCTGACAGTCATGGCCCTGCTGCGCCGGTATCCTGGTGCTCGATCGCATGAAGAGAACAGCTTCGTCCATCTGCCTCCTCGCATTGCTTTGCGCCTGTGGTGCTGATTCGACGGCCGAGTTTGGCCCGCCGACTGAGGTCCCCAAGAGCAAGCGTGCGATCAACTGGGACGCCTCCACCCGCGACCGCCTCGGGGTTGGGGACATGGGGGCACCGACTGCCGGCAATCCGGCAGCTGGTGGAGCTGGCCAACAAGGCCCGACGCGCGTTGTTGCCGACGTTCCCAATGGCTGGGAGGAGTTGCCGCCGGCACCGGCGCGCTTCCGCAATGCCGTTTGGCGGATCAAGGGTGAGGACGCGACCGACATCTACCTGACGATTGGCGTCGGTGGTGGCGTGCCCGGCAACCTGCGCCGCTGGTATGTCCAACAGTTTGGCAAGACCGTGGTGCCCGCTGTCGAGGCGCTGCCGCCGGTTGACCTGGCCGATCGCCCTGGTCGCTTGGTCGAAATCGAGGGAACGTTCGGAGGTAAGCCTGATTGGGCGGCTCTGATCGCTTTCTACAACGAAGGCAGCGCGGTGACTTCGCTGAAGTTCACCGGCCCCAAGCTGATCGTGGCGGCCAACAAGAAGGAGTTCTTGATGCTCGCCAAGTCGATTCGTTTTGCGGCGCAGAGCCCGAATGCCATGGCGCCGCCGATTCGTCCGGGGCAACCGCTGCCCGAAGGCCACGCGCCGATTGGCAACGGCGGCAACCCGG
>CAXBFC010000320.1:0-9617 GCA_963974725.1 uncultured bacterium | reverse complement strand
AACATCGCCGCGGTGTCCGCCAGCAACGCACTCCGACTCACGGTCGGATCTCTGTAGACGAAACCACGGTGGGCAAAACCACCGTGGGCACCACCTTCCCCAAGCCGGCGGCGGCGCCTGTGGCGTCACGTGCCGCCTCGCACTGACTATCGCACTAGCCCGCCAACCACCGGCGACAACTGTACCGGCAAGGACAAACCGGACCACCCGCAGAACCACAGCGGCAGATCCTGCAACCAGACACTGTTCGGCAGGCTGATCGGCAGACTCGCTTGACCCTGGGTATTCGCAACCAGGAAGCCAAGCGTGATCGAGTTGCTGCGAAACCCCCACTCGGATTGCGCGATGGACGGAAACATCATCGGCGCGCCTAGGCCAAGCGACCCATGCACGATCACTGGCAGACCAGCTCGCGTGCCGAAATTGAGCTGGGTAGTGCTGCCGCGCACGAGTGGCTGAGACATTGCGAGTCCGAGCACCAAACTGTTCTGTACCGTGCCCACGGAGGAGCCCGCCGCCCCCTGACTACTAACCATGTTGGAACGTTCGATCGTGAGCGGCTGCGTCGACAGGTTGCTGATCCCGGGCGCAGTCGGCGAAAACAACGGTGCCTGGTAGGCCAGAATCGAGCTGTCTACACACCACGCCTTCGCGGCACCCGTCAGAGTGATGCCGCTACCGAGGGCCGCAATGCTGTGAACACCGCCGACGAAGCCACCTTCGATGGTGCAATCACTGACCATCACCTTCGAGGTATCGCCCGCGAGAATTCCCGCCGGCGCCGGCAGCAAGAACCACGCGCTGCTGGCGCTGATCGTGCATTGCGAAGCCGAGAAGGTCGACGGACCAGCTAGCGAAACACCGTGCCCGCCGAAGCCGTTGATGTCACATCGGTGCATGGCCAGCGCTGCACCCATCACGCGCACGCCTCCTAGCACGGTCACCTCGGTGAAGCTGACGACCCCGGCAGTGCTCACTCCCGTCGGCGGCCCTACGACGACTGGTTCCCGCACGACGACCGGCTGTCGCATGTCGAGATGCTCGAGGTGGGCGCGCTGCCCTGCCGGTACTTCGATCACACTCGGCGCAAACAGCGTATTGACGCCGACCATGACCGCCGCGGACACCGGGCTTGGACGCAGCGTGAGACCTTTGGTGAGCGTGAAGATCGAATACGTGCCTGCCTCGATCAGCACGAGGTCGCCAGGCGAAGCGGCTGCAATGGCCGCTGGAATATCGGCATAGGTTTGACCTGGACCGACCCGCAACACCGACTGGGCGGTCAGCGGGAGAGCAGCGACTAGAGAAAGCCAGAGCTTGCTGAGCATGACGGCATCCTAGTGCAATTCGTGCTCGTCGTGGGCAAGCCCGGGCGGATCGACACCGAGAAGGAACGTCAGGCGCCCACTCCATTGCATTTGGCTTAGACTGCCGGAAAGGCAACTGGAGAAGCCAACCATGCAAATCGCAAACGCACTCGCCGCATCAATCCTACTGCTCAGCTCACTCGCCAGCGCGCAGACGACGCACGTCGTCGGGCCCGGTGGCTTCGCACAAATCCGTGATGCGCTCGCGGCCGCCGCAACCGGGGACATCATCCACGTGCACCCGGGCGTCTACGCGCAGTTCTCGGTAACGACCGGCGTAACCATCCGCGCGCTCACGCCTGGAACCGTCGCAGTCGGATTCGATCAGAGTGTGCTCCCGAGCAACTGCATTCACAACCCGACCTGCGCCGCGAGCAACGAAGCGACGTCGATAGACATCCCGAACGGTGAGACTACCAACCTCATCGGCCTCAACTTTCAGGCTTCTACCGTCACTGGCTTGGGCACTTCGATCCAGCACCACGTCGCGGTCCGCAGCGGCACGGCGACGTTCGCCGATTGCCACATCGAAAGCTTCCACTCGGAGGCGTTGCTCGTGACCAACGCAACCGTGCACCTCGCCAACTGCGTCATCTCTGGCGCCGACTTAGGCAACACATCGCGTGGCATTAGGGGAGTCAGTGCCAACATCACTGCAATCGACTCTGAGATCTTCGGTTCGCAAGTCGGGATCGGCCTGCTGCCACCCGGGGAAGCCGTGCTCATGACGAACAGCCGATTCCATGGCTGCGGCCTGTTGCTGCGCGGCGGCCAGACCTTGGGCAACACCCAGGGTTCCAATGCAGTCACCGCGTCGCTCGGCAGCGTCTGGATCAGCGACTCCGCGCTACAAGGCGGACCGTTGTCGTGCCCGATCGCCAAGACTGGCTCGATGCCGCGGCTCGACCGGGTCACCATCATCGCCCAGACGTTCAACTGCATGAACGTGCCGCCGAGTGGATCGTTAATCAGCATCTCGCAGAGTCAGCCCCTGCAGATAGGACAGTGGGCAAACTTCAACTTGCGAACGGCACCCTCTGGGTTGTTGGCGATCTACGCGAGCACCGATCTCGCCGCCATGCCGATCGCGGGATTCGAACAACCGATCTGGCTCGACGCCGCCAACGCCTTCAACGTGGGCTTCCACGTCGCCGGATTCTTAGGCCACAGCAGCGCATCCGTGTTGATCCCCAATTCGCCGGCAGTAATGGATCAGGCCATTTGGTTCCAGGCCGTCGGAACCACCACCTGGCCGTTCGCATCCACGCTACAGGTCAGCCCGATCGCCGGCGGAGTCATCCGCTAGCGGCACGCCCGCAACAAGAACGCGGCGGCACTCAAGGCGTGAATGGCGCAATGCGTTGCGACCGCGGCTCGGTCGCGGGGATCGCCGGGAAGTTGCGGGCGGGGCGCAGTTCGAACAACGAAAAACGGCACGCCACCATTTCAGGCGACGCGCCGTTCTCCACGAGCAAGCGATCGGGCTTACCCGATCATCGGCAGTTGCCGTCTTATGAGCGAGTCATCGGCGTCGCTCGCAAGGCATCACACCACTAGTAGCCAACCGTCGCGGTTTCCGCGTTCGAAAGGATCAGCGGCGTTGGAGCAGCAACCAAAGCCATGCCTTGAGCGGTCATGACCAAGCCACAGAGATTGGCAGCCAACGGGATCGGGATCGACGTCGGCGCGCCGGCGCTGAGGACACCGAAGGCCGCGTCCATGTACGAGTTGCAGGTCGGAGCGAACAAGTTCGGGAAGAGCACGCCAACCGGAGTCGCGGTCGTCTCGTTACCGAAGGCAATGAAGTCGGCGACGCCGCCACCGGTGATCGCGAGGTCCCAGCTTTGACCGAGGACCGGCGTCGTCGCGCTGGTGAGCCCCATGCCGCCGCAGCCGGTACCAACCGTCGCGGTCGCAGCGCAGACCAGCGGAGCCGTATCGGAGAGCCAAAGGCCACCGCCGACCGGGGTGAACGTGATGATCGTGCCGCCGAGATCAAACAGCGGGTCCGGCGTGTTCGTGGCGACCGGGCCGGGGCCCGTGAACTCTTCGTACACGGTCGCGGAGGTCGATACGAGCGCGCCCGCGGTCAGGTCGGTTTCCGGCGGGATGGGCACACCGTCAGCCGAGATGCCGACCACGGTCGTGATCGGACCGAAGCTCGAGCCGTGGTTCATGCAGCGGTCGTCCAGCTTGATCTTGATCACGCCAGTCGCGTACAGCGTGACCTGGCAGCTAACAGGAATCGTGCCGCCCCCACCGAACGCTTCCGTGTCGATCCAGGTGATCGTGCAGTAGGTGCCGCTCGTGTTGTCGATGTGCATCGTCGCACCGACGTGATCGCCCCAATAGACGTAGATCATGTCGGCCAGGAAGCCGGCAAACCCACCGCCGGTGAGCGCCGTGTTCGGTTGGGCACCTGGGTCGTAGACCTGCACGCCACCAAGAGGGATCGCCGGAACCGGCGTCGCGCCACCGTTGTGCAGCGAAACGCAGCCATGGTCGGAGTAGGCGAAGTCCGTGAACGTCGCGATGCCCGAGCCATCGTCGAAGGGGAACGCGAACCCGATCGGGAACGTGGTCGCCGAGAAGTTGCAACCCGGGGGCGAGGGGTCAATGGTACCCGTACCCAAGAGGGTGCATTGGGCGACCGCGGGCGTGGCAACAGCAAGGAGCAGGCAGAATGCTTGAATCTTCATGGCATGGATCCGGGGCAGGAGACGGGAGAGAGGTTGGCAGGCCAACGAGAGCACTGCCTCGTTGGACGAGGCCCGCAGCCTACCATAGAGCTGCTCAAGCCGCCCGGCTTGCCCCGCTCGGGTGGAACAGTTGACAAGAACGACGGTTCGGGCCAGCGGAACCCGAGACACCACGGCGGCAGACCTACGGCTTGCGTGCTGCCGAAGCCGCAGCGCGTAACATCATGGCCGCGGTGTAAAGCACGACCCCAATGACGAGCCACTTCACGATATCGAGAGGCAGCGACTTGACGACGAGTGCCGCGATCAGCACGGCCGGGAGTCCGCCGAGGGTCAAGCCGAGCGCCGGACGTGGACTGTAACTCTTCGCCTGCACGAAGCGCGCACTGGCGGCTGGCATCAAAACGGCGCACGCTCCCATCATGATTGGAAACGAAGCCAACGGATCCATGCCGAGCAAGCTGATCAAGATCATGCACGGGGCATAGAGACCAACACCGATCGTCATCAAGGCGCCAAGCACCGCAATCGCGATGGCGCCGAAGACCAGTTTCGTTCCCGTCAGTGCGAGAGCCTGCCCACCGAGCGGAAACAACTCACACAACCCCATCGCCATCAACACCGCGGCGGATAGCAACGCGAACCCCATGCCGATCTGGATTGTGCGCCGCGGCAGCTTCGCCACCAGTCCGGCACCAAACCACGCGCCGAGGACCGCGGCGGCAAGCATGATGAGCAACGTCGTCGATTCCACCTCGATGATCGTGATGAACAGACAAGCCATCAATACGACCGGAAGGGTGTGGCCGACGTTGAGCGTGCCCGGAATGCGTTCGTCGGGCACCATCTTGGTGTAACGGAACCAAGCCGTCGTGGGCGCGAAGTTGCCGATCCCGAGTGTGTCGAAGAAGTTCGTCACGAAACCGATCACGACCTGCAACCTGGACGGCAACCGGTTGCCGGGGCTGGCATCGGCGTGGATGCCACGGATCAACAACACGACGTAGCCGAGCGCGAGCAGACAGAAGATGACGAGCAACAAGGTCTTCATGCGGGACGTGGCCGCGAGCGGGCGCTGATGGGTAGAAGGAGCGGGCGCATGAGTACCTAGGTGACGGCTTCCCACCTGACTTTGGTGGGTTCCAACAACCGGATGCTACCGCGACGCCGTCTCGGTCAGGCATCGTCACCGACTTTCCCCTAGCGCCTTCTTCGAACCGACGCGACCGCACCAACGGCTAGCGAGTTGGCGTTGGCGATGGTTGCATGTCATCACACGCCACCGGATTCCCAAGACCTAAAATGCCCCCCGATGCCATAGCCACCTGCAGGCATCGTGTTGAGATCGGAACCAAGCCCACTTGGTGCCGACAACCTGTCGCGACCACGAGCCCCTCACTAACAAAACACGGTGTGACGGACTCCGGCCGCCGCAGTAGACTCGCCGTATGCACAGGGGGCTGCTGCTAGGCGCGATTTTGATGGTCACCGCAATCTGGTGGTTTGCGAACCCGCCGGTGGCCGCGTTGTCCGATCGCGGCAACGCAGCATTCGACAGCGGATTCGCGACGCCCGCACCGGTGACCGGCACGTTGTCACAGCCTGTCGACCGCGAGCTGGCGGCGCCCGTGCCGAACGACGCCGAACGAGGCGTGGCGAGTCGTTTCGCAGCGGAGTCTGATACGACGAATCACCGACCGCGAGCTGTCACGCCCGAGCCACCATCACCCGATCTGCGCAGGCTGCGCGTGCTCGACCCGCTGGGGCGCCCGATCATCGGCGCGGAACTCAGCGTCGGCATGGTCTTCGACTCGGACGGCCGTCGTCGCGGTGACGGGCCCGTCGCCATCACGGATGCCTTCGGTCGCGCACGCATGATGCTGGCTGCGGGCACCTATGTGCAGGCCTGCGCGGCCGGCTTCGTGCTCAGCGGCGAGAAGATCGAGGCTGGCAACGAGGAAGTCGAGATCGTGCTCACCGGCGCACTGCGGCTCGAGATTGCCGTCGTCGGCCCCACGGAGTTCACCGGCCTGCACGCGCGGGTGTCCCTGCCATCCGCCCGCCCGAAGGCTTCCTTCTACCAATCCAAATACGCATGGACCCCCGGACGCGCCGTCGATGGTGCGGTCGCGCGCTGGGCCCGAGAACCCAATCAAGATGGCCAAGTCAGTCACCGGTCGCACTGGGATGTCTGCCTGACCGCCTCCGGCACCGCAACGCTCGACCAGATCGAAGACGTCGGCGAGGTCACCGTGCAGTTGCGGCGCTTTCGCAGCGTGCTCGCAGAGCGGAAGTTTGAGATCCCGCACGATGGCAAACCAGTGTCGTTGCAGTTCGCGCTGGCGCCGCAGCCGCCACTGCGCGGAGTCGTCGTCAACTCGCGCGGCCGACCGCTACAGGGCGCGCTGCTGCGCATGGCCCCATTCGGAGCAACCATCATCGTCGATAGCGGGACTGGCCGTGGCTACGCCTTTCCGGTCTGGGCCCCAAGTTGCGAAGCGGACGGCGACGGCCAGTTCATCCTGCCGCGTCCCGACGACGAACGCGAACGCATCGTGATAACATGCAAAGGCTACGCAGCGCGCGCGCTGACGGTCGCAGAAGTCGAAGCCAGCGACGGCCGCATCGCACTGCAGGCCGCGCGCACCGTTCGACTCGAAGTCATCGACTGCAATGGTCGACCGCTCGACGGCGGTCACACGACCGGCGGCCACTACTACGCCGAACCGAGCGTGTTGCTCGGCCACGATGTCTGGCGTGGCACCGGCGATGGCACGCTGCCGTGGTTTGTCTTCGAAGAGTTGCCGCCGAACGAAGTCACCTTCCGTTGCGCCGGCGAGTTCCTGCGCCACGATGCGCGCATCGCCCAAGCCCGCCTGCAGACCGTCGCGCCAGTCGAGAGCATGGGCATCGGCAAGTAGCGCCGCGATCAAGACGCCTGACTCAAGCTGTGGCCGCGCCGACGATCTGGTCACCCGGCTTAGCAACCACGTAGCTAGGAAACGATGACGTTTGGGACAATGCTGTCCGGTGGCGCAATCGGGCCCGGGTCGATCACCATTCGGCGCTTGAGGTCGTAGACGACTCCGGCAGTCAACACCGAGTAGTTGACGTTAGTGAGAGCAAACGGCTTCCGATTGGCGACGTAGCCGATGTGATTGATCTCAATCGACCCACCGTCCACCACGATGACCGTTCCGGATCCGATCACGGTAGCCTTGACCTCATCCTCGATGATGAGGCCCGTGTCTTCATCAATTCCCAGTCCCAACAGTGCCGGGTTCGTCGCGACGGCGTGCACCAGGCGAGAGATCCGCGAGCGTTGGATGAAGTGGGTGTCGAAGATCGTGTCGTCGATCAAGCCGAACCCCTTGGTCATTTCGAGACCGCCTTTCCGGAACACTCGAAATCGATTGTTCTGGAAGATCATCGTCTCGGCGATCACGGTGGCTCCGGCCGATGTGCCGGCGACCACACAGCCGCCGGAGCGGTAGCGAGCCAACAGAGCCTGGTGCAGCGGTGTGCCACCGATGAGTGATGACAGCCGGAGCTGATCTCCCCCGGCAAACATGAACAACGTCGTCTTGCCGATCAACTTGATCAGTTCTGCCGATCCTGCATCGGATCGCTCGCCGATATGCAGCGTTTGCAGGTCCTCAGGCTGGAACGGTGCAAAGACTTCGTGGTAGTCGCGCCCCCGCTCGCGAGGGGTATCGCTGGCCGTCGGAACCACGACGATCCGAGCCTTGGTTCCTCCCGCCAACTCGACCATCTTTCGAAAGATGTCGGAGTTCGGCGACTTCTTTTCGTTGCCACCAATTGGAAATAGGAACCTGGGCACTAGCCACCGCTCCGCTGCCTGCTGCATCTCATTGCGTGAACCTATTCATCCCATCCTCTTGCCTGTACCAACTCGAGAGCAAAGCGATGCTACTCCTGAGGGTGGATCGCCAAGCACGCCGAACTAAAGATCCGACAACCTGACTCGGCGTCATCGAACCGGACCTCGTGGACCCATGATGAGGGCAATGCGCAACTCCGATACCGCCGCCTGCAGTCCGATCGTGGTCTGCCACGCCGGCTCCGCCTCGAACCCCAGCCATGTTGATGGCCCAAAGGATGCGTGCTCTACAGGACTGACGGCGCTCGCGGCCGAAGGCAGCGCGTTGAATGCGGTCGTCGCAGCGACACAAGCACTCGAAGATGACGAACGGTTCAACGCCGGGACCGGCTCGAATCTGCGCCTCGACGGCGTCACCATCCAGATGGACGCGTCATGCATGACAAGCGCCGGGGAGTTTGCCGCCGTAGCAGCAATCGAGCGCGTCAAGAACCCCGTTGCCGTCGCGCGGCGACTATTGGGGACACCGCACGTCTTGCTCGCGGCAGCTGGAGCCAACGAGTTCGCGCGGCGCAACGGCTTTGCGGACCACGACCCCACCACACCCGGCGCACAGGAACGACTCCGGCAAGTATCGGCCACCAAAGATCGGGTTGGCGATTGGTCGCGCGTCGAGCTCGAGCAGGCATGGAACTTTGCAACGCCGCTGCGCGAGTCGTTGGGCAGCGACACCGTCGGCAGTGTCGCGTGGGACGGAACAACCTTCGCTTGCGCGCTGAGTTCTGGCGGGACGACGACGGCTTTGCTCGGAAGAGTCGGGGACGTTCCCATGCCCGGTTGCGGCCTGTTCGCCGGCGAGCACGGCGCGATCGCCACGACCGGAGATGGTGAGTTCATTGCCAGATCCGTGCTCGCCTACCGCGCGTATTCAGAACTCGAACGGGGCAAGAGCCCAACCCAAGTTGTCGACTGGGCACTCGGTCAGCTCGCCGACAGCGTCGACATTGGCATCATCGTCGTTTGCCGAACCGGCTTCGCAGGAGGTGCGCGCCACGGCATGGCTTGGCACGGGCAGCAAGCGGAGGCTCGCTCGTGAAAATCCTTGAGCACCGCGCCCTGCGAGGCCCGAATCGTTACAGCCGTCACCAAGCCATGTTCATGCTGTTGGACATCGGCGAATACGAAGCCAGGCCTTCCGACACCCTGCCCGGTTTTGCCGACCGGTTGGTCGCCCTATTGCCATCCCTGCAAACTCACGAGTGCTCCGTCGGCGAGCCCGGCGGGTTCATTCAGCGATTGCACCGGGGCACGTGGCTTGGCCACATCGTCGAACACATCGCGTTGGAACTACAGTGCCTTGCCGGCATGGAGGTTGGCTTCGGCAAGACCTACGGCACATCGGAAAAGGGCATCTACAAGGTTGCGTATCGCTATCGCGTCGAATCCGCCGGACTGCTCGCGGGTATGCACGCCGTCGAACTGGTCACAGCCACGGCCACCAATCGCCCGTTCGATCTTGATGCGACCATTGCGCGACTCCGAAAACTCCGCGAGAACGACCTGCTAGGCCCTTCCACAAGCAGCATCGTCGACGAAGCCAAGCGAAGAGGGATCCCCGCCCTGCGCCTCAACGGCCAGAGCCTCGTCCAGCTCGGATACGGTGCCAAGCAGCGCCGCGTGCAAGCGACCATGACCGATCGCACCAGCGCG
>CAXBFC010000319.1:0-9642 GCA_963974725.1 uncultured bacterium | reverse complement strand
GGTGGAGCTGCTGAAGGACGAGAATCCGTTCGTCCGACAGGTTGCCGCCGAGCGGCTTGCGACGCGCGTCAACGATTGGGCCACAGCGAACCTGCCAAACGCCGTGCACGCCGCACTGCTCGAAGCCGCCGACGCAGAGCATCCCAAGAAGTTCAAACTCGAGCGTTCGCGCAACAGCCGCAGCACCGAGAACGAACAAAACACTCGCGGCGTGCAGACAGCCGCCGCGGTTGCCCTGGCCGGTCAAGCGGTGCCCGACAGCCACGCCGCCAAGTTGCTGAAAGCCGTAGCACGCAGCACCAACGAAGCCGCAGTCGTGCAAGCAATCGACAAGTGGACGTTGGGCGATACTGCCAACGAAGCCGTCGCGGCAGAACTCAGCGACCTTGCCAAGGACAAGCGCGCGGCTGTGGCAGCGGCGGCCAAGGCCGCGCTTGCCCGACTGCAAGCGAAGTAGAGAGCCACGCGCCAGCGCGCGCAGCACGTTCGCTACATCGTTCCGAACACCAGACTCAGCGCGTTGCTCGAAGTCATCGCAACGAAGTGCAGCGAGGCGTCCACTTCGATTGGCACCAGTTGCTGGTAGACGTTCCAGCCGGCCATCGCCGCCGTGTTGGGGATCACCAGTTCGGTCTCCAGGCCCAATCGTCCGAGCATGCCAGACATCCATCAACTAGCCCGGGATAGGGCGAGGGTCGGATAGGGCGACCGTCGCTGGCAGGCCTGCCATCGCGACTTGGGGCGAGGCGGCGAGAGGTCCGACCCCTCGCAACTGCACTCTGGGGTGCAAGAGGTCCTTGCCCCCTCGCAACTGCCCTCCGGGTGCTAAAGGTCTTTGACCTCTCGCACCATGCCCTCAAGCGCTTCCTTCGCGTCGGCGAACACCATCAGCGTGTTGTCGTTATCGAACAGCGGGTTCTTGATGCCGGCGTAGCCCGGCGACAAGGAACGCTTGATGACGACGACAGTCGCCGCGTGGTCCACGTCGAGGATCGGCATGCCGGCGATCGGACCCGTAGGTTCGCGCGCGGCTGGGTTCACGACGTCGTTGGCGCCGACGACGATGACCACGTCGGTGTTCTTGAAGTCGCCGTTGATGCGCTCCATCTCCCACAATTGGTCATACGGAACGTCCGACTCGGCTAGCAGCACGTTCATGTGGCCCGGCATGCGGCCAGCGACCGGATGGATCGCGTAGCGCACGTTGACGTCGCGGGCGATCAGCAAGTCCGCCAGCTCACGCACCACGTGCTGCGCCTGCGCAACCGCGAGGCCGTAGCCCGGCACGAAGATGACCGACGCGGCGCCATCGAGCACCATCGCGATTTCTTCGGGGCCAGCTTGCTTGATCGACTTGTAGTCGCGCGCATCTTCGGCAACCGCATCGTCGCCCCCCATGCCGCCGAGCAACACATTGCCTAGCGAACGGTTCATCGCCTTGCACATGATCTGCGTCAAGATCAAACCGGACGCACCAACCATCGCACCGACGACAACCAGCAGCGGGCTACCGATAACGAAGCCTGCAAAGGCACCTGCGACACCGGAGTAGCTGTTGAGCAGCGATACGACAACCGGCATATCGGCACCGCCGATCGGCATGACCAGGAAGACACCCAGCACCGCGGCCAACACCGACAGCAAGACCATCGACGTGACCAGTTGCCCTGAACTCTCTGTCGTGACCATCCAGGCTGCCAGTGCAATGGCACCTAGGCCAAGCATCGCGTGCAACACATGACGCGCGCCACCGGCGAGCGGGTGCGACAACTTCTTACCCGACAACTTGCCGTAGGCGATAAAGCTGCCGGTCAGCGTGACCATGCCAATCAAGATCGCAATCGGTGTCGCGATGGCGGGCACAACGCCCAAACCAGAGATTGACAGCGGCGCGCTTTCGACCGAAAGCCTGGGGTTCGTCAACACATCGCCAATCGCAACGAGAGCCGAAGCGACACCACCGAAGCCGTTGAGTGCCGCGACCAACTCGGGCATCTGGGTCGTTGGCGTTCGTTTGGCCAAGAACAAGCCAATGCCGCCACCGACCACGATGCCGGCGATGATGACCGTCCAGTTGATCGAGTCACTGATCAACAGGGCCGCGATGATCGCCACCAGCATGCCCATTTCGGACAAGCGGTTGCCTTGCGCACAGGTGCGAACACTCGTCAGGCGCTTGATGCCGAAGACGAACAACAGCGTCGCAAGCAGGTAGAGATAGACCATGCTACTTCTTCCCCTTCTTCTTGAAGGAGCCGAGCATACGGTCGGTCACCATGTAGCCACCGATGACGTTGATCATGGCTAGCGACACCGCGAGGAACGCGATGACCTGCGCCAAGAACGTCTGGCCGGACTTAGCCGCCATGATGGCACCAACAATGGTGATGCCGGAAATGGCATTCGAACCCGACATCAGCGGGGTATGCAACGTCGGAGGAACCTTCGTGATCAGTTCGAACCCAAGCAGGGCCGCGATCACGAAGATGAAGATCATCAAAAAGTAGAAGTCCATCGTTCGCCCCTTAGTTCTGAACGGCCTTCGCCGTTGGTTCGTGACGGACGCGACCATCGTGCACGATGGCTACCGCGCCCATGATCTCGCCTTCGGTATCGACGGTCGAAACGCCTTCCTTGTCGATGAACTCGCCCAAGAAGGCCAACGTGTTGCGTGCATACATGCGTGACGCATCGGCCGCGACGCCTGCGGGCAAGTTGGTGTCGCCGATGATCGTGACGCCGTCGACGACGATCATCTCATCCGGCTTGCTGCCTTCGACGTTGCCGCCTTGGCCAGCCGCCATGTCGACGATCACCGAGCCGGGCTTCATCGCCTTACGCATCTCGGCGGTCACCAACAGCGGCGCCTTCTTGCCGGGCACGAGCGCCGTCGTGATCAACACGTCGGCGTTGGTGATGTGCGCGGTCAAGATCTCACGCTGCTTGTTCAAGAAGTCCTGGCTCGCTTCCTTCGCGTAGCCGCCGGTCGTCTCGGCATCGGGCGGCGAGCCGGTGTCGACGAACTTGGCGCCGAGCGATTCAACCTGCTCTTTGACCGCCGGCCGAATGTCGTTGGCTTCGACAACAGCACCGAGCTTGCGAGCGGTGGAGATCGCCTGCAGTCCCGCGACACCCGCGCCGAGGATCAACACGCGCGCTGGCTTGATCGTGCCAGCGGCGGTCATCATCAACGGGAACATCTGCGGCAGATGCACGGACGCAAGCAGCACCGCGCGGTAACCGCCACAGGTTGCTTGCGAGCTGAGGATGTCCATCTTCTGCGCGCGCGTGATGCGCGGCATGAACTCCAATCCAACCGCCGTCACCTTGGCGTCGCGCAACGCCTTGATCGAGTCGAGTGCATTGCCTGGTGTCAGCGTGCAGATGAGCATCGAGCCAGCCTTTTGGGCCGAACACAGCTCCGCAGTCGGCACCTGAACGCCGAGCACGATGTCCGCGGTCTTGCGACCAACGGCATCCACCAGAGAGGCACCCGCTTCTTCATAAGCGGTGTCGGGAAAGCCTGCTGCCAAACCGGCACCGCGTTCCACTTGCACCGTCACGGACAGCTTTTGCATGCCCTTGACAGTTTCTGGAACGGCGGCGACACGTGTCTCACCGGCGGCCGATTCCTTCGGCACAAAGATCACAACCATGGGGAAGTCCTGCCTCGCTCAGTCGCAAAAGTAGAGCGACAAGAGAAACAGAACAGCCGGTCTGGCGCCACCGCCAATCGCCCCCCAGCGTCGTTAGTAATTGCGCTCTCGGCCGTTACCCGGAAGTCCGCGGGTCGCGACGACCGACTAGTGCGCGGAGCGACCACGGCGAGCGGCAACCCTGGCTTGCTCCTCATTCCTCGTGAATCGACAGCCACCCGCCGACCAGGTCCGACGGCCCATCTTCGAGCCGACGCAGTTCGATCCCGAAGTCTGGCTTGTCGCTGAGAAACGCTTCCTCGACCTCCGAAAAGCCATCTAGACCCGTGCGCTGCGCAAACTCGTATTCGAGCTCGGGCAGCTCCTTGCGGCCAGGTTCGCGGCGATCACGCAGCCAGCTCAGGGCCGCCAGCACCGTGGCTCCAGTGGCAAAGACACCCAGCCCAAGCCACCAATCGCCGGCCAGCCCAGTCGCAAGTGCCGCAAAAATCGCCGCGACCAGGATGAAGCAAGACGTATTGCCCTGCCGTTCGGTTCGCAGCCAGAGGGCATAGCGCTCCGCTCCCAGGAACTCCTCAAACTCACGCCGTGGCAAGCTGACCAGCTCGAACCAGCGAATGGCGTAGTCCCCGGGCGCGACGCTCAGCTTCTGGCTCTCGAGGATCTTGCCGAGTTTGGGAGTCCGGTAGAACTCGGTGCTCGCCCAACAGAGCCGCCCGGTTGCTGCATGCAGTAAGAACGGGCCGCCGCGCGGCTCCAAGTAGGCGCGGTGGCAACTGGGCAGTTCTTCGCCTACGGCGATCACGACGTCAAAGCTGCCATCGCCGCCGGTGCTGAAGATGGACACGTTCGCAGCCGCAACCTCTTCTTTGAGCACTGCGAGCGACGGGCGCGGCGTGACCGGTTCGAGACCAACGTCCCAAATCCCCATCATCGCGACATCCGTGCCGTCCTTCACCGTGTGCACTGCCATGCCACCAAGTGTAGGCAGACTTGGAACGACTTGTCCAACCGCGGCATCCCACGGCACGTCATGCAACGACGCAGAACCCAATCCAGCCGGGCACCTGACAAGTAGCCCAGTGCGCTCGCGCTACGATTCGTCGTCGAGTTTCGGCAGCGGCGGCTCGCGCCACAAGATCACCGCGATCAACAAGAACACGGCACCGGCGATCGCGCAGATGATTGCAGACACGTCTGGTTCCGCAGTCGGCACCGGCGGCGCGGCGATGGCCACGAACAGGGGTAGCTCGAACGTCAGGCCACAGCTGATCGCGAGCCATGCCAGCATTCTTCGCACGGCCAACTTGTAGTGATACATGCGCTGGTGCCTACTTCAGCTCAAAGGTTGTTCCGTGAATGTCGACGAGGCCAACCTTGCTACCCTGAACCAACAGTCCCCGGACGTTCGCAGGGTCGGTCCAAGGCACATCGATCGGGATCAAGCCACCTTCATACATCGTGGCGACGCGCGCGACTTTGGTGTGACCGACGACGATGTGCTTGGCTGCGCAAGCGTTGAGGATCGCCTCAAACTGGGCGTTTGTCGGCGTCGGGCCAAACAGCATCCGATGTTCGGGGAAGTAGCCGCGGTACCACAGTGGCCCCGCACGCCCCCATGAAAGCTGCGCGATGGCCACGTCCGTCAACGTCTCTGGCCGCACCCCGAGCACTGAGCGAATCTTGGCGTTAGTGCCATCGTAGTCGAGTGCATCACGAACCACCGGTGGCGACAATCCGGCGTGCACAAACAAGTAGTCGCCGACGCGCTCGATGCAGTTGCAGCTGCGCAACCAGCGACCGATCACCGTGTCGGCACCAAGCAAACCTTCACACGTGATGCCGAACGCCTGCGCCGCGTGGAAGTACTTCTGATGCGTGTAGCGAACGTCACCGCCCATCATCATCACCTCGTGGTTGCCAAGGATGAAGTGCACGTGGCCGCCAGCGGCCTTCGCTTCGAGTGAGAGCCGGTAGAACAACCACAGCGTCTCGGTTACCTGATCGCCGCGATCGACCATATCGCCAACGCCAACCAAGTGGCCATCGCCGTAGGCCCAGTGGCCCTTCTCGTCGACGACGCGGTTGCTAGTCAGAAACTGCAACAGCGAGTCGTATTCGCCTTCGACATCACTCAACGCCAGCATCTTGACCGGCGCATCCCACTTGCACTTGGGAGTCGTCGGCACCTCGATCTGCAACGCCGGGCCGAGCAAGTGCGCCCACTGCTTCAAGACGATCGCTTCACCTTTGGCGAACTGCTGACTGTGCACCGAGCCATCAGCAATCCAACGGGCTTGCACGCCGCCATCGGGCTTCAAGAACAGGTGTGGTGCTTCCTCAAGGATGCCACTCTGCAGCTTCTTCGCCGGCTTCGGGGTCGGCGTTGGACTGGGAGTTGGCGTAGGCTTGGGATCCTGATTCTTGGCGGGTGCTGGCGCGGGATTGGCCACCGGCACACTCGAGCCGCACGCAGCGGCCGCAACCAAGATAGGAAGAATGAGCGCCAGGGCTGCACGACGAAGGAGGATGCTCATTGCGTCAGGTTGCTAGTGATTCGCGAGTGGTTTGGGAGCGTCAGGCTATGGAGCATCAGTACGACTTCGCACGCGACTCGACAGTGTATTCGGGCATGCCCTCGAGCTCCGACTCATCCAGTCGATACTGCTCACAAACAAGACTGAGGCGCAGCCCCGGCGTCTGCACCTTCTCGACCGCGTGCTCGAGATCGCCGTGAAACTGCAATAGCAGCCCTTCTTGCGGCGTCACGCGACCCAAGAACTTCTTGCCGCGCCGCAACACGAGGCCACCCCCGCGCAGACCTTGCGGCACTTCCACGTAGAGCACGCTGACTTGCAACGGTGGCAATACATCGACCACATAGGCATGCAGACTGCGATCGATGTGCGGCGACACGTGCGAGCCTTCGGCCAGTTGCAGCGGGTTGAGGTAGAACGCATTGCAGTCGTCGCGCAACGCGAGCTTCAAATACGACTCAGTCCACGGGAACTGCTCGACAACGCGCGCCAGTGACGAGCGGCGGAATACGATCGAGAAGCCGCGGGTACCAACGAAGTCCCGATTGAGGTTGTTGACCGCGAAGTAGCGACTGCTGCGGATCTGCTTCTGTAGCTCGAACAGATAGTCCGCATCGAAGGCGTTCGCCTGCAGCGTGTGGCCTGGTTTCGAAACGGGCATCAAAGCAGCTGGTGGAGCAATTGGCGGGACAGGCGGCAGATCCGTTTTGACAACAGTAACGCGTTGCCGTTCCGTGGCACCATCGCCACAGCGCCTCCGGGAAGCTCCAAAAAACTTGGCGATGGCGGGAACGCGGCCCCCACGGCCGGGCACCTCAGGGCAACATGACCCCTATCCCGATGTCCGATCTCTCCCCGGAGCTACTCGCACAACACGACGGCTGGCTGCGTGCCTTGGTGCGCCGCCTCGTCGACGACGGCCAAGCCGACGATGTCGTGCAAGAGGTCTGGGGGCACGCGATGAATGCCGAATTGCGCGACCAAAAGGCGTTGCCAGCATGGCTTGCGCGAGTCGCCCGACGAATCGCTGGCAAGTCCGTTCGCAGCAAGCATCGGCGCCGCAACCACGAACAAGTGGCGGCGCAGACCACGGCGGATTCGGTGGTGGATCCGGCTGAGTTGGTTGCCCGCGTCGAGGGGCGGCAGCAAATCGCGCAAACGGTGCTGGAGTTGGCCGAACCGTTCCGGACCGTGGTGCTGCTGCGCTACTTCGAGGACCAGACTCCCGAACAGATCGCCCAGCAGTTGCACATTCCGGGTGCGACCGTTCGAACCCGCCTGCACCGAGCACACGAACAACTGCGCCAACGGTTCGAACGCGAACGTGGCAGCGAGTGGCGTGGTCAACTAGCGGCGTTGGTCGTGCCGATGGGTGCCCTCGATGGCACTGTGAAACCGCCAGCAACGGTAGCAACCGCGCAGCCAAAGGCGTTGTTGGTGCTGGTGCCGCTAGCTGTCGCCACACTCGCATGGGTGCTGGTGCAAACCATGTCGTCGACACCACCGCCCGCCGTCGCGCCGGGTGGCACGACCGGGGTGGCGACTGCCAACCTTGCGACGGGTTCCGCGGGGACCGCGGTCAACCTGAGCGAGCGTGACTCGGCGACAATCGGGGACGATGCGGCGACGGCTCCGCAAGCGCCGCAGACCGTGCGCATCGCCGGCCAGGTCGTCGACTGCGCAGGTCATCCACTGTCTGGACTCGAAGTAGTGTTTGTAGAGTCCTTTGCGACCCTGAAGGGCGCGAAGCTGGACGACTGCCCGGCCATCGGTCGCAGCGATCGAGATGGCCACTTCGACGTGCAGGTTCCACGGGAACGCGGCACGCTGCACGTCTCCAGCAAGTTCGCAACGCTGCGTTCGTGGCAGGTCACTGGCGGCGAAGCGGCTACTGGTATCGACGATGCGTTGATCGTCGCGACCAAGTTCGTGCAGTTGAGCGGTGTGGTCGTCGACGCCGACGGCAAGCCAGCCGCCGATCGATTCGTACGAGTCCACATCGACGACACCGTCGGGCTGCCGCTGATTGCCTCCGGCACCAACCTGGAGTTTTTCGACATCAAGACCAAGACCGACGCCGTTGGCAACTTCCAACTGCGCAACGTGCCAGCCTTCCCGCTTGGCGACCTGGGAGTCGGTCGCATCCCCCTCAAGGACGCGCTCCGTGCGATTCCGAGCCAAGATCGGCACGACTTGCGACTCGTGCTGGGCACCAACCAGCGCAAGGTTTCAAAGCGAAAGGAGACTGCTGCGGAGATCTCCTGGTTCCCGATCAAGGGCACGGTGGTCTCGATGAGCGGCGAGTTGATCGAAGGTGCCCATGCTCGAGCGTGCAAGTCCGACCAGCATGTCGAGACCAAGGCGGACGGCAAGTTCGAACTAGAAGGCCGCGTGCTGCCCAACGGCGCTGCGATCGTCTGGGTCGCGGCCGAGGGCTATGCGCCGATGCAACTGGAAGTCTGGCCCGAGCAGGGCGAGCAACCGGCTGTCGTCACAGCCCGACTGACCAAGCTCACAGATTCGGCACTCGCACTCCGGGGCAAGGTCGTCAACGAACACAACATCCCCGTCAACGGCTTGATGGTCACCCTCGCGGACGCGACTCCGTTCGAGCCCGGAAGCTGGCAGCCAGTCTATGTAGAACGGCCCGGTGGGCATCGACTAGGCGCCCACGCCAAAACCGATTCGCGTGGTCAGTTCTGCATCCCGGGCGTGTTGGACCGCACCTACCACCTGCGCATATTCGATGAAGCAACCGGGTTCGCGCAAACGCACGGACCGTTCCATGCCCGCCAAAACTGGACCGTGCACATCGAACAACCGAGGATCCGACCGGAGCTGCGCCTACATGTCGTCGACTCGATCGGCGGAAACGTCACCGATGCCGAAGTCAGCCTCGAGGTCGTGCTGTTGCACACCACCAACGACGGAAGCTACGCAAGCATGTCCTCGACGTCCTTCGTCGGCGACACCCGCAAGACGATCACCGATGAATCCGGCGATTGCCGCTTCCTCAACGCACCTGGTGGTGACCTCCGGATCAACGTCAAGAAGGCCGGCTACCTCCACAAGCAAGTCGACCACAAGGACGAGAGCAACCTGCTGGAAGTGCAACTGCTGCGCCTATTGCCATTCCGCGTCGCAACCCACGGTGTCGAGACTCGATGGCCAGCCCTCAAGCTATTCGACGAAGCCGGCAACGAACTCGAGACCAGGCCCGCATGGCGCGGCAACCACTACCCAAGCATGCACAAGTTCGGAATCGTTCGCGGCCACTCCGTCGTCGCCGCCTTCCCCGAAACCGTGCACCGCGCCGAGCTCCGCGACATGTTCAGCGGCGAAGTCCTGCGCACGATGACCATCGTCCCCAACCCCACCGGCATCACCGTCATCGACTTCCCCGAGTAGCCTGAGGAAGTGCGTACGGTGCCTGGACAAAAAAACACATC
>CAXBFC010000318.1:0-9652 GCA_963974725.1 uncultured bacterium | reverse complement strand
GAAGACCTCGGCAAGGCCCCCCGCCAATTGCAGGGCGAAGAACTGCAAGCGGCACTCGGCCAGATGCTGCCGCGCCACTTCGCCAAGAAGGACCCGCTAGCCGAAGCGGTGCCCGACGTCTTGCGCGCCTACCTTGGTCACTTGCAAGACACCGGCATCCTGTCCCACCACTACGAACTGCAGCAAGCTATCGAGTCGGCAACTCCGCCGTTCCTTGCCGCGGTTGCGAGTGGCAAGGCACATGCGCAGGGTGCCGCGAGGGCAGAGAAGGGCAAGCCGTTCGTGCACGGCGCGAGCAAGACCGGACGCAATGACCCGTGCCCGTGTGGCTCCGGCAAGAAGCTGAAGAAGTGCTGCGGCAAGTAGCCGTGAGCGAACCCACGCCATCAGGTCACAACAACTACTTCGCCCCGTCAAGATCGCGCCCGTCAGGATCGCGCTCGCCAAGAAGAAGCCCGAGACGCTGGCCCGCACGGACGCGCCCGCGGCCGAGTTGATGCGCGCCACCATGTGTGGCGCACCCGACAGCATCACCAGCCGGTTCGGCTTCGGGCTGACGAAGTTGCCGCAACCGATCTCAAGCAGTCGCTCGGAATAGGACTCCGTTTCGAAGCGGTGCCCCATGATCGGCATCTCGCCGAGTTCGGCATCGGCTTCGGAATCACGTTCCGCAACCAACAACTCGCCGCCCCAGTGCGCATTCCAGTGCGGGTGCGCGTAGTAGATGAATGCACCGGCATACAACTCGTGATCGTCGACGTGCCACGACAGTCCGGATCCTTGGGGGTAGACGTAGGGACGCGCGCTGATTCGATCCCAATCCTCATCGATCAACGTGCCGGGCAACTCAGGGTTGGCAAGGATCGCCGCGACCGCCCGCTGCCAACCACTCTCGGCCGCCGGCTCTTGCCCGCGTGCGATCACGACCTCGTCGCCACCGAGCGGCACGCCGTCGTCAAGCTTCCAGGCGCCAAGTGTGCGCGTGACGGGATGCAGTGGCACGAACTGGAAGTCACTCCAAACCTGTGTCCACGTGTCCTCATCGAGGAAGTCATCAACAACGCGGAAGTTGGGGTGGTCGAAGGTCGCGGCCATGACCGGCACCGTATTCGTGCCATGCCACCTTGGGCAAGCACGCTTCGGGTGCTTGCTGGTTGCGGCGTAAGGCTAGTGAACCGGAACCCAGTGCTGACCGTCCGCGCCGAACGTGTCCACTGCGAGCAGTTGCGTGTTGATATTGGTCTCGGCAATGCCAACCAGGCCAGCCCCCGGTTCCGGAACCAGAGCAGAACCCGAGTAGGTCGTGTTCATCGTCTGCAGCACCTGGCCTTGCTGATTGACGAAGAACGCGCGTCGGCCGGTGCCCCCCGCGTTGGTCGGCCAGGCGAGGCACGTCCAGTAGCGATGGGACTGACCAGGGTCGATCACGCCTTCGTTGGCAGGCATGCCGGGGATGCCAGCGCCACTGGCGTCGGGCAAGTAGAGGCAGAAGTGGAAGCCGTGGTGCGTCGCCCAACCGGCCACGTCGACCTCGGCGCTGCCGGACGACAACAGGTTGCGTCCCAGCTTCGACCCTGTGCCGCGCAGATCATCCAGGGCAGCCAGTTCGCCGAACGTGCCGTATTCGAAGCCCGTGTCGCCATTGACATCGAGTTCGCCGGCGCTCTGGAACTGGAACTGCGCCGTCGAGATCGCACGCATCGTCGCAATCACCGCGGCCTCGTTGGCGGCCAGACGACTGCTCAGCAGGTTGGGCACGGCAACGCCCGCCAACACACCGAAGACGGTCGTCACGATCAGCATTTCGATCAGCGTGAAGCCGGACTCTCTATGGTTGGTTTGCGTGTTCATTTTAGGATCTCTACTTGGTTTGCGACTGCCTCAGTCATCGACTGGTCGCCGTTGCATTTCCGGACACCTGCTTGGACTCGGCGCTGGCATGGGCAGACAAAACTGGAAAACCAGCTACAGCTGGGTTGGCCTGCTTGCCGCGCTGCGCAGCGACCCCATGCGAGGCACATCGACAGTGAGTCAACTCCAAGTTGGTTGCCAGGCACACAGCCCCGACTAGATCATGCGGGCACCTGACGAATCGAAGAACGCACCAGTCGATGAACATACGGATCGCAGCAGTGGTGGCTGGCCTGACCATTTGCATTACCATGGTCGCCTGGAGCGCATGGAGTCGGCCTGCAACGGTTCTGCCGCACGCCACCGCGACCGACGAAGACCGCCCTCAGACGTCGCCCGCCAAAGCAGATCCGGCGGCATGCGTTCGAGAGGCTGCCGCCGTCACCGAAACGCTCGCGCCCACCGCATCCACGGCGGACGCACCACCTACCGATCCGGAAGCCGCAACCCTGACGGTTCGCTTCCTCGATCCTGACGGTTCTGCAGCCAAGGCAACCGGAAGACTGACGCTGTCGCGCTACGTATCGCTTGGTGCTGGATCCATGATCACGCCAGCCGGCGAACTCGACGTCGACGCCTCCGTCGTGCAGGTCCCCGGCGTGACCCGTGGCGAATACCTGGCCTTGGAGTTGGCCGAGCCGGGCCGCTTGGCGGCTAAGAATCACGTGCAAATGCCTGCCGGACTGCGGCATCACGAGGTGATCTTGGTGCGCGGCTTGTCGTCACCGCAGCTTGAAATCGCGCTGGTCGACGAACGGTCACAGCCCATCACGGATCGCGAGTTCCTGCTATTCGTGCGGCTAGGCCAGGGGTTTCCTGAGTACTACCGCAAGACTCCGAACCAACACGGTGTCATTCGCATTCTGCTGCCCCGTGCTGGCAGCGGTGCTGTAGAGATTGGCGAGCCCCATCAAGACGGCGTCCTGCACACGTTTGCTGGCGAGCGCCTCAAACGCCCCTACAACACCAGCATCGGTGCCCCACCGCCCCCGGACATCGCCTATTCCGTGCGGCCATTCCCGCACATGGAACCCGGGGCCAAACATCGCCTGCCAGAGGTCGTCGTACACGTGCCACGGCCTCGCCTCACTGGCACGGTTCTGGGGCTCGACGGCAAGCCGGCACCAGGTGTCGAAATCCTGGTTGGAAGTCCGACGACCCCCGAACCAGCTCCGTTCCGCCACTTCAAAACAACCACGAACGGTTCTGGGGCGTTCGCAATCGTTGCCGGATCCCTACCGAGTCACATCTACGTATGTGCCCGCGGCACGCAACTCTTCAGCAACCCGAAACGCGTCGCGACGCACGACCGCACCCCCATGGTCCTGCAACTGCAGCCAACCGGCGCGGTATCCCTATCGGTGCGCGCCTCGCCCCACTTGCAGCAGCTACACACGAAGCATCGCGGCACCGTCACGCCTGAGGTCGCACTGACGATTGACAGCAAGTCGCTCCGCGACGGATCCTGGGTGTACTTCCGCAACCATAGCAGCATGGTACGCAGTGTCGGCCCAGTCTGGAATCGAACGCTTCACGTGCGTGGCGCCTCACCCATCATGATCACCTACCTCGTGCCGCAAGCCTACGACGTGCACTTCTTCGTCCACGGCAACCGCGACTTGCACTTGCGTGAGGTCGTCGTTCGCACAGGCCGGGTAACCAGTCCAGCAATCCTCAACAACTACGTGATCGGTGGCGAGATCGATGAACTCGCCGACGCAGGCGTTCGTGATCATCCACCTACCAGAGCAAGCCCACGCTGCTTACCACCTTCGCAGCGCCTCCACCGATGCGAACGGCGATGCCACGTTCTTCTTGCCGCGCACGACAGTCGCTGATGTCGAAGTGCAGTCCTACGGTCGCCGATCCCAGCGGATGAGGGCGGCGTCTTTGCCGCTGGAAATCGTGCTGGATGCTGGCACGCAGATCGCCGTAGCCATCGACGGGCTCGGCGCCATCACCGATGCCAAGAGCTTCTCGGTTTCTGCGCGCAAGCACGACGACCAACCGATGCTCACGCCACTGATGTCGGCCCCCGATGCACTTTGGCCACCGCATGCCTCAGTGCACGCAACAAGTGGCACGGCAAGCTTGAGCAACCTCGAACCAGGCAACTACCGGGTCTGGCTGGTCTCCCACCAAAAGGCCAAGCACGCCCCCGCACGGTTCCTTGTGCTGCGCGACCTCACCATCGACGCCGATACCCCCAAGACCATCGAGCTCCACCACCAACTGACGGCCGAACAAGCCATGCAACTCAGCCGGTAGAACTTCTAGCGGGGTGACCCAGAAGTTCGGCGCAAATGTCGCCGGCCGTGCACGTCGCTCGCGGCGCTGCGTTTCCTCGACAGGATGTCTGTAACATGCCTTCGTCACGGCGCCTTGCGAGCAACGCTCACGACGCGCCACTTATGCCAAGAACTTTCGAAGCACCCCGCTAGCCACCCGCAGCCTTCTTGACTGGCGCCGACTTCTCTTCTGGGTCTTTCGGCTTGCGACTCTCGAGCAACTCTCGCCACACCGCCGCACGTTCGGTCTCCGACAGTTCCTCGGCAAACTGGATCATGACCTTCAACACGTGCTCGTGGGTCGTGTAGCCGAGAGCCTTGTTGCCGGCCGCGAACGCAACCGCGACGCCATCGCGTTGGTGCAGTTCCTTCAGCACCCGCGCGTGGTCGGCAATCGCCAAGCGACGCTGCGCCAGCATCTTCTTCTCCAAGACCCAAGCACCTTCGGTGTCGCCCGCGGCACGACGCACATAGGCCAGTTGCTGTTCGGCCAGCGTGTCATCAGCAGCCAGCACAGCCAGCTGGTCTGCGCAGGTCTTGGCCAGGTCGACATATCCCGCTTCACCGGCCTTCACGCCCAGTAAGCCGAGGGTGGCCACCGAGTCGAGCAGGCGCCCTTCCAGGTGCCACGCAATGGCGTGTTCGGTGATTGCCTTGAGCCAATCCAGTTGTTGCGGTGACTCAATGGCCAACAACTGGGCCAGCTGGGCCTTGGCACCACCCGGGTTGCGGCGCGGCGCGCGGCCATAAACATCGGCGACTGGCTGACACAGCAAGTAAGCCAATTCGGTCAGAGCCTCGTCGGTCTTGCCCGCTCGCAACAGCGCCCGACAGAACGCGCCCGCCAACGGCACGGCCTTTTGGGTGAAGGCGTACGAAGTCATGCGCGCCGCGCGCAGCTTGCAGACCTTTTGATGCAATGCCAACACGCGATCCTGGAGTTCCTGTTCGGACAGCAGCGTCGACCAGGATTCCAGGGCGGCGAGCACCATGTCCGCATCCTCGCTAACCGCCAGCTTGTCATCGACCATCGCAACGGCCGTAGTTCGCCCAAGATCGCCACCCAGGCGTTCTTGCACCGCCTTGATGACCTCTGCCGGCTTTTCGCGCTTGCCACGCGCCAGGTAAGAGGGCTGCCCATCACTGCCGGCCAACACAGCCAAGCGGTAAAGGTTGGCTGCCGCGTCGGGCTGCTGCATGCGCACGAGCTCATGCGCAATGCTGCGCATCCGCGCTTCGTCGGGCACTTCGCGCCCTTGCAGCAACGTGGCGACGATGCGCGCGCGCAGGTCGTCAGGCAACTCGACAGTCGCCAAGGACACCAGCAACGAGACCGCCTCCGCGGTGCCGCCGTCCCCGGCAGCCAATCGTAGCAGTTGCTGTTCACACGCAGCGACCGGATCGTCTGCCGTCGGCAACGCCTGCAGCAACGCAGAAAGCAAGCTGTTCGAACCAAGCTGGCCCGCGTCCTCAAGTAGACGCAGCATACGCCGAGCCTCACCCGCCAAGAAGTCCTTGCCCTCGAGGCCTTCCAGATCCCGCTGGGACAGCGAGATGTTGGCACGTGGATAAAGCGGCGAGTAGATGATGCGATCGTTTACTTGGCCACGCCACTTGCGCCGAAAGGCCAAGCGACCGGCCACACCTTCCTTGGCCTTCGCCGTTTCCGCTGCCTTCACGGCGGCACGCACGCTCACTCCACTCACGGTTAGCAGCTGCATCGCGCCGGCAACGCTCGCCGCCCCGGAGGACGGCAACTGGGCACCAACCGGCTCATCCTTGCCACCGCGCAGTTGTTTCGCTGCTTCCAGGTTGCTCAATCGCATGTGCAACGCCGCCAAGCGCGCACGCCACCGACCAGCCTGCTTTTGGTCGACCTCGATCAATCGCTGCAGGGTTTCGGTTGCCTCGACCAAGCGACCACGCTGCTCCTGGAACTTCAGGGTTCGATCGAGCAAGTCCACGTTGCTGCCAGCCTTGCTACTGGCATCGGCCACGAACTGCGATGCTCCAGGCATCTCCGTGCGCAATAACCATTGCACATAGAGCAAGGCTTCGTGACGTCGGGACTTCTTCAGCTTCGCCTCGACAATCTCGGCCGCCGTATCCCGCAGACCGAGAGCGGTGATCTGGCGCACGGCCTCCTCGATCTGTCGCTTGTCGAGCACCTTGGGCCGATTCGGGATCAGGCCGGCCAGATCGTCTCGAACCAGCATGTCCGGCACGCCTTCGGCAAGCATCGACTTCGCCCGCTCGGTGTCGCCGTCCGCGGCCACCAACTGTAGCAATCGCAGCCACTCGCGATGGCTACCGCCAAGCTTCATGGCAATCTCAAGGCGCGCACGCTTCAAGCGATTGCTGCCACCAAGTGAATAGCTGAATCCCGCATTGCGACGCTGCCGCTTGTCCGTCTCCGCATATTCGCGTTCGAACACCGCCGCAAACCATTCGAGGTAGCCATCCGACAACGGCTCTTCGACGAAGTCCGCACCTTGGGTGAGCACGTTCATTCGCTGGCTTTGTGGCGCCGCGGTGTACAGCTCACGCACCAAGCCAGCGCGCCGTTCCACCGGCAGGAAGAACAACAACCCCATGCTGCGCAAACCAAACTGCTCCTGCGCGCTATTTGCGACCTCGGTTCGCAACATCTGCTCGACGACCTCGGGGTCGAGCAGCATGTCGGTCTCGCCCTCCAGCTCGTACTGCATGGTCACCAACGCCTTCGGCCCATTCGCGGCCGTGCGTTGCAGGCGATACTGACGCAGGCGCTCCTTGAGTTCGGGATTCAAGCGGGCGGCAAGGTTGATCACGCTGGCCGCATAGTTGCGACCCAATTCGATCTGCTCCCGCTGACTCAACGACGCGCCAATGCGAACGCCAGCGCGGGCGATACGTTCGCCAGCATCGGTTGCCTCGACCAACGCACAGGCACCCAACAAGACCGGCACACTGCCGAGGTTGCTCGCTTCGAACGCCGCGGCATCGATGCCATCCAACATCTCGCGCAGCTTGGCAGGATCCTCAACCAACAACGGCACGACACGCGCAGCGGCAACGGCCGGCGGGGTAGGCCCTTGCAGTTCGACACTGCTCGCCAACCAGGCGAAGTCCGGATCGTTGCGAAACTCCGAAGCCTCGGTCAAGCGACCCGCGGACACGTGGAAGCCGCGCGCGACCCGATAGCCGATGGTGCTCTTGGCCAGATCGCGGTCGGTTGGGAAGCGCTGCAACAACTTCGCGTCGATCGCATCCGCAATCGGCAGTTGCCGATAACACAGACACATCCGCCGCAGGATGTCGGCCCTCGCGGCCAGCCGAGGAAACTGGTCAATCGTCTCCAGCGAGCCGGCTCCAACTTCCCCAGGAACCTTGGCCTGCGCCAAATCCTGCTCGACCTGAGCCTGCAGCGCCTGCACGTAAGCGACCGCGTCGGCCTCTGACATGGTCACCAGCAAGCCTTCCAGCAACCTCGGCATCGCTGTGGTGATCGCATCGACGCTGCGCTGGCCCCGTAACCCGAACAAGTCGTCAGGGTCAGGCTCCTCTGGGGTCGCAACATGCACGCGCGGCGCCGTCTGCCGCAACGCAGCCGCCAGGCCCTGCTGGTAGACCGCACACGCCGCCTCATCACGGCCCGCCAACTCTTCGAGTCGACCGATCTTGGCAAGCAAGCCAACGTCGTTCGCGTCAACCGACAACAAACGGCGATAAAACTGCAGCGCGCCGTCGTAGCGCTTGGCTTCCTCGAGTACCGCCGCCGCCTGGCGATGCACTTCGCCGCGATCGAGCAGTTCGGCCGCCCGCGAGAACGTTCGCATAGCATCGGGCACGGCGTCGACGTGCAAGAAGATCGCCGCGAGGTCCATGTAGACCTGGGGCGGCACGACTTCGCCTTGGCCGAGCAAACGCCGACCAATCATCACGTAGTCTGCCGGATCCCAATCGGCACTGATCTGCTGGCGGCGACTGCCGCCGAACATGATCCGCGCGTTCTTGTCGAGCGAACGCACCTTGCCGAGGATCTCACGCAGCAATGCCGTGCGACGTTCGCCGGCAACGGGGATCCCGGCGGTCAGCGTGCGGATCGACATCGGCATGTCGTTCATCTCTTCGGCGAGGTCGGCCGCGAGACGGTGCAAGTAGAAGCGATGCGAACGTTCGGCGAGGCGCTCAAGCGTGACCCGCATCGCCCAATCGACGACCGACGTCGGCACCTGCGTATCGTCTTGCGCTCGCAAGTTGAGGATGCCGTCGATGGCAATCGTGAACAGGTCGTCACGCACAGCTGTGCTGGCGAGGTATTGGAAGCGTCGCGCGGCTTCCATTTCGCGGCCGGTGTCACGCATCAAGTTGGCGACCAACAGGTGCGTATCAATGCGGTCCGGGAATCGGCCGAGACCCTTCACATAGCTCTTCAATGCCGGTTCTTTGAGCCCAGCCAACTGGTAGATGCCGGCTTCGAACTCATCGGCAATGCCGGAGTCATCTTCTGCCGCTCGCAGCTCTGGCAACTTCTCAATCGCTTGGGCGCGACGACCGCGTTCCAAGCGGCTCAGCGTCAACTCGCGCATGTGATCGAGGCGATTCTCGGTGTCCCGCTCGATCAACTGCTCGATCAGACGCTCGTATTCGAGATAGTCCTGGCAGGCGAGGTAGATCGTTGCCTTGCGACGAATGATGTCAAGATCGGAGGCCGACGACAGGCGCAGCGCCTGCTCGGTAATCTCAGTCGCCGCCGCGGAGTCCCCGACCTTGACGTAGAGCCGCACCAGTAGTTCGACGTCGGTTGCGTCCGCGGTGCCGGCATCCAACTTGTCTTCGAGCTCGATAGCGATCTTGGCCAACACGCCGAGGCGCGCGGCGACCGTCATCATGCGATCCTCGACGTAGCGACCTCTCGGCGTGCTGCGCACCTTGCTCCAAAGCGACCGCCAGACCGCCAGGGCGTGCGATTCGCGATCGACCTTGGACAGAAGCAGCGCGTACTTCATGTCCAGATCCGTGCCGAGGAAACCGCCATACGCCGCGCGCATGCGATCGAGCACTTGCACGGCGCGATCCAGACGGTCCATGCGCTCGTAGATGCCGGCAACTTCGGCAAGCACGGCATCCTGACCACCGGCATTGCCTTCGATGACCTTGAGCATCGCGCTCGCTTCGTCGAAGCGGCCGCGGTCGACGTGCAGCTTGACGACAAACAACTGAGCCGTTTCGCGCAGGTCTTCGCTCTTGGCAGCCTCGGCCGCGGCACGTAGCGCCAAGTCGTCGAGACCGAGGTCCATCAGCGAATAGGCCGCCTGCAACTGGCGATCGGCGCTGACCTCGCCCTTGCCAAAGTCATTCCAGGCTGCCTTGGCCTGGGCGCGGTCGCCACTCTCCAAGAAGTGCCGGCTCAGGCCGCTCCGCCATTCCAGGTTATCTGGCTCGGCCACCATCAACTCGCGGAACTGCGC
>CAXBFC010000317.1:0-9663 GCA_963974725.1 uncultured bacterium | reverse complement strand
ACCTTGGTCAACCCATACTTCGGCGCAAGCATGTTGCACTGCGGCTCGATCAAGAAGGAACTGCCGCCCACGGAGAACAAGTAATGGACGCCGAACGCAAACTCTCCGCGATCGATCGGCTCATGAAGTTCTCTATGGAGAACAAGCTCGTTGTCATTCTGCTGATCGTGTTCTTCTCGTCGTGGGGCGTATTGAACGCGCCGTTCGACTGGCAGATCAAGGGCATACCGCGCGACCCAGTCCCGGTCGACGCCATCCCCGACACTGGCGAGAATCAGCAGATCGTCTTTACGGAATGGCCCGGTCGCTCGCCGCAAGACGTCGAAGACCAGATCAGTTACCCACTGACTGTCGCGCTTCTCGGCGTACCCGGCATCAAGACGATTCGCAGCAACTCGATGTTCGGGTTCTCTGCGATCTTCGTCATCTTCGACGACGACACCGAGTTCTATTGGTCGCGAACACGCATCCTCGAAAAGCTCAACTCACTGTCAGCAGGAACCCTGCCGGGCGGTGTGCAACCAACGCTGGGGCCAGATGCGACTCCACTCGGACAGGTCTTTTGGTACACGCTCGAAGGGCGTGACCAAGACGGCAAGCCAACGGGTGGCTGGGACCTCCACGAGCTTCGCACAGCGCAAGACTGGTTCCTTCGATATGGACTCGCAAGCGTCGAGGGTGTTGCCGAAGTCGCATCCATCGGAGGGTTCGTTCAGGAATACCAGATCGACGTCGACCCCGACGCGATGCGTGCCCACAACGTCACTCTGGACCAAGTTTTTTCTGCAGTCCGAAGATCGAACGTCGATGTCGGGGCTCGCACCATCGAAGTCAATCGCGCCGAATACGTCATTCGAGGGCTAGGCTTCCTCAAAAGCCTCAGTGACATCGAGAGCATCTCGGTCGGCAGCACAGACAACGTTCCAATCACGCTGAAGCAAATCGCACACATCGGGCTCGGCCCAGCACAACGACGAGGAGCGCTCGACAAGGGCGGCGCCGAAGCAGTCGGCGGCGTTGTGGTGGTGCGCTACGGCGCGAACCCACTAGCGGTCATCAAGCGCGTCAAAGAGAAGCTCGTCGAACTTGCACCCGGACTGCCGCGCAAGACGCTCGACGACGGCACCGTTTCGCAAGTGACAGTCGTCCCGTTCTATGACCGATCCGGGCTCATCTACGAGACCCTTGGCACACTAAACGACGCGTTGTGGGCCGAGATCCTGATCACGATCATCGTGATTCTGGTGATGGTCGCGCACCTGCGCAGTGCCGCCATGATCTCTGGCCTGTTGCCACTGGCAGTGCTGATGTGCTTCATCGCTATGAAGTACTTCGGCGTCGACGCCAACATCGTCGCGCTGTCAGGCATCGCCATCGCCATCGGAACGATGGTCGACATGGGGGTGATCATCTCAGAGAACATCCTGAAGCACATCTCCCCGGCCGACACTGCCAAACGCCGCTTCGAAGCCATCTTTGAGGGTGCGTCTGAGGTGGGCGGCGCGGTCCTTACGGCGGTCCTGACGACGGTCGTGAGCTTCCTGCCCGTGTTCACCATGGAAGGTGCGGAGGGAAAGCTGTTCAAGCCACTCGCCTTCACCAAGACCTTCGCGCTGCTCGCTTCGATCCTCGTAGCGCTGATCATCATCCCCCCCGTGGCACACATGCTGCTGCGACCGAAGAGTCGGCCACGAGTAATCGTTCGCAGGTTGATGAACACCGGGTTGATCGCGCTTGGCCTTGGGATGGGTCTGTTTCTCGCATGGTGGGCAGGAGCCGTGGTGCTCGGTATCGCTGGCTGGCGACTACTCGAACCGCACCTGGAGAACTACATGTCGGAGAAGGCAGGTGCCATGCTGCGGCGTTTGTTCTGCTATGCGCTGGCAACCGGCGTTGGGATCATCTTGGCAGGAACCTGGCAACCGCTTGGCCCCGCGAATGAGGTCGCCAACATCTTCGTAACGCTTGGTCTACTAGGCGGATTGCTGCTCGCATTCCAACTGTTCCTGCGCGCCTACGAATCCATCCTGCGGTGGTGCCTCCGCCACAAACTGCTGTTCGGGATGGTGCCGGTGCTCCTGTGCATTGTCGGGGCAATCTCCTGGCTCGGCTTCGCGCCAGTCTTCGGGTTCGTGCCAGGCATGACCGAAACGGTCACGGGCGGCTATGTGTCGGCGCAGTCCGTTCGCACGTCCAAACCGTGGAGCACCATGGTTCACTCGTTCCCCGGCCTGGGCAAGGAGTTCATGCCACCTCTCGACGAGGGCTCCTACTTGCTCATGCCAATCACGATGTATCACGCATCGATTGGCGAAGCGCTGGAACTCTTGCAACTGCAAGACATGGCCATCAGGGCGATACCCGAAGTAGAGACAGTCGTCGGCAAGATCGGCCGCGCCGATAGCGCGCTCGATCCAGCGCCGGTCGGGATGGTCGAAACGATCATCACCTACAAGTCGGAGTTCAAGGTCGACAAGGACGGCCGCCCAGAACGCTTCGCGTACGACGAGACAGCCGGTGAGTTTGCACTCGACGAGAACAACGACCTCATCGACGACCCGGACGGGCGACCGTTCCGCCAGTGGCGCGACCACATCCACGAGCCGAAAGACATCTGGGCCGAGATCGCGAAGGCTGCGGCGATCCCTGGCATGACGACCGCTTCGGACCTGCAACCAATTGAAGCTCGACGGATCATGTTGCAAACAGGAATGCGGGCACGCATCGGTATCAAAGTGTACGGGCCAGACCTCGCAACGATCGAGAAGGTCGGACTCGACTTCGAACGCCTGCTGAAGGAAGTGCCATCGGTCAACGCCGCGACGGTGACCGCCGACCGCATCGTGGGCAAGCCCTACCTCGAGATCGACATCGACCGCGACGCCATCGCACGCTACGGACTGCACGTTCGGGATGTGCAGGACGTCATCGAAGTTGCAATCGGCGGTAAGAAGCTGACAACCACCGTCGAAGGACGAGAACGCTATCCGGTCCGCGTTCGCTACATGAGCGAGCTGCGCGACCAGATCGAGAGTCTCGACCATGTGCTGGTGGCCACCCGCGGCGGCACACAAGTCCCCCTTGGACAGCTTGCCGAACTGCGCTACACACCAGGTCCACAGAACATCCGCAGTGAAGACACGTTTCTGACCAGCTTTGTGATCTTCAACAACAAGCGCGGCACTGCGGAGGTCGACACCGTTGAGGAGTGCAAACGCATCATCGACGCAAAGCTCGCCAGCGGAGAGTTCGTGTTGCCACCCGGTGTCAGCTACAAGTTCGCCGGCAACTACGAGAACCAGGTGCGCGCGACCGAGAAACTGCGCGTGGTGTTGCCACTCGCACTGTTCGCCATCTTCCTGATTCTCTACATGCAGTTCCGCTCGGTGCTGACCACGTTCATTGTGTTCTCCGGGGTGTTCGTCGCGTGGTCAGGAGGGTTCCTGATGCTCTGGCTCTATGGACAGGACTGGTTCCTGAACTTCGGAGTGCTCGGCGAAAACATGCGCGACCTGTTTCAGGTGCATCCGATCAACGTCAGCGTCGCGGTATGGGTCGGCTTCCTTGCTCTGTTCGGCATCGCGACAGATGACGGCGTGGTGATGAGCACCTACCTGAAGCAATCCTTCGACAAGAACCGACCTGCGGGCAAAGACGCGATTCGTGAAGCGGTTGTTCAGGCGGGTAAGCGACGCATTCGACCGTGCCTGATGACCACCGCAACAACGGTCCTCGCGCTGATCCCGATCCTGACGTCGTCAGGCCGCGGCTCCGACGTGATGGTTCCGATGGCGATTCCATCGTTCGGTGGAATGACCGTGGTGCTGGTCACCGTGTTCGTCGTACCCGTGCTGTTCTGCGCAGTCGAAGAGCTGAAGGCTCGCTGGCAATCCAAAGAAGAACCGTCGGCTGCTATCGCATCCGCATGACGCCAAGAATGATCATCAAGTCCGCACTAGCTCGGCCGCTCAAGCTGCCAGCTCAGGTCGCCGCGATAGCGGCATTGTTGGCTACCAGTGTAGTTGGCCAAAGTAGGTCGCCCATTCCAGAAGCCACCGAGACGCCGCCAGATGTCCGCTACGAGCTCATCATCAGTGAAACGCAGGCCCAGCCTGCGGGAACGCCCACACCCGTTCTAGTGGTGAACGGCGGCTCTCCTGGTCCAGTGTTGCGATTCACTGAGGGCGACACAGCCCTGATCACGGTCAAGAACCGGCTAGTGGATGAAGAGACTTCCATCCATTGGCACGGCCTGCTGGTGCCAAATGAGATGGATGGCGTTCCGTATCTAACGACAAGCCCCATTCCGCCCGGCGGCGAACACACGTTCAAGTTCACGCTACGGCAGTCCGGCACCTACTGGTACCACTCGCATACCGGTCTGCAAGAGCAGCGTGGAGTGCAAGGCGCAATCGTCATCGAACCGCGTGAACCGGACGTAGCATTCGATCGCGAACACGTCGTGGTTCTCGGCGACTGGACCAACGAAGACCCCACCACTGTGATGCGCTGGCTGATGCGCGGAAGCGAGTGGTATTCGGTCAAGAAAGGCACGCAGCAATCGCTCTGGGGCGCCTACCAACGCGGTGCACTTGGCGACTATTTCGAACGCGAGGGCGACCGCATGCCACCGATGGATCTATCGGACGTCGGCTACGATGCGTTCTTGGTCAACGGCAAGCGCAAACTGCCACTCGAAGCCAAGCCGGGCGAACGATTACTGCTGCGCTTCGTCAACGCCGGCGCCTCCAGCTACTTCTACCTTGCCGCCGGCAACGGCAAGTTGACGATCGTCGGCTCCGACGGCCAAAGAGTCGAGCCAGTGGATGTGCGTCGGTTGCTCATTGGCATGGCCGAGACATACGACGTCATCGTCACCATGCCTGTCGATGCGGCGACCGTGGAACTACGCGCCACAGCGCAGGACGGCAGCGGTCACGCATCGCTGCTACTAGGCAAGGGACCCCTGCAAGCCGTAGTCGACCCACCACGCGCAAATCTTTACGTCATGGATGAGATGCTGCAGGCGGGACTTGCCAGCATGATCCCCAAGCGCGCCCAGGAATCGGCAACGTCCGATCGCCCGTTTGCGCCCTACGGCCTGCTGCGAGCCACGCGCGACACAAGCATCGAGGCAGACCCTGCAAACGTCCGCAAGTTGACGATGCGACTCACTGGCGACATGCGTCGGTACCTGTGGGGATTCGACAACGAGACCCTCAGCGAGAACTCAACGATCCGGGTCAAGAAGGGCGAGGTGCTGCGGATCGAACTGATCAACGACACGATGATGCATCACCCGTTGCACCTGCACGGACACTTCTTCCGACTCCTCAACGGTCAAGGCGAACGCGCCCCACTCAAGCACACGGTCGATGTGCCACCGATGGGCAAGCGAATGATCGAGTGGGTCGCCGACGAAGAAGGTGGCGACTGGTTCTTCCACTGCCACCTGCTCTACCACATGGATGCGGGCATGGCGCGTGTGTTCAGTTACTCGCAAGACCCGAAGCACGAAGTGCAGGTCGACCCCGGGCTGCTCGACCCGGCATACGTGTTCTTGGATGCGACCATTCAAAACCACATGACGATGGGACGCGCCATGGTCATGCAGGGGCGCAACGACTACTTCGCGCGATGGGATGTCGGGTTGCCATCCGCCCTGGGAGACACCGACCACGATCACGGCAGCCACTACGACCGCGACATCGAAGTCGACATCGGCTGGTCGCGATACATAGATCAGAACTGGGCAACCGAACTCGGCTACCGCTACGCCGACGTCGACGGCGCCACCAGCCGTGCGTTTGCTGGAGTGCGGCACCGTCTGCCCTACCTGGTCATGTCGAACCTCAGCGTCGACAGCCGCGGCGACTTCCGGCTTACGCTGGACAAGGAATACCAACTCACGGATCGCATGTCCGTATTCGGCTCCGTTGAGTACGACACCACGACCTATGGCGAATGGATCGCCGGCTTCCAATACGTCGTGAGCCAAAGTATTGGTGTCTCGGCGTCGTATCACTCTGACCACGGCTATGGCCTCGGCATCGTTCTCACTTTCTAATCCTATGATGAAGACCTACTTCAAGCGAACCCTAGGCATTGCCCTGCTCGCTCTCACAACTTCGTGCGCAGCCTCACCGGGCTCGGGCGACGTCATCCCCTACACCAGTGACATCTGCATTGTGACCGACAACAAGCTCGGTTCGATGGGAGACCCAGTCATCAAAGTCTACGGCAACCAAGAAGTGAAGTTCTGTTGCCGGCCGTGTGTCAAAGAGTTCGAGGAAGACAAAGAGCGCTTCCTCGCCAAGCTGCGCAAGTAGACGCACAGAAGAAACCAACCCACCGGCTTGGCATCTCGCTGAGCCACCCGTTCCCGGCTAAGCACTCTCGCTTAACCCTTCCTGTCACTAGATTTGACCATGAAGAGAATCGCCATTCCAAGCGCCGCTGCGCTCCTGATGGTGTTCGCAGGCTGCAGCTCGATGCAGCCCGCCGCGAGCACCACCGACATCGAACTTGTTCTTGAGAAGACCCCTTCTTGAGGCGGTTGTGCTGCCACCGTGCGTGGCATGTTGACCAAGATGCCCGGAGTCGCTGGTGCCAAAGTTGAGGCACAGAACCCCGAAATCGTCGTCACGTTTGACCCGGCCATCACCAATGCCGGAGCCGTAATTGACGGCCTGAAGGCTGGCGGACAGCCGGCTAAGAAGAAGTCCTAGCGGACTTCTCATCGAGGCGCTGCACTAGGCAATGGCTTGGTGCAGCGCGTCACATGGCGCACGCCTGCCGCCTAGCTGATGGCTGCGCTTCCAACACTAACCGGTACGCGATCGGAGGTTGGTGCCCTGCAGTCAATGCCGCTGCGCGCGTCGCCGTGCTGCGGCTCGCCCGCCACTTTGAGCTGAACGGGGTCACAGCCTTCATGCGCTTGATCGATTCTCTGCGTTGCTCGCTGTCGTGATAGCATGCCATCCAAGAACTGGCTCCAGCGTCGGCGGTAAGATTCTCACCATCCCGTCGAAAAGCCGATGATTCGGCCCAATTGCTCGACAACTTCCCTAGAAGCTCTTGCTTGCCACCTTCGGCCGCTAGGTCAACCGACACCAGACGCAAACAATCGAGTATCTTGTCGAGGGAACCGCGTGCTCAAGAACCAGCTCGCCAACAAGCGACTACGCCCAACTGGCGACCAGCGACGCCGACTTGCGGCGAAGACATGCCACTGAGGCGACACATACTCGAGCAAATCGCGACAATCGTCGCACCCGACACTATTGAGATGGCACCGCAGCTGCTCGCGACGCATGACCCAAGAACGCGCCAGGGCCAACCTGAGCTTGTGAATTCCATCTGGGATCTGATAGTGCGAATTCACCGCCCACTATCACGAACAGCGCCACAACATGGAATCGACAACAACCGAATCGCGCCTACCAGCGATGAGCCGCCGCCCGGCAACAGGGTGGTCGTACATGAGCGACTCGGCGGAAACTGCGCCCTCACACACGGCATCACGGGACTGCCGCAAGAATGAAGAGCTTCTATCGGTGTACTGGTCCAGGCAAAACTATAGATGCAGTCAGCATCCGCTGGCGGTCCCCCTCCGTTCAGCCCGCTAGCTACCGTGCACGTAGGATCCCGAGTTCGACACGTACACGCCCGCCGCCGAAGCAGTCAGTGCCTGGATGGTGAATGCATAGCCGTAGACGACCGGACTGCTTGGAACAGGCACCGTCACGAACGCGCGCTGCGTTGCGTCGATGAATCCGGACTCGAACATTAGCGGGGCCATCAGCCAAGCCGACCCACCCCAGAATGGCAGCGGGGTCGGCGGCACCATGAGACCACCGAACAGGAAGTAGGCATCGCCAGTCTGACTGAACAGATCGATGTTGACCGTGCCGCCGGCTGGCGCTCCCAGCGCTCGCAACGATGGAATGATTTGCGACGCACTGGTAACGGTCGCCGCAATCGAGGGCGCTCCGTTCGCCGGCACGAACGCGACATGCGAATCGAATGCCACGCTACCGTTGCCATCGATGGCCGATCGCGTCTGCCCCACACCTGCTTTGATTTGCCCGGTGCCGTCATCGGTCACCAGCAAGGAGCCGCCGGCCATCGTGATGGCTGCGCTCGACGGAAACGAGAACACTTGATCGAAGCCATGCAAGGTACAGCGCGACAGGGTCGCGGCCGAGTTGGTCAATTGCAGTGCCGGCCGGCTCGTATTGAATCCGCCGCCAGCTCCGAAGCCGCTCGAATGCGACATCGACAAAGCCGTGTTGATGACCACGAGATCGGCAAGCGAACAGCCTTCGATGCGCATGTTGGCACAGTCGGACACCCAGGCCTTGCTGATCGTGGTGATACGTTCGAACAACACATTGCCAGCGTTGTTGATTGCATGGAGCGAACCACTGAGTGGATTGGCTACCAGGATTTGAAGTCCGGAAACGGAGCAGGTTTGCCCAGCCGGAATCTGCGAGACAAGGATGCCCGTGTAAGTAGGGCCGCCAAAGACGATACGTGCGCCAGATTCGCCGAGGATCGAGATGCCCTCGTACACAGACACGCCGGTGTAGTCTCCGGCGCGGACGACGATGCTGTCTCCCGGTTGTGCGGCGATCACTGCCGCTGGTAAGTCCGTGAAGTTGGTGCCCACTCCGTTCGCTGTATCGACGATCCAGGTTTGATTCTGTGCGAGTACCGCGCCGGACAAAACGGACACGGCGAGAGTGAGTGCTAGTTGATGCATGGCAAGTCCCTTACTCGGATGGAAACCAAAATGGTCTTTACCGATCCCGCTAGGAATCGTAGCAGACATCGACCACCCCGTGGTTCGTACGGGCACAGGGGATTCAAGCAGCGGCCCGGGCCACCCGAAACTCACCACACCGCGTCCCAAACTGATCTTGCCCCGGGAAAGTGGACCAGTGGCGGTGTGTGGCGCATCGTCCTCGGTAGTAGGCAACTGATGGGTGCAAGTGTAGCGGAGGCTAGCCAAGATTGGCGAACCGACAGGCCGTCGACTCCCGGACGCGGGAGGTGCATGCGAGGCTTCGCATGCTCGCTATCCCGCGGCGCAGCTCACGAACGCGCAAAGGGTTGTGCTCGCCGGAGCCAACGGCGGCGTGCATACCACCGAGAGCTGAGCGATCCTCGGGTGATCATTGCACACGCACGATCGACGCCACCGAGGGTATGTCGTCGACCATCCCGAACAGCAGATAGTGCCCGACCGGGAGCAGGTCTGGATCGCTCGGCAAGGTCACGGTCACGCTTAATCCGGTCTGCTGTGTCGGCAACACCAGGCGCCGAGGTACACCGCCGTCGACCCAGTGGGTCGTGACTCCGGTTCCGATGAGTACGGCCGACGTTAGCAACGTAGCGGGGAATACGTTGAACGCGATCGTGGCGCCTCGCGAAAACACGGTCGCCGACAGGTTGTCGATGCGCGGCCGCACACCACGAGACAAGTAGGGTGGGCTCCATGCATCGATGTCCGCCGACAACGGCGTGTTCTGGAACTTGATGTTTGTGCCACCCGTGGTAGCAACGCGGCCATCGGGCAACAGCAGCGTGACGGCGTGGTATTCACGAAAGCGCGGTGTGTCGTTGACCCGCCGCCAGCTGTCGTCTTGTGGATCGTAGAGA
>CAXBFC010000316.1:0-9691 GCA_963974725.1 uncultured bacterium | reverse complement strand
CGGCTACCAACTACCGCGCGATTTTGTACTCAAGGTAGCCGCTGTCAGGCGCCAGGTCGCCCGAATCGGCATCGATGAAGATCAGTCGGACCGTGCCGGCCAAGCCACCGAACACGGTGTCAATCGCCGCCAGCGGTCGACGTTGCTAGCATCACACGCAGACCTCTTCGCCGCAGCCTCCTTCGGTCAGCCCGCCAGGCACTCTCGTGCAACTGGCAAGCAGCGCGAGCTACCGCGGCTTCGCGGCCGGCGCTGCGTTGCGCGCAGCGAACCGCTCGAGCAAGTAGTCGTACTGACCAAGGTTCATCGCAACGATCGTCTTGAGTCGTGGCCACGACCAAATCGGCCCCCGCGTGATCAGGCGAATCTTGTCGTAGTAGACGCGCAGGTCGGGATCTTCGATCTGATTGACGCCGGTCAGCAGGGTTTCGTGGTAGCCGGGCACAGCTTGCCGGAAGTGGTGCGCCTGCTTCCAACCCTCGTTCAGCTGAATGGGCAAGCGCGCCATGAACGGGTCGACCTGGCCATTCAGATCGTAGACATGGCATTCGGGGCCGGCGAGGTACGAAAAGTACCCGGCCGGCGCCATGGTGCCGATGCATGGGCCATCGCCCATCCCGGCCTTCCAGTCGGTGAGCGCTTTGTGGAAGTCCCACTCCGGCAGCGATCGCGGCAGGCTGGTGTTGCGCGACGCCAACAACAAACCTGAATGCTGATACCAAGAGGCGCGTTCGTCAGCGATCCCCTTGTCGAGCCACTCGGAGGTTCGGCTGCGTTCGCGATCGACACCGTAGAACTTGTCCGTCGTAAAGGTCGGGTTGATGCCAAGGCAGCCGAGCACTAGCACAGCCGGGAGTGCGACGCGGCCGACCGCGACGTTCTCCAAGACCCGTGAGTGCAGGATTGCGAGGATTGCCGCGAAGTACGGCACGGTGAACCACCGACCACTCATGTAGCCGCCGCCGACGTAGAGGATGTAGACCAGGTAGATGGCGATGCTGACTGTAAACGCACGCAGCTTGGCCGCGCCGCTTCGCCAAGACACGTAAAGCGCCGCGACGATCACCGTCAACGTGATCGGATCGCGGTAGATCGAGTTCATGTAGTAGTCGACGCCCGCGCGCACAAACTCACTCGTTGGGATGCCATTGAAGCGCTTCGCGTAGGCGGCGTTCTGCAGCGGAAAGCCGAAGTAGATCGTCGCGAACAGGTGCCAGGCAAACAGCGGAGATATCGACAGGGCGACCATGCGCAGCTTGTCGCCGCGCGAGAACTTGGCTTGCACGAGCACGACCAGGAGCGGCGGCGCATACAGCGCCAGAGTGTCGAGTCGGTTGAGGCCACCGAGTGCGGCCACCAAAAACAGCAGGCGAAACGTGCGGCGTTTGTTCGCGTCTCCGAAGAAGAACAACGACGCGAACACGGCCAGGATCAGGTGGCTGAGTGGGTTCTCGAAGCCACCAACCGAGAAGTCCATGAACGCTAGCGAGAGCATCACCGCACCGAACAAGAACACCAGCTGCAGCGTGCTGTGGGAGTAGCGGCGGGCGACGACCAGCACGGCCGCTACCGACGTCACCAGCGAGAGCACGGTCGACGTGTAATAGATGTTGTTGGTGAAGTAGTAGACGAACGCGTTCAGCATTGTCCACGCAGTTGCCGTGAAGGTCTGCACCCGCTCGGCGACGTTGTTGCGCAGGCCGTGACCGTGCACGAAGTTGTCCACCAACCGCCACGCAGTGTATGCGTCGTCGGCCTGCCATGCCGTTCGCACCAGCAGGGCGAGGAACATGCCAACCAGCAGCAGCAGGATGAGGCCGGTGCCATTGGCGGCACTCCGAGGCATCGAGGTCGGGGCTGAGTCTGGCAACATCGACGCGAGTGTTGCGTCTGCGCACGGCCGATGCAGCCTATTTCTCGGACTACTTCCCGGTTCCGCGGTGGATGCGCAGATGCGGCACGATGTGGCTAGCAACCGACATGCAACGCCGCACTTCGTCGATCACGCAGCAGTGTCGGTCACAGATCCAGCCGCGTCGAAAGCTCGGACCGATAGCGTCGGTGCGGGTCGAACTCGTGCAGCCTGATGCGAAACTCCTCGTATCCGGGATGGCATTGACGCGCGACTTCGGCGGGCAATCGCGAGTCCTTGATCAGGTTTGGCAGCGCTCCCAACTCGATGCACAGCGCATCGACGTGCGCCGCGAATTCGGCACTCCGGGCACAGCGCGGGTAGTTGATGGCAAACGCAATGCCAGCACCGCGGAAACACAGCAGCTTGCCAGCGCCCGCAAACAACTTGCCCGAGGCCAGCGTGATCGGCATGGCGTGCAACGTTTGCAGTTTGCGGATCCCTTCGGCGAACGCCGCGAATCGCTCGGTCGGGATCAGCAACTGCTGCTCGTGAAACCCACCGCGGCCGAACAGATGGAAATAGAGTTCCTTGTTGTGCACGGGAAACAGGAACTCGTACAGCGCCACCCTGCGCGGCGCCGAGTTGCGCATCGTCCACGCCCGAAACATTGCGTTGAAGGGCCGGGTCGTGAGCCTGTTGAAGAAGCGCGGTCGCTTCGCGCCGCGAGTTTCGGCTCGAAGCTTGCTGGTCTGTGTCACCGCACTTGCGGCTCGATCTGCGCCGTCGACGAATCGTCCGGCGACCACGAACCCGCGGCCGAATCGCTTGCCCGTGGCCGTGAAGTCGTGCCACGAGTACAGCAAGTCGGCTTCGCCGGCCACTTCGGCGAGCGTCGCCGGCAGGTCTTCGACCCGCAGCAACGGCAGCGTGCGAACCTCGATGCGATTGCTCGGAATCGGCGATGCTCGCAGACGCGCGGACAGAATGTCCCCGGTCAATCCGAAGCCACCACAGGTCAAGTCGCACAGCGCGGAGCCACCGGCAAGTTCGAGACGGCCATGGTCCCGATGCAACAGCGTCAAACCTTCGACCAACTGCGAGAACGTTCCGTCCCGAGCCTGGTTCTTACCGTGCACGTCGCCGGCGATGCAGCCACCGATCGTAATGCTTGGATGGCCGGGCTGGACTGGCAGGTAGAAGCCACGCGGTGTCAAGAAGTCGTAGACCTGGCCAAGTCGCGCCCCGGCTTCGACCTCGAGCACGCCGGTAACTTTGTCGAATGCGACAACCCGGTCGCGAGCGGTGTGATCGGTCGACAACACGTTCGCGCCGAAGCTCGCCGCGGCGTAGGACAGACCTGCCCCGCGCGCGATGCTCGGCGACTCGGAGTCAACCTGCCAATGGCTCTCGTGATCAGGACGACAGCTGCGGCTGGCGATTGTCGAACCGCCGTCAAAACTGCGAAACGTCTCGGACACGATCGGCGAGCCCATGGAGCGCGCTACTCGACCGTCTCAGGCGGCTGATCATCCACCATCGGCGACGGCTCGCCACTCGGGCTAGCAAGCGGACCATTCGATTGAGACGCTGGGGATTGCGAAACTGGAGACTGCGACCCTGATAACTGCGACGCTGATGACTGCGAAACTGGGGACTGCGACGCTGATGACTGCGAAACTGGGGACTGCGACGCCGCCGGCTGAGAAACTGGCGGGCGCGGCAGCAACACATCGCGTTCGTCGGCTGCGGCCCGATAGCTGCCGTGCTCGGATGGCAAGATGCTCAGCTGAGGGCGAACGATCACGTTGGGACGATTCAGCCCGTTCTTGTAGATGCGAGCGACATACAAACCAATCGCGGCGAGCGCGAAGCCACAGTAGGCGAAGCCCAACACCAACAGCAGCGGCACCGCCCATGCCCAAGCCGTGACGGCGTGCAGGACGCCGAGCACGCTGATTGCGATCAGCCACAACGGAAACGCGTAGGTCGCGAGTCGCAGCGGCAACGTCGACGCCGACAAGATCCCCGCGGTCGCGAAGAACATCAGTCCGAGCAGGTTGTAGTGCGTCTCACCAGCGATGCGGGAGTGACGCGAGTAGGGAACATTCTTGCGCTTGAACCCGATCCGACCGATCGACGATCGCATGAACGGGAACGAATTGTTGTCGAGCACGATCGCGTCGCGCACCTCCGCAGTGATCAGCGCGAACTCGGCCATGTCGAGCACGAAGTTATCGTCGGCGATTGCACGGATCAGCCGATAGAAGACCTTGCGGCCAAACTTCAGTAGCCAGAACTCGGGGCGGTCCACCCGCTCCCCGTAGACGATGTCGAAGCCCGCCTCGTAGTGCGCGAGGAACTCGACAATCATCTCGGGCGGATCCTCACAATCGACGTCGATCGTGACGAACAAGTCGCCAGGACTTTCGCGCAAGGCATACTCGATCGCACACTGGTAGCCGAAGTTGCGACTCAGTACCCCGCAGAAGACGGCAGGGTCTCGAGCGGCCAGCTTGCGGATGTGATCGAGACTGGCGTCCGTCGAACCGTTGTCGACAAAGAACACCTGTCCGCGATAGCGATCCCCCAAGTCGGCGAAGACAGCCGCCACGCGCTCATAGAACAGCGGGATCGTCGCCTCTTCGTTGTAGACCGAGCAGACGACGGTCAGGGTCTTGATCTCCGCGGACCTACTCATCGCGTCAGATGCTAGCCCGCACAGAACCAGGATACTTGCGCGATACCGGTCTTTTCGAGGCGTGCTGCAGAACCGGTTATCGCACGCGGTGGAAGACCTTGCAGTCGAACCCCGGGGTGCCATTCGAGAACGGCCAATAGGCGATGTGGTTCTGCGACCCGGTCGCGTAGATCAAGCGCAGCTTGCCTACCTTGCCGACAAGCCCCGCGGTGTCCTCGAAACGAAACCGGTTGTAGCCGTTGTCCTCGACCTCTGCCGCGTCGATCGTTGCTTGCGCCATCACATGGCTGTCGGCGTCGAGCATCTGCAATTGGATCGGGCCACTACTGACGCGCTGGTAGGTGCTCAGCTTTACCGCGACACTGTCGACCGGATCGGACATCGCCGGCAACGACATCTCAACGGAGCCCACGAGCAGCGCCGGCGAAGCATCGCCAATCGGCATGGGCACCTCGGCGAGCAGATTGCGCAGGCCCGGCTGGCGCTCGGGGATCAGTTCCCACACAACGTTCAGCGTCTCGGGATAGTCCGCGGTATTGCCAGCTGTAATGCAGACCGACTCGACCGCCATCGACTCGTAGTTTTCGAGAGCCATGAACGCGTAGTAGTTCGAGACGGTCGGGAAGTACGGCTCAACCCAAACGCCATCTTGGAGATGCAGCGGCATCAGCCGATAGGTTTCGACGCGACCGTTCGCCAGGGTGTAGGTCAGATACAATGGGCTCAATCGCAACAGCGCTTGCTTCAGGTTCTGAACGAGCGACCCCACAAGCTCGATGCGCGCGCGCAAGATGCCTTCGGCGGCAGTAGCAGCAACCGGCATCACCTCACCGATGCGCACGGTCTGCTCAGCCACGCGCACGGCGGAGCCGAATCGCAAGGTGTCGGTGCGTCGCAACAACACCGAAGCGGGTGAAGCAATCCGGCTCGGCTCGTTGCCCTCGTAGTGATCGAGGATCGCGAGCTGCGCAAGCGGATCGTCAAACAGCAAGTGGCGGCGGTCGATGCTGGCCATGCCCAGACTCGCGTGACAGATCAGGAACTGCGGCCCGCTATCGAGACGGTAGAACTCGGCATTCCACCGATCGAGTTCTGGCGTGAAGGCGTTGAAGTGCTGGAAGACGGGCTTGGACCGGTAGTCGAGTTCGTTTGCCGCCACGAAGCTCAGGTCCATCGAATAGAAGTCGACGGATCCAGTGCCGATCGCGGCTCGGGCAGCGTCCGGCAAACGAAACGGCGCCACATTGCTGGCGCCTGCTGTGCGCATGCGATCGTTGCAGCCGCGCCAGTCAACCGCCAACGCCGCGAGTGCAAACACACCTTCGGAATACGCGTGCCCGGCGCGACAGCTCATCAGCGGTATGTAGAACGGCAATGTCGCAGGCGGGTCTTCTGCGCGACCGATGCTAGCGGCCAATTCGAGCTGGGTGCGGCCCACCAGAGGAGCCATGGCGTGATTGAGGAGCACGCCGAGCAACACCAAGACGCCCACGCGCAGTGCAAAGGAACGCGCCGACACGCCGACGATCAGCGAGGTCAAAACCCACGTCAGACCGAGGAACAGGCTGGTGACGGCAAGACCGAGGATGTGCGTGTCGAACCGCACGACTGCGTGCTTCCATGCGATGAACATTGGCCCGACCAAGATCAGCACGGCATGCGCGCGCTGGCCGCGCAGAGTTCCACCCAGCACGAACACCGCGGCAATCGCGAGCGCGAACATGCCGAGCAACAGGCCTTCGTCAACGCGGCCCGCGGCCATCGACGCGGTGTAGCCACTCGATATCTGCATGGAGCGGAGAAAGTAGTCCACGGACCCAGACAACGAGCCGTAGATCAGCAACCACATTGCTGCAAGGCTGATCCCGAACCCAGCCGCCAACGCGAGCAAGCGCGCGACACACGAGCGACCGAACGGCAGCATCGCACTGCCGACGAACGTCACGCCGCAGGTCACGCCGCCGGAGAACTTGGTCAACAGCGCCAGGGCCGCCAGCAAGCTGCCAAACAGCAGTATCGCTAGCCGATGTCTTGGCAACTGATAGGCGATCACCGCCAACAGGAAGCCAAAGCTCGGCAGTAGCCGCTCGACGTCGACCAGCCACAGCACGCACAGGCTGCAGAGCAGTGCCACGATGCGACGCGCGCCAGTAGCGAAGCAGACGCTGCATGCGACCACCAGTGAAGAGACGCACGCATACATCGCAATCCAAAACAGGCATGCCAGCAGCAAGTGGTCGTTGACCTGCTCGGCAGCCAGCAGCCAGCCAAGCGGACCGTAGGTGTAGATCACGTCACGGCCGAACACCGTGCTGCTGAACGCCAGATGATTGAGCACGGCCGGGAACGAACCGTCGACGCCGACCGAGGTCACGTGCAGCGGCACGCGTATGCTGACCAGTGCAGCGGCAACACTGCCAAGCACGAACAGCGTCAGTCGCTTGCGATCACGAACTACCTCGCCTTGCGCGGCAGTTTGCGCGGCATCTTGTGCGGCAGTTTGTGCGGCATCTCGTGCGGCAGTGTGCTGCCAGACCCGGCGCGTGGTCCAGATCGTCGCCATGACGATCGCGGCCACTGGGATCAGGATCACGTAGGCCCGCCACCGCGATGGCAGTTCCGCGTCGGCCATGCGGCTCAGGTGCACAGCCAGCTCGGCGAAGCTCACGATCATCGCGACAGCGTAGGCATGGGACGTCACCAGCCCAAGCGCATGACGTCAGCTTCGTGTGTGCCGGTGCCATCCACCCAAACGCCATCCGGTTCGTTGCCGCTTTGGCGCGCGAGCAACTGATTGCTGGCGGTGGCAAGGCTGCTTTGGCGGAACGGCGTGATTGGGCGTGAGTTTCGGGATGCATCGGCCGCAGTCGTGCCCGCAGTGACTCGGTTGACGGAGTGGCCTTCCGGTGCGTCCACAGTTTGTATTGCCTGTGCGTGCGCAGTGGTGACCGAAGCGATGCGTTAGACTATTGCTCGAGTATCCTCGCCGTAATCGCGCCTGGAGCGCCAATGAATCGCCCTGCCTTGCTGCTGATGTCGCTGATCGCTGCGGCTTGCCATTCGAAGTCGTCTCCGGCGCCCGAGCTGAAGGTTCTTGAGTTGCAACCGGCCCCCGGCACGACGTCGCGGCCCGTCGAGGTGGCGGTGGTCATCGATGAGGACGTGGATCCCGCTTCCGTCGCCCTCGACCAGATCGTGGTGGCGAGTGTCGTGCGCGACCTCGCGGGAGTGACGAGCTACGACGTTGGCGCGCGCACGGTGCGCTGGCTGCCATCCGCGGCGCTGCCCCGCGGCGCGCGATTGCGTGCCACGCTGCGAAGCGGGATGCGTGCGCTGGGTGGCGGCGCACCGTTGCCTGAGGCCACGTGGAGTTTCACGGTCGAAGGCTTCGCTTTTGAAGAGCCTCTCACGTTGCCCGTCGTGACAGCTGGCGTCGATGTGCTGGCGTCGGTCGGAATGGACCCGACGACCGGTATTGCGTTGGTGGCGACCGGCGTGGATGTGTGGGAGCTCAGTGAGAACAGTCAGAGTCACGAGACGTTCCCGTTCGTGCCGACGAGTGGCGGCGCGACGCACGGCGGCGCCGTCTTTGGTGCGGCCCTCGGGTTGGACTTCGTGGTTCGGGCGGCTGTTCGTGGTAGCGGTGGCTGGTTGCACGACGAGATTCCTGGGTCACCTTTCGTCACGTCAGGTTGGGCGGGAGGTGGCGGTGCCGGCGACGCCTTTCTCGTCCATAGCCTTGTGCAAAACTTGCCCGTCTGGGCCTCGACGACATATGCGTGGCTGGGGAACGGCTTGGTCCAATGCGGACATCAATCCGGTTACTACTCGCCCAGTCAACTGACGTATTGCGCAGCGTTGAGTCCAAGGACGGCTGTGACTTGGTCAGTCCCCGTGTCCGGCATCGGTGATGCCACCTATAGCCTCGTCGATTTCCGTCAGACGCCGGCGCAGACGCTGGCGACCTGGATGAAACCTGACGGCTTCGTTGTCGCTGGCCGCGATGGTGCAGCCTTCTTGGCGTATAGGCTTGGTGGTGAGGCTGGCTTTGAAGTCGAACGGCGATCGCAGGATGGCACGGTGACGGGCAGTGTGGTGCTTCCGGTGAATAGCATTGCAATGATGCCCGGTTCGGGTGCGGGCGCCGCACTTGGTTGGGGCTCGACCAGTCAGGCCTTCACGGTTCGTCTCGATCGCAGTGCAACCGCTGCGACGCCACGCTATCTGCCGACTTCGACAGTGCCGCTCGGCGCCTCCTACTACGCCGACACGGGCACGATCTGGTTGCTTAGCCGCGAACCAGATGCAGCGGTCGGGACCGACGCGCTGGTGATGTGGCAGCAGCACCCGGATCAAGAGTGGCAGGGGCCGACGACCTTATTGCCGGCCGTGGCGGATCGCGTTCTAGGCACACCATCCATGGGCGTCGATGACGCCGGTCGCGTGGTGATCGCCGTGCCGCGCACGATGCCGAACGAGGTCGTTGTGTTGCGGGCGAGGTGACATCGCGGATCGTCCTGTTACTTCTGTGCCTGGCACCGTACCAACAAGTTGGCGCTACTTGGGGTGAGGGAATGCTCGGCCGTGCATCACGGTGACCTTCGTGCCGTTGGCATAGCGAAGGGTGGCACTGTTGGAGCCCTGCGTGACATCGATTGCATTGCCAAGCACCGCGACCGCCGACGCGATGTTCTGGCCGGCGTAGGCCTCTTGCGGACTTGGACGCTTGATCTTTGCTGGCTTGAAGTCCTTCGCAGGAACCTGAACCGCGACCCCCTGGTGAAACACGAACACGCCGGTGCCGCCGCCAGGCGCGTCATACGTGAAGTGCATCACAGCGTGTCCAGCCGACGCATCCGACGGCACGCCGAACAGCGCAATCACGTCGTCCGGACTTCGCCCCAGCAAGTAGTCGGAGTTTCTGGGCAGCGGCAGCGCCGCGAGAAGCACGACTGCAAATACGGCACAGACGAGACTCGTTGTTTTTGACTTGTTCATAGAGGCTATCCCCGAATGCCGCGTGGTTTGGCACGGCGCGCCAATCAGACGGCGTGCGGATAGCAGAGCTTCCCAACTACTGGTTCGTACGGTGGTCGCGGTAGGAATCCTCTCACGAAGACCCCCCGCACAGATCCGGA
>CAXBFC010000315.1:0-9692 GCA_963974725.1 uncultured bacterium | reverse complement strand
TGCCTAAGCATGCAGGCAAAGCTCCCTCAGCGCCCGTCTTCTCCGGACGGCATTTCGTCGGCAAAGCGTCGCCAGGCGGCGGCCGCACGCGGCCCCTTGCTGCCGGCGATCGCCTGTAGGGCTTTCTGCGCAGCGAGTTCGCCGGTCCAATCCTTGGCCGTCTTGCAAGACTCGAGGTAGTCAACGAGAGCCGTCGCAGCGGCGCGGTCCTTGTAGGCGGCGAGTGATTCGCCAGCCTTGCGGCGCACGAACGGATCCTCGTCCGCGAGCATGCCGATCAAAAAGTCCCGCGCCTCAGCGCCACCGTTGGCCAGCCCCTTGGCGGCGTCGCTGCGAATCCGCCACTCCGGCGAACGCGCCAACTCGCGCAGCGCCTCAAACGACGCTCCGACCGCACCAATCTCGCCGAGCGCGCGCGCCGCGACCCGTTGCTGCTGCTGGTCACCGGTACGCGCCAGCTTCAACAGTGCCGGCACAGCTGGATCGCCAATGCCGGTCAGCAATTCGATGCCGATGCCGCGCAGAAACTCCTGTGGCGACAGCGCGAGGTCGTTGACGACCACGTCGACCGCCGGCTCGCCGATCTCGATAATCTGCGCGATCGCCCGGCTGTCGGGGCGTTGGCCAGGCAGATTCCATTCGGCCGGGGTATTGCGTTGCCTCGTCGCTTCCTTGACGCGATCGATGCGCACCTTTTCTTCGCCGAGCATTTCCGCCTGGCCATTGCGAGCGTTGACGATCCTCGACTCGAGGTCGCGAATGAACCACTTGGTCGCAACCGGATCCTGCAGCAGTTCGTCGCGCAACTCGGGATAGTTGTCGTAGCTGAGAACGAACGCCTTGACGACCAACTTTACGCGGTTCATCTGGTCGTCGTCGAGCTGGCCAGGCGAATAGCTGTTGGCCGCGGTCCCGCAGGCAGAAACGGCGATTAGCGCGAGGATCGCGCAGCTACCGCGGCGACTTCGTCGGGTTGTTGGCGCGTGCTGCGTGGCGGCGGGGAACGTCATCCCCTAACCTCTATCCGGATGACCGCCCCGCGGAAAGACCTGGCGCCTGATGTGGCGATTCGCCCCGTGCGCTCGGCACGCCAATTCCTCGACTTACAGCGGGGCTTCTACCGTGGCGACCCGCATTACGTGCCACCGGTCACCAGCGCCGAGGCGTGGCAGCTCGAACCGAGCAAGAACCCGTTCTTCGAGCACGCCCAGTTCGAGGCCTTCGCTGCCTATCGCGGCTCGGAGTGCGTCGGCCGGATCAGCACCTGTCGGGACGCATTGCACGACGACTTCCACGGCGACCAAATCGGGTTCTTCGGACACTTCGAAGCCAAAGACGAGGCAGTTGCCCATGCCCTGCTCGCCCATGCAGCCACGTGGTGCCGGGCGCGCTCCGCGGTGGCGTTGCGCGGTCCGGTCGACATGTCGACCAACTATCGCTGCGGCTTGCTGATCGACGGCAAGGCTGGGCCACCGGTCATGATGATGCCCTACAATCCACCCATCTACGGCGACTGGATTGAGAGCTTCGGCCTGCACAAGTGCAAGGACCTGCTGGCGCTGCACGGCACCAGCGAATCGCTGGACCGGCCGCGCATGGACAAACTGACCCAGCGCATCGAGAAGCGCACCGGGATGAGTTTGCGCCGCGTCGACCTGCGCCAATTCGACCGTGAGTGCGTCATCCTTTGGGATCTCTACCAACGCATCTGGGAACGCAATTGGGGCTTCGTGCCGATGACCGAAGGTGAGTTCCTGGCCCAGGCGAAGGACCTGAAGAAGGTTTGCCACCCAAGCCTGATGCACATCGCCGAAAAGCACGGCGAGCCGATTGGGTTCGTGCTCGCGATCCCGGACACGAACGTCGGCGCCAAGGCATGCAAGGGCAAGCTGTTGCCGTTCGGCTGGTGGAAGTTCCTGCGCGCCATGAAGAAGAAGCACCTGATCCGGGTGCTGACGCTCGGCGCGGTTCCGGAATATCGCAAGACCGGCCTCGACATGCTGCTGATGCACCGGGTCATGAGCGACGGCATCGATGCCGGCTTCGACGCCTGCGAAGCAAGCTGGATCCTCGAAGACAACCACGACATGCTTGGCCCCTTGCAAACCCTCGGGTGCACGCCCTACAGGCGGTATCGCATCTACGAACGACCCCTCGCCGAACTCGTCGGCGGACCTGCGAAGTAAGCAATGGACATCAATTTGAAAGGCGGCGGCATGCCGGGCATGTCGGTGATTCCGCCGAACCTGCCGAGACTGTTGTTGATCATCGGCATTCTAGCGATCGGTTTCGGCCTGCTCCTGTTGTGGAACGAGTGGCTGCTGCGCTACCTCGTAGCCGGCATCTTCATCTTGCTGGGCGGGATCGTGCTACTGATCGGCGCACGCGCCAAGCGCATGCTTGGCTAGAGCCTGCGAGTGGCAACTGCTGCTCGCACCCTGATCGTTGCGACCACAACGCGCGCTACTCGATGATCGCAACCGCATCCGTAGCGACGTAGCCGCTGCGGCCCGAAGCATCGACGCGCAAGAACGCGCCACTGCTGCCACCGAGCACCTTGACCAGCGCGCCCGGCCGTACCGTCGCGACCGCAGCCATGCCGGCACGCGGCTCGGCGGTCACCGAGAGCTTCTGCAGCGCGACCGCGCGCGGCGCACGACTCGGCTCCAACCACAACACGTCGAGTGCCAGGATGCCTGCTGGCACGAGGCAGATCGCCCCCACCCAGCGCCAACCAACGCGCCGCCAGCCAAATACCAGGCAGCCGGCCGCCAACGCCATGCAGAGCAAACACGCATAGGTGCGCTCGCCAAGCGTGTAGAGATCGAGCAGGCGGCGCACTTCGGTTGCGAAGCCACCATCTGGCTCGGGCAGTTCCAAGCGGGTGCGAACCAGGCGCAGGTTCGCTAGCAGTTCTGGATCGCGCGGCAATGCGACACGAGCACTCTCGTAAGCCCAACGGGCCCGCGGCAAGTCGCCCATGCGATACAAGCAGTTGCCTCGGGCGCGCAAGTAGACTCGGTTGCCATCATCGCGGTAGGCGCGCTCGAATGCCGCATCGGCCGCCGCGTAGTCACCCTGGCGATACGCATCGACGGCCTGCGCTTGTTGGGCGCGCAGGTTGCCGCTGGCCAGCGCCAACACCGGCAACAGCAACAACGGCAGCCACCCGCGCGCGCCGAAGCGCACCGCTTCGAGACGCTGCACCAGACCGCGCGCGTCATCCGCAGTCAGATCCTGCCCGCTGCCGTAGCGCGCCGCCGTTCCTCGCTCGATCGCGGCGGCGACATCCGTAGCCACGCTTTCGTCGAGACCGCTCGCAACCAAAAGCTGCGACAAGTCGGGACTGATGACGGCGGCGGCGGGCACGTCAAGGCGATCGCCGAGGTAGGCCGCCATCGCGTCCATCGCATCGTCACCCCGGGCCAGTGCGGCATCGAACTGGCGTTTCGCGCCGCGCACGCGCTTGCCGGCCGTATCCAGCGATGCTCGCTTGCGGACCCGCAGCAGCGACAACACCACAAGCATCAGCCCCCACGGCGCGACCACCGCAAACCAACGCAACCAGGCAGCCGGCGCCTCGACGCGTTGCACCGGGCCATCGAAGGATGGCAAGTCAAAGATGTCATCGATGCCAGGCGTCACGGCCGCAGCGGCCGCTTCGGGCAGCGGCAGAATCGACTCGGCATTGTTCAGTTCGTCGACGACGATGGCCAAGGGCGGGGTCGCGACTTCCACGAACTTCGCCACGCCCGGCGTGGTATCGAAGTAGTTCCATTGGATCGGCGGGATCTCGGTAACGTCCGTCGACAGCGGTGTCAGGTCGTAGGTCACCACGACACGATCGCCGTCACGTTGGGCCTCGGCCGTGCCCCGCTTATGGAAGCCCTTGAGGTCGTCGAGCTCGGGCATGCGCAAGAACTCGAAGTTGCCTTGCCCCGTCGCCGTCAGCGTCAACTTGAACGAGTCGCCAAACTTGATGCGGTCCTTGTCGAGCGACGCCTTGATGTCGAACCGACCGACCGCGCCGAAGTATGGCGAGGGCCGCCCAACCTCTGGAATCGGCAGCACCTCGAACTCAATCGGTTTGCCGACGATGCCGTATTTGTCGATCTGGCCGCCGCGCACCGGCCGCGTCGTGTGCCGCAGCGTATGGAAGCGCAGCTCCGGTGCCGGCAACACGATCTTGCCAACCTTCGACGGCAGGAAGGCGCGCTCCATTTGGAACCGCTGCCACATCTGGCCATCGCGCTCGAAGTTGCCGACGAACGTCGCCAGCGAAAGCTCCTCGTTGCAGATGACCACGCGTAGGTCCCCGCGCGGCTGCGGCAACTCAATCGCTTCGCCGGCGGGGAACTTGGCAAGCCAATCCGCGACGACCGCGATCACCAGGTAGCGCCTGCGTTCGTAAAACTCCTGGGCAAGCCGCACTCCTTGCTGCACGGCAAACGTGATCTTCACGCGGACTGGCTCGTGCACGTAGACGCGCTTGGGTTCGAGTTCGACCTCGAGCCACGACAGTTCTTGAGAAACCAGGTCCTCTCGCACTTCGAGCCGCAGCTCCTGGGTCTCCTGTTCCTTGGTACCGGTCCAGATCTTGAACGGCGGGATCTTGAACGAGCCGACGCGCTTGGGGCGCAGTTCGAGGCCAAACTGCACGCTTGTGCTCGTCACCATGCGGCGCCCGTCATGCACCATCTGCGTCGAAGTGGATGCCGGCAATCGCCGGATCCCGAGGCCTTCGACCTTGGGGATCTTCGGTGCCCGAGGGTTGGCACTCGAGCCCTCCACCGTGATGCGAACGATGGCGGTGTCGTTGAGCCGGATCGTGCCCGGCTCAGGCGGGCTGACGATCAGCTTCTCTTGCGCGGCGGCACTAACGACCAAGACGACCGCGGCAACCATGGCAGCAAAGACCCGAATCACCAATCGCGCTCCACAGCGCGTCGCCGCGTGGTGCGACGGGCTTTCGCCTGCTTCAATTGCTCGTCGAGCTTCTTGGCCCGCGCCAACAAGCGCTGTGCTTGTTCCGGCGTCAACTCGAGGCCTTGACCACCTTCGCCCGGCGCATCCGAACGCTGTTCGCCCGGCTTCGGTTCGGGCGGCGTCTCTGGCTGGCCTTCCTTGGCTTGCTGGTTCTCGGAGCCCGGCTCCGGATTCTCAGGCTTCTCCGCCTGGTTCGGATCGGACTCCCCGTTCTTGCCCTCTTCGGGTGACGGCTTGGGCTCGGGATTCTCGGACTCGTTCGGCTTGGGTTCCGGCGACTCGGGCGGGTCTTGGCCTTCGCCTTCCTTCGGATCAGACTCGCTGGACTTCTGGTCCTTCGGATCCTTCTTCTGGTCGTTCTTTTTTGGGTCGGACTGGTCGCCATCTGAAGACTTCTCATCGGGCTTCTTCTCGTCGCCCTTCTGATCGTCCTTCTTCTGCTGGTCGTCGTTTTCTTTCTGGTCGCCCTTTTGCTCGTCCGACTTGTTCTGGTCCTTCTCGTCGCCCTTGTCGTCGGGCTTCTGCTCGTCCGGATTCTTGTCGCCGTCCTGTTGTTCCTGCTCCTGCTGCTGCTGCTCCAGTTCCTCGATGCGCTTCTTCAGCTCCGCGATCTTGCGCAGCGTGCGCTCGGTGTTGCGCAGCAACTCCGGAGTCGACTTGGCACGCACCCCGCGAACGAAGTGCTGCTTCGCCGTGACCGCCTTGTCCAGCGCAGTCCTCAACAACGGCAGCGGTTGCGGCGGCGCTTCCTCAGCGTCCGGCTGGGCTGGCGTGCCCGGCTGACCCGGCATCCCCGCCGATTGGCCCGCTTGCTGCTGCGCGGCCAACGCGGCATCGGCCTGCGCCTCAAACTCCGCTGACTGGGCCAGGCGAATCGCGCCGAGCATGCCGCGATGCAGTTCTTCTTTGACGTTGTCAGAGAGCGCGGCGTACTTCTCCGCAGCGACTTCGGCAGTGGCAAGATCGCCGGCACGCCACGCGGCCAACGACAGGTTCCACTGCAGCTCCGCGGATTCCGGATCGTCCTTCAGGGCCGCGGTAAATGCCGCCTGCGCCTCTGCAAACTGACCGTCCTTGTAGAGTTGCATGCCACGCTCGCGATCGCCACCGGCGAACACGGACCACAGCATGGTTGTCAGCAGCAAAATCTTCATCGTTGTCGTCCTCGCGCAAACGCGATCTCTAACAGTAGCAAGATCACGAGCGGCAGTAGCACCCACTGGTAGCGCGCCTGCTTGCCCTGTTCCTCACCGGAGTCGTAGGCCCGTTTTTGCATCGGCACGAGCCGCTTCTGGTGCAATTCTACCAAAGGCAGCACCATCGCTTCTGCCCGCACAAACTCCCCACCGGTCACCGCAGCGACCTTGCGAAGGCTCTCTGGGTCCATACTCGAGACGACTTCCTTGCCTTGGCGGTCCCGCAGGAAGTCTTCCTTGCCGTCGCGAATGACCGTGATCTTGCTGCCCATCGCGCTGCCATAGCCAATTGTGTAGACGGTCAAACCCTGATCCTTCAGCTCGGTCGCGGCCTGTTGGCCAGCGCCGGCAAGGTCTTCGCCGTCGGTCATCAGCAGCACCACCGTCGTCGCCGCATCCTTGGGGTCCGCGATTTCGAGCGCCTTGCGCAGCGCCTTGCTCAGGTCGGTGCCACCGGTCTTGACGACGTTGGTATCGACTTCGTCGAGCAACCCAGCGAACGAATCGACGTCGTGGGTCAGCGGAATCCACAATCGCGCCGCCCCCGCAAACACGACCAAGCCAACGCGGTCACCGCCTTCGAGTGCGGGCAGCACCGACTCGATGTCGCCAATGGCCCGGGCCAGTCGGGTCGGCGACATATCGCTCGCCAACATCGAACGCGATGTATCAAGGCAGAAGATCATGTCGAGCCCGCGCCGTTCCACGGCGACGGTCTCTTCACCCCAGCGCGGATCGAGCCAGCAGGTGAAGCCGAGTCCCAACAGCATCGACAAGCGAAACGACCGCCAAAACGGCGCCGTCAACCGCACGTTGGGTTCGGCCCCGTAGCGCTGCATGGCCGCGCGCGAGCGATCGAGCACCAACCACAACAGCGCCCAGACCACCGGCAACGCCAGCAGCCACGGCCACAGAGCCCCGCGCGTGAACTCCAGGTCGCTCACGGCACCCTCCGGACAATCAGCGCCTCGAACAAGATCCCCAGCAGCATCAACGCCAGCCCAATGCCCAGTGGCCACGCAAAGTGATCGACGGTGCGGTAGCGCGGATCTTCGCGCTCCGAGGTCTCCATCTCATCGATGCGCTCGTAGACCTTCTCAAGATCCGAGTCACTGCGGGCCGCGAAGAACAGGCCACCGGTCGTTTCGGCGATCGTCTTCAGTTCCTCGAACGGCAACTCTTGGTAGCCAAACACCGACGGCACCCCGTTGCCAAGGCCAATAGTGTGCACGCGCACGCCCTTGTCCTTGGCAAGCTTCGCTGCCTCGATCGGATCGATGTCGTCGACGTTGTTCTGGCCATCGCTGAGCAGGATCACCACCTTGGACTTGGCGTCGCTCTTCTCGAGCACCTGCACCGCCTTGGCGAGCGCCGTGCCGATCGCGGTGGCGTCAAACTCGCTGCCGCGCGGCAGGGTGTCCAGCACCCGCAAGAATGCCGCCAACGCCACTTCGTCGAGGGTCGGCGGGCAACGCAGTTCGGCGTAGCGACCAAACGCGACCAAACCAACGCGGTCATGCACGCGCGCCGCGGCGAACTCCATCGCGCGTTCGCGCGCCGCATCCATGCGCCGATACGAATCGTTCGCCCGCATGTCCTCTTGCAGCATCGACGAACTGGTATCGACGACAAGCATGATGTCGATGCCGTCCTCACGCAGCGGAATCACATCGCGCTGCACCGGCCGCGCCAACGCCAAGGCCAGACAAAGGCCCGCCAGCACCTTGACGAGTAGCGGCACCCAAGCGACCCGTTGCCGCAAGGTTCGTGGCAACCCGACAAACAGGCTCGCTGAGGCCGTCGGCAGCGCGGCGCGACGAGTCGTCGCACGACGCCAGCCCGCCAACAGAAACAGCGGCGCGGCCAGCAAGAACCACGGGTCGAGCAGCGTGTAACCGCCGATGGCGAAGTCGGCGATCATGCGCTCATCTCCGCTGGGGCAGCCGGGTGATCGGAACTGCCTCTGTCGCCCGTACGGTCGGCGCGCGTCGATTCGACGAACGACTCCGCCAGTCCGTAGGTCGTCTGATGATCGGCTTCGGTCGGCACGAACTTGGCGAACTTGACCAGGTCGCACTGCGACAGGAACCGCCGCAGTTCTTGACCGTGGTCCCGAACCAGCTGCGCCGAGCCATCGAGATCATGCAAGAACTCTTCAGTCGTGCGCTCTGGAGCGTGCAAGCCAAAGCGATCTTCGAGGTAGACGCGCAAGACATACGACACGCCCACATAGAACGCGTCGATCTCGGCCGGCGTCGTGCGCGGCGCATCCTTCCAGCGCAGTAGTTCGCGCAGTGCCTTGACGTGTGCCGGCACCGCAACGGTCGCCGCGTGGGCACGTTGCTTGCGACGCGAACCGACCCAGCACACGATGCCAAAGATCAAGAACACCAGGCCCTGCGCAATCAGGTACCACATGTACCCAGGAGGCGTGGGAAACGGATCACCTGGCGCTTCGATCTCGGCGCCGTGCTCTGGCGACAGCACGCTGGTCACCGTCACGACTTGCTCCGGCGTGGTCGCGACTTGCGGCATCTCACCTTCTGCAACGACCGTCGCGGCAGAGAACGCCGGGATCTTCAGTTCACCAGGGCCATCGATCGGCAGCAGGATGATGGTGGTGCGCTGCCACCAACCATCGCCGTAGCTACGTTCGTCGCTGGTCGTCGAGTTCTCGGTAACGAACTGCTTGTCGGGCACGACCGGCTCGAACGACACTTCGACGCCATCCTTGCGGTAGCGATCGACCGTCACCTTGACCGGCTGCAGCAAGCCGACCTCGGTGCGATCAAAGGTCGCCCGCAGATCGAGCGGCAACGTCGGCGGCGATTGCCAAGGGCACGGCACCGCGGGGTCGCCGCCGCAGGCGACCAGCAGCACGAGCAGCAACGACTGCAGTAGCCAGCGGCGCATCATCGGCGCCTCCCCCGCATCTCACGCATGCGGAAGAACTTGACCAGCGGGTCCCCGACCGAGCCTTCGGTAGGCACGTCGAGCAGGTCGACGCCGCAACGCCGGCAGACATCGCGGAAGCCGGTGCGTTCGGCTTGCCAGCGACGCTGGAGTTCTTCGCGCACGCGCCGACTGGTCGTATCGACCACGATGCTCTCGTTGCTCTCCGGATCGAGCAAGTGCAACAGACCAGCGTCAGGCAACTGAGTGACATCACCGCCAACACGGTCGAGCCCGGCCGCAAACGGATCGCGCAACCGCACCGCGATCACTTCGTGACGGCGCGATAACAGCCGCAACTCGCGTTCACAATCGGCGCCGAGGAAGTCGCTGACGACGAAGACAATCGCGTGCCTGCGCTGCACCCGCCCGGCGTAGTCGAGCGCGCGCTTGAAGTCGGTCTTCTTGTTGGCGGCAGGCGTCTCACACGCTTCACGGATCAGGCGCAGCACGTGGTTGCGCCCCTTCTTGGCTGGCACGTAGCGTTCGATGTCTTCGGCGAACGTGATCAGCCCGGCCTTGTCGTTGTTGCGCGCCGCGGCGAACGCGACACAGCCC
>CAXBFC010000314.1:0-9729 GCA_963974725.1 uncultured bacterium | reverse complement strand
GCCGCACCACAGCCGCACCACAGCCGCACCACAGCCGCACCACAGCCGCACCACAGCCGCACCACAACCAGGCAGCACCCCAAAACGAGCCACGCAACGCCGACTCTCGCCGCCCGTGCATTCCCACCGCACGATGCGCCGCGCCAGCGGCCGCATCGGCCAACGCCTTCCCCTGCCAGGCCCAACCCCGCCGAATCGTCGACTGCGGGATTCGCCGCTGCACCGAAGCATCGCAAAGCGATGCATCGGTCCACGCCCGAATCCTGCCGGGCGTCCATTCGCGCTTCGCGCGAATGGCACGCCCGGCAGGATTCGAACCTGCGACCGCCGGCTTAGAAGGCCGATGCTCTATCCAGCTGAGCTACGGGCGCGTGCACAGGCAGACTAGCGAGCGCGGCCGGTGCGCTCCAGCGGGGCGAACTCATTCCTCGCGACCAAGCGCATCTTCCTCACCATCTCCGTCCGGCAGCGAGTCCGCAGCGGCCTCTCCAGCCACGGGTTGCGTGCGGTAGCGATCGTGGATCCACAGGTATTGCTCCGGTGCCATGCGGATCAGCTTCTCCAGCGCCCGGTTGGTGCGAGTCACCGCCGCCAACAAATCGGCTTGCTTGTCGCCGGTGACCTCCGGCCGGAACGTCTCGCTAATCACCAGCTCGAACGCGAACCGGTAGCCGCGACGCAACGTCGCCGCCACGATCACCGGATAGCCCTTGCGCAGGGCCAGGCTCATGGCCGAGCGCTCGCAGCTCGCGATCTTGCCGAAGAACGGGGCGAACACGCCGCGCAGGCGCTGGTTCTGGTCGATCACCTGCAGGCCGATCTGGCCGTTCTCCATCCCGCGCGCCAAGCCACGGAAGCCGCCACGCCGCGGATGAATCTTCAATCCGCTGTGCTGCCGATTGGCAAGGATCCAATCGTTGAGCAATGGGTTCTTGGTCACGCGTGCGATGCCATGCCCCCCGCCCATCAGTTCGGCCATGGTCACGGCGCCGACCTCCCAACTTCCCAGGTGCGCCGTCAGACCAAGAAATGGCCGCGGCAACTCGTGGAACACCCGAATGGTATCTTCACATTCGACGAAGTCGCTGATGCGCCGGCCGCGCGCCAACAAGCGCGTCAGGCGCGCCATGTCGAGCGGCACCATGAACAAGTTGGCCGTGGCACTACTGCCGAGACGAAGATGTTCGCGTTCACTCAGGTCGGGGTAGGCGTTCTTTAGGAACTTGAGCGCGTAGCGGCGGCGCCGACTATCGCAACGAAACCACAGGCGACCGAGCCCAGCCGCCAAACGATAACCAAACCACTGTGGCACGCGAGCGGCGGTTCCGATCGCCATGCGCGCGAGGCAGTAGACGATGCGGTCCAAGAAGCGCACCTTGCGCGCCTTGCCTGATCCGGATGTCGCGGCGGCCGACGTCACAGCAGGAACTCCTCGGGGCGCGGCTCGGCATCGACGAAGCGCAGGTCGATGCGCAGCACATGGCGCTCGACTTGGAAGGCATCGAGGCGCGCGTCGTCCTTCTCGGTCGTGACGAGAATCGCATCGCCACTGCGCGCCGTCGCAGCGGCAGCATCGATTTCCGCCTGCGTGAAGCGATGGTGATCGCGATGCACGACTTCCCCAACGATCTCCGCGCCGAGGCGAGCAACCGTTGCCCGGAAGCTATGTGGCTTGGCGATGGCAGACAGCAAGACCACGCGCCGACCGCGCAGCGACTGTGCCGGCTCCGTCACTCCGTCAGGCTGCCGAACCAGATCCGTCGGTTGGTGTTCGCAGGCGTGCACGGGGACGTTCTTACCGGCGATCTGCCGAAGACGCTCGATGCGCATGCCAATTTGTTCGCGGTCGAGACCACCTGCGCGAGTCAGCAACAGGCAGTCGGCGCGCCGCAGCCCCGAACGAAACTCACGCAGGTCGCCAGCAGGCAAGCATTGGCCATTGGCAAACGGCATGACCGCATCGAGACAAACGACATCGAGGTCGCGGTGCAAGCGACGATGCTGAAAGCCGTCGTCGAGCACGATGAAGTCCGCGCCCTTGTCGACCAATCGCCGGCCAGCGGCGACCCGGTCAGGATCCTGTTCTTGCAACAGCCACGGCAAGCGACGCTGCAGCAGTGTGCCTTCGTCGTTGAGCTCTGCGCCCGGCGCGCGACCGTAGCCGCGGGCCAGAACGCCGGGAACCTTGCCGGCCTGCTTGGCCAACTGACACAACCACGCAACCGTTGGCGTCTTGCCGGTGCCGCCAACGGTCAGGTTGCCGATCGAAACGACCGGCACGGACAGTCTGTGCACTCGCTTCCAGCCAACGGCGAACATGCCGTTGCGGATTGCGGAGACCGTGCCGTAAAGCAATCCGAGCGGCCACAGCGCCTGACGAAGCACGTGCGGGAGGGCGCTGCTGGGCGGGGCACTGCCTGGTGCGGCAGAGTTTCCAGGCGGCGACGTCACGAAGCCTGCAAGGCCGAGATCTCATCCGGAGTCGTCGCCGCAGCGGTGGTCACGTCCTCGACGCCTTCGCCCGCCGCGATGCGCTTGACCATGTTGACCAGCGTTGCCTTCGGACCACACTCGACGAAGTCACGCACACCACTAGCCAACATGCCCTGAACCGTTGGCAACCACTGCACGGCACCGGCGAACTGACGCTGCAGCGCGTCGCGCGCTGCTTGCGCGGTAGTGACTGGCTTGGCGTCGACGTTGCACCAGATCGGAAACGCCGGATCGTTCATCTGCGTATCGTCGAGCAGCGCGGCGAACTGCTTGCCTGCATCCTGCAGCATCGAGCAATGAAACGGCACACTGACGTTGAGCTTCAGCGCCATGCGCTTGGGTGCCAACTCGACCAACTGGTCCATCGCGGCGGCCTCGCCGGACACGACGGTTTGCTGCGGTTCGTTCTTGTTGGCGATCTCACAGATCCCCGCGTCGACCTTGGCGACCAGTGCTTCGACGGCCGCCAGATCCATCTTGCGCAGCACTACCATGCCACCGGTGCCGACGGGCACCGCGTTTTGCATGAAGGTCGCACGTTGGCGGACCAGCTTGACCGCGGTGCCGAGATCGAACGTGCCGGCCGCAACGTGTGCCGCATATTCGCCAAGGCTGTGCCCCGCGGCGAGGTCCGGAGTCAGGCCGAGCGCGCGGAACGCGGCGACGGCGACCGTGAGGGTCGCGGGCTGAGTGTTCTCGGTCAGCCCCAACTTGTCATCGGGACCTTCGAAACAGAGGGCGGAAACGGATTCTCCGAGCGCTTCGTCAGCCTCGGCGAAGGTTTCGCGAGCGCGATCGAAGCGCTCGACGAGTTCCTTGCCCATGCCTGTGAACTGCGATCCCTGACCGGTGAATAGAAAAGCGCGTTGCATGCGCCCCAGCATTCCGTGCAGCCCCGGATCGGATCAAGCCAGAAGCTGGATTCGGGGGCACGTCGGCGCAGATCGCAACAAATCTATTGGCGGGCAGCGGCCGTTTGGCCTGGCCTCTAGCGGCCGCGGATGCGGCTGCGCTCAGCGCGGCGACGGTCGCGCTTGGTCTCGGGCTTCTTGACGACGCCCGCGTTCGGATCGACGCCGTTGTGCTCGCAGGCCTGCAACCACTTGTCAAACTGCTTCACGAAGGCCATTTCGAAGTCGCTCGGAACCACCCCGAGCACTGACCTGCGACGGGCGATCTCATTCTTCTTGGCTGCGTTCCAGCCAGCCTTGGGGGGGTAGCTGCGGAGCAACTGGGCCCAGGCAAGCTGCTGCTTGGCCTGCTTCAGGTCGCCCGCCGAATCCGAAACTTTCGCCGGTGTCGCCGCATCGCCCTTGTTGGCCGCGGTCGCGCCCGACTTCGTATCGCCACCCGCGGGAGCAGCCCCCGCCGGCTTCGGCGCATTCGGCAGGTCACTGTAGCCGGGGATCTTCTCCAGATCCGACTGCTTGGGAGCCGTCGAATTCACATCGAGCGTGCCGGGCGCGGGCACGTCGCCAGTTGCGCTTCCTTTGGCGCGGCGAGCAGCCTTGGCGGCGCGCTCCTTCGCACGGTTCTCGGCCATCTGCATCGACGTCTCGATCTCCAGCAACTGCTTTTGCGACAGTCGCTGCACGATCTCGTAGTTCTTCAGGCTCTTGAACGGCACGAAGATGTAGCTGCGCGTTCCGCCGCTGTACCACAAGCGGATGCCAGCCCCCAGATCGCGAGCTTGGGCATCGACAAAGCGCAAGCCATCGACGCGCTCGACCAATCGGCCGTCCTTGACGACGCCGCTCAGCCGGTTGCCGTTCTGCAAGCGCACCATCACCTTCACGTGCGCCTTCACCTGGCGCCCCTTGGTGATCCCTTCGCGCATGTTCTTCGCACGCTTCAAAACGCGATCAGCCTTCTTGGACACAGGCTTCGTCGCACCCGGAGGCGCCGCCGGCACCTGCGCATACGCAAACCCACAAACCACCGAGGCCACAACCAAAGCTTGCCACTTCATGCCCACTCTATCGGCCACTCCCCCCCCCAGACTGACCCAACGCCCCAATTCGAGAACGTGCGTACGGTGCCAGGACAAAAAAACACTTCCTCGAAGGCCCAAAGTTGCCCCGCTCATCCCTCTACAGGTGAGGGAAATGAGCAATGACAAGACGACATCGACAAGACACCCACGGCTCCTGGCACCATGTAGTGAATCGCGCCATCGCGCGCAGGTCTCTCTTTGAGACAGCGGACGACATCCGGTATTTCCTGGCGGGAATCGCCAAGGCCGTTCGGCGAGGCGACCTTGAGGTCCATGCCTGGTGCGTGCTTACGACGCATTTCCACATGCTCGTTCGCAGCCCGAAGGGCGAACTATCGAACGCGATGCGTCGCATCCAGAACGCGTATGCGCGCAACTTCAATCGAAGCCGCCGCCGCGACGGGCCGCTGCATCGAGGGCGGTTCACGTCCAAGCCAGTCAAGTCCCTGGTCTACCGCAAGGTTCTGGTTCGCTACATCGACGACAATCCGGTTGCGGCCGGCCTTTGCACCGATCCTTGCGAGTATCCGTGGGGCAGTGCCCAGCAGTATGCGAAGCCGCGCGGTCCATCTTGGCTGCAACGCGAATGGGTCGAGAACTGGGTCGCGGAGCAAGCTGGGACGCGGATCTACGATCCAAGCGACTACCCGCGCTCAGTAGATGGTGGTTCACGTCAGATCATTACGGATTTCGTCGAGACGCGAATGGCAGCACGCGATGGAACAGATCGTCAGGACTCGCTGCTCGACATGGCAGGCGATGACGTTCTTGAGTGGCTGCGGCGCAAGGCAGCGCTCGCCGACGGAACGACCATCGAAACTCCACCCGTCGCGGCGACGAGGCTGACGACGTGCCTGCGAGCCATCGCCGCGAGGGACGGTGCGTGGCGCATTCGTGAGCACCGCGCGGCAACCAACGGCTGGCACGCGCTGCACGCCGGGCTCCTGCGGGATCTCGCCGCGACGAACTTCGCCGTGATTGCGCAAATCCTCGGCGTCTCTCGCGAGCATGCGCGCCGCCTACACGAACGGCACCAACGACTGATGATCGCTGACGACGACTACGCCCAGAAATCTGCCGCGGTCACGCACGCGATTCTGCAGGACAGTGTCGGTTCCATCACTCGCATCATTGGGGCGGGGTGAGGATGTGTTTTTTTGTCCTGGCACCGTACGCACTTCTTTGGGCGGAGAGGAGGAGGAGGGAGAAGTCTAGGGTGGGGTTGGTGGGGTGGCGGGCGGTGGCGCCTAGGAGGCCGCCGGCTAGGGAGAACGGGGGGGTGGAGTCGGTGACGAAGAGGTCCAGGTTGAGGGCTGGGGTTTGGTTGACCTCTAGGGCGATGGGCAGACGCCAGGTTTGGTCGAGCACGTCGGGGACCGGGGAGAGGGCGCTGGTGACGCGGTGGAAGCTCGGGCGGAGCATGACGTTGACGCCCATGCTCGAGACGACCGACCAGAGGCTTGGCTTCTCGATCACTTGCCACAGGATCGGGGCGAGCACGGCGTCGTCTTGCACGACTTGCAGTAAGGCTACGGCGCTGACGGTGGCTTCGGCGAGCGGCCGCATGTCGAGAAACTTGTAGACGGTCGGGCCAGCACGATCCATGCGGGTGCGAACGAGCTTGCAGGCACTGGCGATGCCGGTGCTTAAGAAGTCGCGCGGCAATAACGGCTGCGAACGGCCGAGCTCGTTGCCCTGCACATCCATGACAACGACTTCGGCGCGGCTGACTGCGGAATCGAACTGCTGCACTTCGCCGTTGATGCGCAACGACCAATCGACGGGCTCGAGTTGCTCACCGTCTTCGTCGGTCGCCGTGACTTCGAGCACGCGCAGTTGCAACAACCAGTGACGAACGGTGCCGTCGCGACGGAGTCGCAAGCCAAACATGACTTCGTCGCCGACCAGCCACGGTCCTTCGGGCTGGCGCTTGCCGAAGCCGCGCAACAAGTGTGCGGGTGCCGGGAAGTCCGAGGCGTGCATGACACCGTCCGATGGCGCGAGCGCAAGCTCGGGCGTCGGCGGGCTCTGACAAGCTACCAGCACCGCGAATAACGGCGCCACCCGCAAGAGCGGCGCGATCTGCAAGAATCGATTGGCCATGACGCGCAACCAGTTGGCTGCGCGTGCACGGTATCATGATTCGCTAGAGACCGCCGATGGTCAGCGACTGGAATGGCGAGAACACAAACCCAGTCGGGTCGGCAGCACAGAATGCGAAGCCTTGGTTGTAGAGCGTCGCCCCCACCGGCACGCCGCCGAGCGGAATCGGGAAGACCGCCGTGCCGGTAGCGTCTGTCGGGGCAACAAACAGCAACAACGTCGGACTGATCGTCAAGCCAAGCGGACACCCGGCGAGATTCAGCATCGGGAATAACGGGTTGTAGACGGTGTCGAAGCCGAACACGCAAAACGACAACGGCAGCAAGCCGGTCATGCCGAGGCCAAAGGCGGCGTTGCCGCTCGTCATCGGACCGGTGATGAAGTTGGTCGGACCGCCACCGGGAATCGACGGGCACGTGGCACAACCACCGAACGGGCCAACCTGAATCGGATGGTTCGCAAACGCGAGACCTTCCGCCGGCGGGCCCGACGGAAACGGCAACGCACCCGGATCGTTCATGTCGTAGACCATGCCGCCCGCCGTCACGTAGAGCGGCCGCAACCCAACCGGGTTGATCTTGGCCATCTTGTCGATCGCGATGTCGCCAACCGGACCCGGCGGCGGGAACGCGGGCGCAAGTGGCGGTCCAGCGGGCGCCCCACCCGGAAAGAAGTTGTAGGCGATGCCAGCGATATCGACGGCCCACAGCGTGCCTGTCGCACCATCCCATTCGAGGCCGGCAATCGGCGCCGCCGGGAACGGCATCGGAAACGGCGGCACGACCACCGGCAGTCCCGGCACCGGCGCCACGCCGATGATGATGCCCGGGATGCTGCTCATGAACATGATGCCAGCAGCCGGATCGACCGCGATGCCCGTGACCGGCCCGCCGATCGCGCCCATCAGGCCGGGCGGAATCGGCATCGGCGGCATCAACGGCGCGAGTGGCGGCACCGACGGAGACGGCATCGCGGCGAGAATCGCGCCGTTGGTAAACCAGTGCACACCACCGACATTGTCGAAGGTGCTGTCACCCGGAGCGGGCAGCCCCACGACCGGAGGCGGCGGCAGGATCGGGGCACTCGGATAGATAAGCACGGGTGGGTTGGGCACGAACAGCACCGCATCGGGCGGCTGAAGTTCGGCAACCGCACCGGCGAGCGGGTCATAGGCGAGCAGGCGCTGGGCGGTGGCGGTGCCGCTGGTGACGGCAACCACTGCGCCTGCGACGACGAGGAAAGAGGTACGCATGGCAGGAAGAAGGATCAGGAAAGAAGCGTGGCCGATCGGACCGACCGAGTGGTCCACACCCGTGAAGAGCCTGCTCCCGGATCGCGCACGCAGATTTCTCGCTCTTTCTGGGCGGTGCTGCCGGCCGCAAATGCCGCTGCGGAAAACCTGCCAATTCCCCGTGCGCGGCGTCCGCATCGGTTCTTCCACTGTTACCCAATGGCCGCTCTCACCCCATTTCGGATCCTGCTCGGACGACGCATCGTCGCCCGAATCCCCAGGGCAGCTTGCCGCGGACGGAAACCCGTGCAGAATCAGGGTTTCTCGACCCGGGTTCCGTTCTTGGACGACAACACGCGCAATCTGGTGAACCGTGCCCTGGAGCAGGATCGCGATGCGATTGACCTGCTGTTCCAGCGCTACCGCGACCGCCTCCGCAACGCTCTACGCAAACTGATCGGCCCGAAGTATCGGGTGCTGATGGCGGATAGCGAAGACGCGACGCACGACGCCATCCTGTCGGCACTGCGCCGGCTGCACCAATTCGAATACCGCGGCGAAGGCTCCTTCCTCGCGTGGTTGTTGAAGGGCGCCGAATACGAAATCATCCGCCGCATCCGCGCGATCGAAACCAAGAAGCGTTCGGCGATCGGCGGCATCGTCGAGCTCGACGACGGCGCCGCCGACATGGTGCCGGCCAACGAGGCGACGCCTTCCCAAGCTCACGACGAAACCGAACTGGCAGAACGCATCCGCACCGCGTTGCAGCAACTGCCCGATCGCGAGCGCGAGATCATCGTGCTGCGCCGGTATCTCGAACTCAGCACCGAAGAGATTTGCGCCGAGATGGGCCTGGCGACCGAAGGCGCCGTGCGGGCACTGTCGTCTCGGGCACAGGCACGCCTGGCCGGATTGCTGGCGCGACGGGAGTCGTGAAGTGGCCAAGAAGCCCGAATCCGATCTCGTGAGCGACCCCGCGGACGCAGGGCAGTCTGAGTCCTCGCGCAACCACGATCTGCAACAGGCGATCGAAGCGTTCGTCGAACTACACAGCGCCGGCAAGTCTCCGGACCCGGCGAAGTTTGCCGAGCAGTATCACCAAGACATGCGCGCCGAGATCCTCTCGCAGATTCGCGAGTTCTTGACGTTCGATGGCTTGCTCGGTCATCAAGAATGGCAGGAGCCCGAAGCCGCACCCGAAGACGGCCGCGCCTTCGGTGAGTTCTTGATCCTCGAAGAACTCGGCCGCGGCGGCATGGGCATCGTCTACCTGGCCAAGCAGAAGTCGCTCAACCGTCGCGTCGCGCTCAAGGTCATGGCGAGCGGGCTGACGCTCAGCAAACGCCACGTCGAACGCTTCCGCCGCGAAGCGATGGCGACCGCCCAGTTGAGCCACCGAGCAATCGTGCCGGTACACAGTCTCATCGAGGTCGACGGCGCGTTCGCCCTGGCGATGGACTTCGTCGCCGGTCGCAACCTCGCCGACATGCTCGACGACCTGCGCCTGGCCAACCGCGAAGGCGAAGGCGTCGCGGTTGGCACGCTCGGTCTCGCGCCGGAGAAGGGCTACGTCGCCGAATGCGCGATGCTGGTCGCCGAAGTCGCGTCGCTGTCGCCCACCACAACCAGGTCGTGCACCGCGACCTGAAGCCGCGCAACTTGATGATCGACGATCGTCGCCAGGTGCGCCTGCTCGACTTCGGCTTGGCCAAGTCCCTCGACGCAACCCGCGAAAGTCTGTCGATGTCCGGCGAGATCACCGGCACGGCGCACTACATGAGCCCCGAGCAGACGCTCGCGAAGCGGGTCGAAATCGACCATCGCGCCGACATCTGGTCCCTCGGCGTGATCCTCTACGAGATCCTGACGCTGACCCGGCCGTTCGACGGCAAGAACCTGCAGCAGATCG
>CAXBFC010000313.1:0-9739 GCA_963974725.1 uncultured bacterium | reverse complement strand
CAAGAACGTGGTCACCGGCGTCATGCCCAACGCTGGCGCAACGATCAGCAAGCTCGCCACCGGCAAGCAGCGCAAGGTCACTTCGTTGCGCGCGCAGATCGACCAGATCAAGAAGGACATCACGGCCTTCAAGAAGAAGCACAGGCTTGAGCGCGTAATCTGCGTCAACCTCACCTCGACCGAACCAAGTCTGCGCCTCGGCGCAGCCCACAAGACGCTCGTCGCGTTCGACAAAGCGATCGACAAGAACATGGTCAAGCAGGTGCGGCCATCGGCGGTTTACGCCTATGCCGCTGCCAGCCTGGGCATGCCGTTCGTGCACTTCACGCCGAGCAACTCGGCGCTGATCCCAGCGATCGAAGAACTGTTCCTCCAGAACGACACGCCGTTCATGGGCTGCGACGGCAAGACTGGCGAAACGCTCGTCAAGTCGGCGTTGGCGCCGATGTTCAAGTACCGCAACCTGCGCGTGCTGACTTGGCAGGGCTACAACATCCTCGGCGACCGCGACGGCCGCGTCTTGTCCGACAGCAAGAACAAGCAGAGCAAGGTCGACAGCAAAGATGCGCTGCTGCCGTCGATTCTGGGCTACCCGCTGCACACACACGTCGGCATCGACTACGTGCCGTCGCTCAACGACCTGAAGACGGCGTGGGACTTCATCCACTTCGAGGGTTTCCTCGGCTTCAAGATGTCGCTGCAGTTCACCTGGCAAGGCTGCGATGCAATCCTCGCGGCGCCACTGGTGCTCGACCTGATCCGCTTCGCGGACCTCGCGGCCAGCCGTGGCGAAGCCGGTTCGATGCCGCACCTCGCTTGCTTCTTCAAAAAACCATTCCAAGTCGGCGAGCACGACCTGCACCAGCAGTGGCACATGCTCGGCGAATACCTTCAACGCGCCCGCGCGGACGCCCGCTAACAGGCCAACGCGATGTGCGGCATCGTCGGAGCGCGCAACGACTGGCTAGTCGCGCAGGGACTCGATCCGCAACAGGCGATGGCCAACGCCACGGCCGAGCTCGCTTGGCGCGGCCCCGACGGCCAAGCGATCGAACCCGCCGGCGATTGGTGGCTCGGTTGCGCTCGCCTGGCAATTTCCGGCCGGAAGTCCCGCCAACCGGTGGTACGACGCGGCGGACGCTTTGTCGGGGTCATGAATGGCGCGATCACCAACGCACGCGAACTGTGGCGCACGTTTCTACCGGGCGCTGAAGGGCGCCAGCGACTGGGTGCTGAAGACCGCGGGCAACTGGCTGCCGAAGGCCGTGGGCCAATGGACGCCGAACGACGTGCACCACACAGTGCCGAAGGGCGCACGGCGCCACCTAACGATGCCTGGCTGCCGCTGCTTGCCGTCGCCGCGCCGAACCTCGATGCTCTGCGAACGCTGCGAGGCCACCACGCATTCGCAGTCGTCGACACCGAGACCGGCGACCTGACGCTCGGCCAGGATCGCTACGGCGAGAAGCCGCTGCACTGCTTGGTCGCGCGGATCGGTGCGCATTGGCAACTGGTCGCGTTCGCATCAACGCCCGCCGCACTGCAACACCTCGGCATGCCACGAATCAACAACCGGCGGCGGCTCGCGGAGTGGTTTCGTTACGGCTGGTCCGTCGATCAGCCACACCGATTCTCGGCGCGGCTGCGACTCAGTTCGATCCCGGCAAGAGGCGAACCGTTCCTCGCTTCTGCCAACTCCAAGCAATGGTGCGAGCCCGCAACCACCGCCCAAGCAAAGCCGGCGCCAGCAACCACCAGCCTGCGCGAACGCTTGCTCGCCAGCGTTCGGCATTGCATCGACAGCCCGTCACCGAGCGGCCTGTTCTTGTCGGGTGGCATCGACAGCAGTTGCCTGGCGCTCGCGCTCGGCGCCATCGGCGAACCAGCGCCCGCCTACCAGTTTCGCGCCACGAGCACATCCAGCGCCGAACGCGAAGCAGCCGAAGCGGTCGCTTTGGCCACCCGCTTGCCACTGCGCAGCATCAACGGTGGCCCCGAAGTTCTGGAGGCCCTGCCGCGGCTGACCCGCCTCGCTGGGCAGCCGCTCGGGGACCCTTCGATTCTCGCCGTGCACGCGGTCGCGCAAGCCGCGGCCCGCGACGGCGTGCGCATCATGCTCGGTGGCGAAGGCGCCGACGAATTGCTACTCGGCTACCGACGCTACCGCGCCATTGCGCGCATGCCGCGGCTGCACGCCCTGCGAGGTTTCGGTTCACGGTGGTCCATGCACAAGGTCGCTCGCTATTGGCGCGCGACCGTCGCGCACAACCCGATCCGGGCACTGCTCGCCGTCACGCCACCGGCGCTGGCCAGCCAGGTGCTGGCGCCATACTTCTCGCAGCGACGGTGTTGGCACGATGCCGAAGCCATGCCGGACGCTAGCAGGGGGCTGGCGCTCGCGTCGCGCGACGACGACTTGCGGCACTACTTGCCGCGCGACCTGCTTCCCAAGGTCGACATCGCGCTGATGGCTGCAGGCATCGAGGGCCGCTGTCCCTACCTCGAAGCCGGGATTGAAGACTTCGGACGCGACCACACCCAACTTGGCAAGCGTGCCCTTCGTGACGCGTTCGCGAGCGAACTTCCGGACGCCGTGCGGCAGCTGCCCAAGGTTGGGTTCTCGCTGCCACTCGACGCGTGGTTCCGCGGCGACGCAGCGCTGCTCGATGTGCTCGCCGAGTCACGCAGCCGAACCCGCGAGCACCTTCGGCCACGTGGGCTCGAAACCGCAATCGATCGCCACCGAAGCGGCAGGACGGATCTTGGCCACGCACTGTATCTGCTGCTCGCCTACGAGCTCTACCTGCGCAGCACGGAAGACGGATAGCGGCGCCACAGGGCCCATCCCGCATGGTCGGACCGGCTGGGGCCACTGGCCGACCGGGGCGAAGCGCTTGGGACGAATTGGCTGCTGCCCGCTGCCTGACGCAGATGGCTTCGCGCAAACTGCCTGGCGCGAACTGGCTGGCGCGAACTGGCTGGCGCGGGCCGGGTCAGGCCGGTGGCAAGAAACTCTTCAGCGACTGGATGCGAGCTTCGGTTCCACCAGCGGCATCATCGGAGAAACCTGGGCTGCGCGGCTTCGAACGCTCGAGCAACAGCCAGCGCTGCAACAGCGTTTCCGCATGCTTACCGGCCGAACACGCTAGTGCGTAGGCCGCCAGCACGAGTCCGCCATCTTCGGGGTCCTCGGCCATGCGCTCGTTGAAGGCCAGCAATGCCTCGGCGGCACCAACCTTTGGTTCGGGAACGCCGCGTAGAACCGGCACGATCGGCCGACTCATCTCGGTGGCAAAGGACTCTCCGGGAGGCAAGTGGGACGCGATCACGGCCATGATCTCGGCCATCGCTCCACGCAGTCGACCAGAACTCGGCAGCACGCGTTGGCTGCCAAAAGCCTGCCACTGCACCGTCAGGCCAGGCCCTACAGCTCCAGGTCCTGCACCGACACCCTGAGCGACCGCCGAAGCCGGCACGATCACGTCGCTAATGCCGAGGCGATCGATGCGACGCGCCAGGGCGCGCACACACTTGGGCTCGAGGCGGTAGATCGACAATCGATCGAACACCGGCCAGCTGACGCCGGTCGCCGCATCGACGAGCGGCTTCGACGACGTGCCATAGATGACGGTGCCATCGGCAATCACCTGCAAACGTCGAATCACGTGAGCGGAGCCGCCATCGCGCTGAACTTCCTCCACCACGAGGCGGAAGTTGTCAGGCGGCCAGACGGACGGGAGCAGGCCATTGCCGATGCAGCCGGTCAGCACCCCAGCCGAGATCCCGATAAGTAGCCACTTCAACAACACGCGGTCATCCTAGCGCTGAAGCTACGGAAGTGCCCGTCGCGCCATGAGATCTATTGCATCTGCGCCGCGCTGGTCAGTCACAGCCAACTGATTCCTTGAGTGTTGGTGGTGCACTCAGTGGCAAGGAGCCTGCACAGATTGCCGAGCAGCCCTGCGGGGCTCGGGGCGCGGGGCGCGGGGCTCAGCACCGCGGTTGGCGCCTTGGTTGGGTCCAGCAACAGCCAAGTGATCAGTCCCGCTGACAAACTGGCGCTTTCCGCCACGCGATAGGCGACGGGGATGTCGAAAAGCACCGGCAACTCGACGCCCCGGTCTGGGCCGAAATCTGCAGGCGCAACGTCGAGCCCAGCGTCGAGGTAGCGACCAAGCTGGCGAACGACGCGCCCGCGAAGCAACCATCGCATTTCGACGCGCGCAGCCCCTGTCGGTAATGGTCGCCACGCTGGCTGTCGACGAAGCATGCGGCCTGGGTCGAACTCGACCAGCGGTTCGAACAACAGCGCTCCCCAGATTGAGCTGAAGGAACGTATCGAAGGCGCCAGCAACAGGTTGCCGAGAATGCCAGAGTGCCGCTCGCCGAGGTCAACGCGCTGTTGCTCGCCAGCCGGGAGCCCCGTGAAGCGCGCCAACTCTACGTCGACTGGTACCACTCGGCCGCAGCTAGCCACCGCGTCATGGCAGCCAAGCTGCTCGAGTGAATCGCCCACTGAGAGCGCAAACATGGCGGCCCGAGCCAACTCGGCTGCCCCCAGATCTCTTGACCAAATGGGCCGCCAGCGTCCGCACTACGCACTCGACCACTAGCAGTAGTAGACGTTGTGTTTGCACTTGCCGCACTTCGGCGCTAGCGTCCATGCCGACGGGCTTTCGAGCCTTAAACGGTCAGCGTCGAAACTATGGTCCTCATCCACGAGAAGATCACGGCCCTGCTTGAGCAGCGCCGGCTCAAGAAGAGGGATCTTGCCAGGGCATTGGGGGTGTCGCCGCAAACTGCGACGGACATCTGCAAAGGGCGATCTGCGATCACCCTGCCGCATCTGCGCAATCTGGTCTCCTACTTTGAGGTTCGCGCCGAGTTCTGGCTCGATGACGACCGGCTCACGCCGATCGAAATCGACCAACTCGCGCGCCGCGGGGCTGCTGAGGCGCTGATGCGCACCGGCATGCTCGATATCGAAGATCCCCAGCACCTGATGGAACGCGTTCGCGGGTTCCTTCAGCAGCAGCGGGACACCTTCCTCAGCGCCTACCCAGATCTGACAGCTGCCGAGCTACGATTGCTCGGCCTGGCAGATCCGGAGCTTGGCGTTGTCGGGAAGATCAGCGGGAGCGAAATGGGGGCGCCCCAAACGGCTCCAGCGGCGGCCTCGCCGAGTGGCGGCCAGCCGGCGCCAGCGCAAGAAGCTGCCGGAGTGCAACGCACTGCGGGCGGAGCGCAGGACGCCCAGATGGAAGGCCAATAAGGTCGGCCGGGGGCCCTGTTTCGCTGGAACCCCATTCGCGGGAACCCAGTTCGCTGGAACCCAGTTCGCGGGAACCCCATTCGCTGAGAACCCGCTCGCGGGTAACCAGTTCATTCGGGCCTTCGACGACTGCCCTCTGATTAATTGGAGGCAGTCGGTCCCCGGCCCCAGAGTCAGTTGGAACTAGGGATTAAGTAGGCCTCTAGATCCAGGCGACCTGACGCCAGGTCGCCTCGCAAGCCTGCCAATGGGTCAGCCCAAAGGCGCAGCATGGAGACATCCGTTTAGCCCGTCATGCATCCACATGACGTTGGCGTGACTTTGGCTTCGGACTCCTTGCTTGCGAGCGGGGCATGCACAGGCCAGCATGCCCCGATGCGTTTGCTTAGTCTCATGGTGCCGTTGTGCGCCCTCACTGCCTGTGGGTCGCTACCGACCAATCAAGACCCAGTTGTGCCGCACAAGGACTTCGTCGTCCAAGCCGGCAAACCAGTCGATTCGAACCCGAATGAGCCGCGCCTGCGCAACATTCGCCAACTGACGTTCGATGGCGAAAACGCCGAGGCCTACTGGTCGAACGATGGCACCAAGCTGGTGTTCCAACGCAAGTCTGGCGGCATGACCGCTGACCAGATCTACGTTCTCGACTTGGCGACCGGCAAGCAGGAGCTCGTCAGCACTGGCAAGGGCCGCACGACCTGCGCCTATTACACCCAAGGCGACAAGCGCATTGTTTACGCGTCGACCCACCACAGCGGCGATGCGCCGCCAGTCGTGAAGATGACGGGACGCGGCTACCAATGGGCCGTGCACCGCGAATACGACATCTTCGACGTCGACCCGGACGGCAAGGGCATGCGCCAACTGACCAAGACGCCTGGCTACGACGCGGAAGCCACGGTTTGCCCGGTAACGGGCGATATCGTGTTCACGTCGGTTCGCGACGGCGACCTCGAGCTCTACACGATGAAGTCCGATGGTTCCGACGTGAAGCGCATCACCGACCGTCCCGGCTACGACGGCGGCGCGTTCTTCTCCCACGATGGCAGCAAGTTCGTGTTCCGCTCGGCTTTCCCGAAGAACGCCGAAGTTGCTCAGGCCAACGCTGCTTTGCTTGGTCAACAGATCGTCAAGCCATCGCACATGGAGATCACTGTCTGCGATCGCGACGGCAGCAACTTCAAGCGCATCACCAACAACGGCGCCGCCAACTTCGGCCCGTTCTGGCTGCCTGATGACAAGCGCATCATCTTCTCGAGCAACATGATCGGCGTGGAGAACTTCGCCAAGACCGGCGACCACACCGGCCTGCGCGAGTTCGAACTGTTCGTCATCAACCAGGACGGCACCGGCATCGAGCGCATCACCAACAGCCCCGAGTTCGACGGCTTCCCGATGTTCTCACCGTGCGGCCGATTCTTGGTGTTCGCCAGTAACCGCAACAACGCGAAGAAGGGTGACACCAACCTGTTCGTCGCCGAGTGGGTCGAATAAGCGAACCGGCAACCCGCCCCTCGCGCGCCGGCAGCGTTGGCCCAACCAGGCCCCGCCGGAGTACTTAGCTAAGCAACGCCCCGCGGCTGCTGGCTCCCCAGGATCGTTGCGCGGCATCTTTTTGCCAGCTTTGCAACGTCTTCACCTGGCCAAGCGATGCTCCATACATGGATATGGAACTCATCGACGGCGCAGCTTGCGCAGCCTCCGACCTCACGGCGAGGCTCCACGCTGAGCTATCCCGGGCCCAAGCCCAACTCGCCATTACCACTGCTCGCGTGCACGCCACCATGGCTTGCGGCGACGACCTTTCCCCCGATCTCCGCAACGACCACATCCTGCATGAGGAGCATGTCGCCGTGCTTCGCCAAGTGCTCGACGGAGTCCCCAATATCGACGCAGCCCTCGAAGGAGAATGTCATGCTGTCAGTGCTTAAGACCGACTCGCACAGCGACCGCTTGCGCGACCTAAGCAACAACTTCCACTCGCAAGAACGGTTCATGACACGCGCACTGTTGCGCCTGCAGGAGCAACTCGACGCCTGGCACGAAGCCAACGAACCGCTCGACCAAGACTTGTTCGAAGACCTGTGCCTCGAACGCAACGAACTGGCCACCGAACTGAGCCACGTCCGCATGGCGATAGCTGGCGCCCGCGAAGAGCTAGCGCACTACGAAGCCCCACAACAACTGCACACGAACGACTACGAGCTACTCGGTGCGTAGCGGGCTAGTCCAGCGCGCCTCTTTGCGCAACTAGGGCGCCAAGCGATCGATTCGCCAAACCCCGCTCTCCAGACAGAACTGGAAGCGATCATGCAGCCGGCCTTCGCGCCCCTGCCAGAACTCGACTCGCTTGGGCACCAGGGAATACCCACCCCAATGCGCTGGCTTCGGGACCGACCCGTCACCAACTTGATCCGCCAACGCATCGACGATGCCTTCTAGCTCGGCGCGATTCTCGACGATCTGGCTCTGAGGCGAAGCCGCACCACACAACTGCGCACGCTTCGGTCGACTGGCGAAATACGCTTGTGCATCCGCCTCGGGCAACTCGCGCACAACGCCTTCGATACGCACCTGGCGTGGCCGTGGCGCAACCCACCAGAACGTCGCCGCAGCCCGGTTGTTCACGCGCAACTGCTCGCCCTTGCTGCTGTGCTTGTTGGTAAAGAAGCCAAACCCGCTCGCGTCCAACTGCTTCATCAGCACGACGCGGCAATGCGGCTGCCCGTCAGCATCACAAGTTGCCAGCGCCATCGCGTTGGCCTCGCGCACTCCGGCGTCGATCGCCTGATCGAGCCACGATCGAAACAGCGTCTGCGGATCCGGACTCAGGTCGGCCCGCCGAAGGGCCTGATCACCGTAGTCAATGCGGAGATCCTTGAACGTGCGCTCAGCCATGCACGTCATCGTGGCGAACCGGGCAAAAAACGCAAACGCGTGCCGGCTGTCAGAATGGGGCATGGGCCGGAAGCGGCCGATCGCGCATCCGCAGGACTCCGACCTCTCGAACGGCTTGACCCTGGCGGTGGACGTGCAATAGCCAGCGCGAGCGTGGAGACGTTCTCCTAGTGCTCGTCCGAAGGCACCAAGAAGCGTTCGGCTTTCGCCGCCAGCGCCTGGCGCGACGCGACCACGAACGTCTCCCCCACGGCATCGCGAGTCAGGGTCGCGCGACCGATTGCCTGACGTGCGCCCGTCTCGTGGTTGAACTGATGCACGTGCATGGTCAACCGATTCGGAACCTCACGCTCGAGGCTGCGATGCACATCGCCGGCATTTCCTTCAAACGGCCAATACAACAGTGCATCGAGCACCAACGCTGGCTTGAGGCCCAAGTCCGCCATCTGCTCGAGATAGAACTCCTGCTTGGCGTTGTAGAGCGTGCCGTTGTGGCCAACGCCGTGGAACACGAACTCCGCGGCGCCTTGGCCATCGAGCTCGACACGTTCGATGCGCGGCGGAGTCGTCGAATTCTTCCGGCCAATCCACCTGGCAGTGACGCGGTAGGGTTCGGGAGAGATGCGGACGTCAGCAGCATCGCGCAAGAACAGCCAGAACTCCGGATCCATACCGACCAGGCGATAGCGCTCGAAGACGTAGAGTTCGAGCCCAGCCGGCAACACACTGCGCCACAGCGATCCGCGGTGAACCTCTTCCTTCCACGGCGCGCGACTTGGGTCGTAGCCAAACGTCTCCGCCGTGTCGTCGGGCCCCATGTGACGATCGATCCACGCAAGCACATCGCCCGCAACCCGCGCACCAGACCGCACGTTCCATTCTTCCGTGACGATCTGCACACGACCATCGACGATCGGCTTGCCCGCAATCTCGACCAACTCAAGATCGCTGCGCACCAGGCTTGTCCGAACATCCTGCCCAGATGCTCGGACGGTGTTCACACCCATGATCGTTCCCGCGCCAAGAATCAGGCCCAACACCAAGCTGCCAACCACGTGGCGAGGTCGCTTGCTATCCATCTATCCCTCCGACTGAATCGCTGTGCTGCCCGGGCTGACCGATGCCCGAGTCGCGAGCGGTCATGTTCGCATCAACGGGCCGGAACTGCGACAGGAACCCAACTTGGAATCGCAAGCAAGCGCGCGGACCGACCCCGCGACCAGAGTTCGCAAGCGAGGGCCGGTGCGTTCGCAGGGTCTTCGTGGCTAAAGGGTCTTCGTGGCTCAGGGTCTTCGTGGCTAAGGGTCTTCGTGGCTAAGGGTCTTCGAGGGCTAGTAGACCCGCATCAAGCGGCCGGTGGTCATCGACCACTGCAGCCCGGCGGCTGCATACGCGCCGGCGGGGTCAAGCACGGCACCCTGCATCGCATAGGGGCCCGCCGCCAAGCTCGCAGGCAGCGGCACCGAGTAGCTGGATTGGCCGGCCGCATCACTGACCGCCAACAAGCCGGGGAAGTAGATCTGGCCGAGATCGATCTGTGGACCACATGGGCCTGGTTGGGTGGTTGGC
>CAXBFC010000312.1:0-9742 GCA_963974725.1 uncultured bacterium | reverse complement strand
CATGCCCGGCTCACAGCCGGTGGCGAGAAATGCCGGGCCAGACAGGCCGCAATTTCGCATCGATCCCGTGGTTGCCATCAGTAGACTGTTCGCCCGCATTTTCCGAGCACCCCCTAGCCGACCATGGACATTGTAGTCTGCATCAAGCGAGTTCCCGCGACCGACACGGCAATCAAGATTGCCGCCGACGGTAAGTCGATCGAAACCAACGGCGTATCGTTCGAAATGAACGCGTACGACGAGTTCGCCCTGGAGCAAGCGCTCCGCATCAAGGAGCAACTGGGCACCGGGACGGTGACCGCTCTCACCATCGGCCCCAAGCTCGCGCAGAAGGAAATGCGCGACGCTCTGGCCCGCGGTGCCGACAAAGCGGTGCTGCTGACGACCGACGAGTGGATCTACGATGGCGCCCAGGTTGCGCAGGCGCTCGCCACCTGGCTGACTGCAAACCCGGCACAAATCGTGCTCTGCGGCAAGCAAGCGGTCGACTCAGATAACAACCAACTGCCCGGCAACCTCGCCGCGCGCCTCGGCTACGGTTGCGTGACCGAAGTCACCAAGCTCGAACTCGCCGACGGCACGTTCACGGCGGAGCGCGACATCGAAGGAGCCCGAGAAGTCGTCACCTGCAAGACGCCCGCCGTCGTCAGCTGCAACAAGGGCCTCAACGAGCCGCGCTACGCGAACCTCAAAGGCATCATGGCGGCCAAGAAGAAGCCGCTCGAGGAAGCTGCGGCCGACCTCCCCGCCTCGGCGATGGAGATCGTGTCGCTCGTCCTGCCGCCGGCGCGCGCCGAAGGCAGAATCATAGGCGAAGGTGCCGATGCAGTGCCGGCGCTGATCGAAGCGCTGCGCAACGAAGCAAAAGTCATCTAATTCACGGAGACCATCACCATGAGCAACATCATCGTTATCGCTGAGGTTCGCGGCGGCTCCCTGAAGCGCCCGTCCCTCGAAGCCATTACTGCTGCCAAGCAACTCGCCTCCGCTTGTGGCGGCCAAGTCCTCGCGATCGCGTGTGGCAACGGCATTGACGCCGCCGCCGCCGAACTCGCCGCGGCTGGCGCAACCAAGGTCATCGCCATCGACGGCGCCTCGTTTGCCGAATACTCCGGCGACGCGTGGGCCAAGGCCATCGCGGAACAAGTCAAGGCCAACGACGGCGCGGCCGTCCTGATGGCGCACACGGCAATGGGCAAGGACCTGCTGCCGCGGGTCTCGGGCTTGCTTGACACCGGCATCATCACCGATGTCGTCGAAGTCAGCTGCGAAGGCGGCTCCTACGGCGCCAAGAAGCCGGTCTTCGCCGGCAAGGCCACGATGACCGTCAAGGCCAACAAATCGCCATTCTGCGCGACCATCCGCCCGAACAACTTCGAAGCGGCCAGCGGTGGCAGCGGCGAAGTCAGCAAGGTCGACGCGCCGAGCGGTGACCTGCTGTCGGTCGTCAAGGAGATCATCGCAGCCGGTGGCGACAAGACGCCGCTCAGCGAAGCGAAGGTCGTCGTCGCTGGTGGTCGTGGTCTCAAGGCGCCCGAGCACTTCAAATTGATCGAAGACCTCGCCGACGCATTCGGCCCCGGCGTTGCCGCGGTTGGAGCTTCGCGCGCCGTCGTCGACGCCGGCTGGCGTCCGCACTCGGAGCAAGTTGGCCAGACCGGCAAGGTCGTCAGCCCGCCGCTCTACTTCGCGATCGGCATCAGTGGCGCCATCCAGCACCTCGCTGGCATGCGCACCGCGCGCACGATTGTCGCGATCAACAAGGACGCCGACGCACCGATCTTCAAGGTCGCGGACTTCGGCATCGTTGGCGATGCGTTCGAAGTCGTGCCAGCACTGATCAAGGCGATCCAAGAAGTCGTCGCCAACCGCTAGTCGCTAGCCGCAAGCACTCACTCCATGGCACTCCAAGCTGGCATCGTCGGGCTTCCTAACGTCGGCAAGTCGACGTTGTTCAACGCCATCACGCGCACCCAAAAGGCGCAGGCCGCGAACTACCCGTTCTGCACCATCGACCCCAACGTTGGGGTCGTCACGGTGCCAGACGCGCGGCTCGAACCGCTGCGTGCGATCTCGAATACCAACAAGGTGATCCCGGCGACGATCGAGTTCGTCGACATCGCCGGCTTGGTTGCCGGCGCTGCCTCTGGTGAAGGACTTGGCAACAAGTTCTTGAGTCACATCCGCGAAGTCGACGCCATCGTGCAGGTCGTGCGCTGCTTCGAAGACGAAGACGTGCACCACGTCTCCGGCTCGGTCGACCCGGTGCGCGACATCGAGGTCATCAACACCGAACTGGTGCTGGCCGACCTCGAGGCCGTCGAGAAGCGCATCGACAAGCAGACCAAGCAAGCGAAGCGTGGCGACAAGGAAGCGCAGCTTGAGATGCCGATCCTGGAGAAGCTGGCGCCGTTGCTCAACGAAGGCAAGCCGGCCTATCTGTGCGAGATGACCAAGGAAGAGCAGAAGGTCGCCAAGCACTTCCAGCTGCTGACACAAAAGCCGGTCATCTTCGCGTGCAACGTCAAGGACGACGAGCTCGCCGACGCCGACAACAACCCGTTCGTAAAGAAGGTCCGCGAGTACGCCGCCAAGACGCTCAACTGCGAAGCGATCGTCATCTCGGCGCAGATCGAAAGCGACCTGGTCGACCTGTCACCGGAGGATGCCAAGGCATTCTTGACCGACCTCGGCGTCGCTGAGAGTGGCACTGGGTTGCTGATCCGCGCCACCTACCACCTGCTCGGCCTGCGCACCTACTTCACTGCTGGTGAGCAAGAAGTTCGCGCTTGGACGATTCGCAGTGGCGACACCGCGCCGAAGGCCGCTGGCGTCATCCACGGCGACTTTGAGCGCGGCTTCATCAAGGCCGAAACCGTGGCCTACGATGCGCTAATCGAATGCGGCAGCGTTGCCGCGGCACGCGAGAAGGGCGTCTACCGAATCGAAGGCAAGGAATACGTCGTCGCGGACGGCGACGTGCTGCACTTCCGATTCAACGTCTAGCCGCGCCGCCAGCTACCGGCGCGGCCATTCTTCGCGCCCCAACTGCCCGCCGTCCGCGGACCGCAACGCGACCACGAAGTCGCCGGCCGATGCCTGACTGACAAACAGCAGCCGCTCGCCCACCGGCTGCACATACAAGCGGTGGCGGTATTTGCTGTGGTCCACCATCAGTCCCGGCTGCCGGCGTCGCCACAACACATCGCCACTGCTTCGATCGAAGCACGTCGCTGTGAAGCCGCTGTCGGAGAAGTTGCAGTATTCCGCGACAACCAAGTCACCCGTCGCGGTCACGCTCAGGCACTCGACATCATTGCGAATCATCGGGACGCCCCATTGCTCGACGCCCATCGAATCCCACGCATGCACCGCATCCTTGCTGCGTGCATACCATGCAACACTGCGCTTCACATCGTGCCCTTTGTGCACGGCAGCCTGAGGCACCGGGTGCAAGGCGAGCAGCGGAGTCGCCACATCGAACAGTTTTGGGCCGGCGCGATCGAACACAACCGCGCCACCGTCATGCAGAACCGCGACTCCGTAGTCACCGGGCACGATGCGCACCGCACGATTCTGCAGTGGCGTCAAGAACGCTCGCGCGCCGTTGCGCCAGGCGAACGCAGCGAGCGTCGGAGACTTCTTGTCGCCACCTGCAACGAACACCAACTCGGCGTCATGCGCGAAGCACTCTGACGGCGCGTCGGGCTGCTCCCAAGCCACCGCACCAGTTGTGCGATGCAGTGCGACGAGGCCCCCGCCAGCGCGCGGCAAGACAATGCGCGTATCGAACAGCAGGCGGTGCGTCGACGCGGATCTCGCTTGCACACGGACCAGTGCACGCGCCACCGACCACAGTTCGCGGTCGTCCATCGTGCGGAACCGGATTCGTTCGCGCGAGACCTCCAACACCTCGTTACGTGCGAGGTCCACCGTACGTTCGCCGACGGCATAGTTGCACGCGCCCAACCACAACGACTCGACGACGTAACCTGGCACGCCAAGGTTCGCGCCTCGCTGCAACGCGTCTAGCGTCACCGCGTGCTGACGCACCAGTATTGGCACGCCCCTTGCTGGAAGTCACGGAGACACCCTGGGCAGCGAGCGCGGCGCTGATGCCTACCACGCCACTACATCGAAGGATTCGGGCGAATGACTTCATGGTCTAGTTCTCGGTGCCGCGGTGTTCACGAGCCCAGATCGCAAAGGCATCCGCTTCGCGCCACGGGTCGAGCGAGCTCGACACTACTTCGTGATGGTAGCTGCGGAACGCTTCGGTGAAGCCCTGCGGGTCCGCCGCGAACCAGTCGTTCGCCAACGGGGACGCATTGGTGAGGCGCTGAAAGCGAAGCTTGGCAACCAACAGCGCCGCGATTCGAAGCCCATCCTCATCGAGCGGTTGCTCAGGCAGCTGCTCGCGCCAAAACGCAACTGGATCCACGGCGGTCAACGCCGCACCCAACAAGGCTTGCAGCTGCGCGAGCTGTTCAATGGACACGTTGCACCGCCTCGCGAATGCGATGGAGTTCGCGATGGATGGTGGGCACGTCGGCCGCATCGACCGTGCCTTCCATGCGTTCGAGGGTGACGCCGCGCAAGTTGACACAGCGCGGCAGCACTTGCTCGAACAACTGCCAGACGGCTTCCGGCACGTCATCGTCGTGGCTATCGAGACGCAGCGACCGCTTGTTAGGCAACCAATCCGGTGGGCTATCAACACCACCGGACAAGTGAATCTCAATGACACGGGTGAGGTCGAGCCGCTGCAGGTAGCCAGCCGCATCCTCGCCGAGGTTGCTAGCGATGGTGTGCACGTTGTGCAGGTCGAGTAGCAGATGCGTACGGGGAGCCGTCAGGATTTGACGGAAGAACGCCGGCTCATCCCGCCACTCGCCGAGCAAGAAGTAGAACGCGCTGTTTTCGAACCCAACGTCCGGCACTAGTTGCTGCCATTGCAGCAGGCGATCGCGAACGACGCCGGCCATCGCTTCATTCATAGGCAACGCGATCGGCAACGCCAACGAGTGCTCACCCAGCACCGATGCGCCGAGATGATCCGTCAGCCATTCAAAACGGAAAGCCTCGTGGTCCTTGGCAATGCGGTGCAGCCAGGCCTGCTGGCGCTCTCCGTCGCCGGGATCCACGGTCCCGATGCTGCCATAAACAGCGTGCGCAACGAACGGCTTGCGTCGCTTGCGCCCCTCTTCGAGAAACACGTCGAAGAAGTCATTGCTGCACCACTCGCCGCTCTTATCCCGCGCCCACATCGTCTCGGGCGCAATTTCGAAGTAGTCGGCATCGTCAAACACCGGCTGCAGCAACTCGAGGTAGCGCACCTCCGGCTGCAAGGCAATGCCAATGCGGGGACTAGAAGTTGGCGTGCCCATCAAAGTGCCGCGCTCACTGCGCCGCGTAGAAGCTCAAGAAGCGCTCACACATGGTCGGCGTGTGCGCCATGCCACAAGCGATCCTCAAGCTGTTCTTCTTCTCGTCCTCGGTCTGGTGTTCGGGCTGCGCACCACAACCACCTGGAATCATCCAACGCGAACCGGCGACTGGCTGCTTGACGACGTGGCGGTCAAACGCAGCGACCAACTGTTGCAGCATTGCCTTTCGCTCAGCGCCACCCTTGCTCACCGCAACGCGTCGCACCTCCGCGCTGGCTCGCACCAACAGAGCATCACCTGGTTTCTCACCGCCAGCGAACCACGTCGTCAACGCCAACGTGTCACTGTCACCCAGGTGGCGCATCGAGGTCGCAGCCGCCGTCGACAAGTTGCTGCCGTGACGATGCATCGCCTTCAGCAATTCGTTGCCGAGCAGATCGAGGCGGCCTTCGATGTATTGCTGCTCGCGCTTGATCTTGTCCTGCCACTTCTCGCCAGCTACCGGCGGAACCCCAAGGTTGCCGAGCTCGACATCAATCGGCGTGACCTTTGGCTGCTCGCCTGCGCGCCGACCTTCGCGCACGTCAACCAGCACCATGACGGGCTTGCCTTGGCACTTGGCGCCGGTCAGCTTCTTGAGTTCGCTAAGCTTACCGCACGCGATCACGGACAGTGCCACCTCCATCTTCGTCACCGCGGACGCGTGATTGAGGAATGCGCCCAGCCACCGACCTCGTTGCCACATGCCCTGCATGTCTTCCGGAACCACGAACAGCAGCAACGGCTTGCCCTCCTTCTGGGCGCGCGCAATCGCTTCGTTTAGCTGCTTGATGCGCGCGGCAGTCGCGACCTTGGTTGGATCTTGGACCGAGTGCCGGGCCTCTGGCGTCTCCGAAACTTCGGTGTCTAGCGATCCTCCTGCGCTCCCTAGATCTTCTGAACCCGCCGGGTGAAACCAGCGCGCCAGCCAACTCGGGGCAACGGAGAGGCCGGCAGTTCCAAGCCCGAGGGAAATCAGCCTACGTCGATTGAATGAAGTCATGCGGTGGCGCTCCGACGGCTGCTGTCGGACAAAGTTCCAGCTCGAATAGATCTGCGACGGACACGGCCCGAGGCTACTTGCCAAGCTCCGCTGGCGCGGGGATCTCAGGCAACGCCACGGTGGTCTCCCCGCGCATGTCCTCGATGGTTTCGCTGAGCGGGATCCGGAAATCTGGCCGGGTTTCGTTGCCGAGCCAACCCTTCTTGCGCATCTGCCGAATCGCCAGATCCAATTGAGCCCGGATCTCGTCGCGCTCCTTGGTGTAGCTGCTGAGGAACGTCGCGGCATCGGTCCAATGCAGTTCGCGGAACGTGTTCAACTGCAAGTTTCTGACGCCCGACATCTGCTTCAGCAAGTTGAGTCGCTCGAACACGCTCGGCAGTTCGCGAAGGCGGCCAAACTCCATGTCGATCGGCCGATAGACGGCCTTCTCTTGCCGCGTCAGATAGATGGGTCCCTCGCCAACTCGTCCCGGCACGACCATCTTGACCATTGCTTCGGCATTCTGAGAACTCGTCAGATCGATGCGCACGAGTGGCGGGAAACCAGCCTGGGTCTTGGTCAGGAGATACTTGACCATGCGACCACCGGCGGCCTCCGACTCGCTCGAATCAACTCCGTTGCCGTCCGTGAGCCACACGCTGTAGCCGCACTTGATGTTGTCGACGACGTGCCAACCGAGCCGCGTCGAGCGCAACCCGCGCGCGACGAGCAGACGCGCTGCCGACTTGCGCGCCATGTCATTCCACTCGGCCGGCGCCATCGCCAACCGCGCCAGGCCTTCGAGGTTGGCGGCGGCGTCCTGCGCCATCACGGCGAGGGTCGCGGCGCGGGTCATCTTGTCGTTGAGCAAGAACTCCACTTGCTCAGTCGGGACGCGCGCTCCGATGCCAAGCAAGCCATCAAGAAGGTGCAGCCGCGTCATCCGCGCTTCCAGGCCTTCCTGATGCTTCCATCGATCGAGTGCGGCACAGAGTGCACGCGATGCTCCGCGAAGCCGATAACGCTGTGCCAGGTAGCCACCCCAGGCGACTTGCTGGGGCGAATCCGCAGCAAGCCGTTCTTCGACCGACTTCAGGATCTGGGCGTCGAGTGCCTCGATTGGATCCTGCGCAACCGTGCTAGCTGCGCAAGTGGCGAGAGCTCCGAGCAGGAGTGACGAAGAGATGGAGGTCGGCATCATGAAGGCGCGCAACGACGGCTTGGACCAGCGAGAGTTCCGATCGGTTCTTGATGATGCCAGATTCCCTGCAGGCCACCCGGCATGGGGCGGCGTCAGGGCGAAGTTCATCGGGTATCGTGCGTGCCATGGCCACAGCATCCTGCGCGCTCTGCGGTGCGAGCAATACCGTCATGCGGGTCTACATCGGCATGCAACATCCCAGGCCGAACCTGCTGGCGATCTCGTGCACCGAGTGTGGCAAAGTGTCGTCCCAACTGCGCACGCTGCCGGACTACGCGGCGTTCGCTGTGATCTATTCGCTGATCTCGCTCGGCTTCGTGATCGCGGGCATGCAAGTGCTCGGCGACTCGCTGGATATAGGCTGGATCGCGGCCATTGCGGCAACCATCCCCTTCGCGTTCTTGCCTGCATGGTGGGCAATTAGGCAGGCTGCGCAGATCGCCGAGCTGGCTCCACAGCCCGACCTCACGCTCGGGCAAAAGCTTGGATACTTGGGCATCGCCATCCTGATCATCGGCGGCATCATCGGCGGTGGCCTCGCGTTGTTCCTGATCTACGGACCGCAGTAGGTCGTGCGGCGAGACGGTGGCGATCGGGGTGACGGGCAGGATGCAACCTGTGGTTCGAACCGGGTACGGTACGCAGATCTGAGGAGATGCGATCTGTGGTTTGAACCGGGTACGGTACGCAGATTGAATGGGTGGATGGTCGGTTGGGTTCGGATTGCGTTGGTGGCGGTTTTGTTGGGTGTGGTGGGTTGCTCGCATGGGGCGGGTGGACGCGTTCGTGTGTTTGCTGCGGCTTCTTTGACGGGGGCGTTTGAGGAGATGGCGGCGGCTTTTGAGGTTGGTAAGCCTGGGGTTGCGGTGGAGCTGCACTGTGCCGGGACGCCGCGATTGGTGCTACAGCTTCGGGAAGGTGCGGCGGCGGATGTGTTTGCTTCGGCAGATGAGGTTCAGATGCAGCGGGTCGTCGATGCTGGGCAGACGAGTTCGCGGCCGGTGATGTTTGCCAGCAACGAACTGATGATTGTTGTCGGCGCAGGCAATCCGCTTGCGGTTGGTTCGCTCGCCGATTTGCAGAAGCCTGGGGTCGGGGTGCTGATGTGTGCTCCGGATGTGCCGGCGGGGCGCTATGCCCGCGAGGTATTGGGGAAGGCGGGGGTTCGGGTGCAATCGCGGTCTGATGAGCCGAGTGTGCGGGCGGTTGTCAGCAAGGTGCTACTTGGCGTCGCCGACGCCGGTATCGTGTATGCCACCGATGTTCGAGCCACTGGCAGCAAGGGCTATGTGCTCGACGAAACCAAGATCCACCGCGTGACGATTCCCGCACAACACAACATCCGCACGCTGTACCCGATCGCAGCGCTGTCTACGGGCAACCAGGGCGCACTCGGAAAGGCGTTCGTTGCCTTTGTGGTTGGACCGGTCGGCCAGGCGATCCTCGCGTCTCATGGGTTCGGCAAACCGTGAGAAGCACGCGCATTCCGATGCCCGCGTGGTTGCTGGTACCAGCCGCGATTGCGGCGGCACTGTTCTTATTGCCAATTGTCGGCTTGCTGACGGCGGCGCCGTGGGGCCAGTTGTGGGCGCTGGTCAGCGATGAGGCCACGCTCGATGCGTTGTCGCTCTCACTAGAATGCTCGCTGGTCTCGGCGTTCTTGTGCCTCATGCTCGGCCTGCCGCTGGCGATCTGGTTGGCACATGGCAACGATGCGCTGCGCTCGGCCGTGCGCGTGCTGGCGACGTTGCCGATGGTGCTGCCGCCGATCGTCGGCGGGCTGGCGCTGCTGCTGGTCTATGGCAAGAACCACCTTGTCGGCGGATCACTGCACCGTTGGTTCGGCATCGAGATCCCGTTCTCGGCGACCGGGGTGATCCTGGCAACGACCTACGTTGCCATGCCGTTCTTCGTGCTGACGGTCGAAGCTGGCCTGCGTGGTTTTGACCGCCGCTTCGCAGAGGCAGCCGCAACCCTTGGCGCCGGTCCATGGCGCACCTTGCGCACCGTTACGCTGCCGATGATCGCGCCGTCGGTTCGCGCCGGCCTGCTGGTCGCCTGGGCGCGCGCGCTCGGAGAGTTTGGTGCCACAATCACGTTCGCCGGCAGTTTCCAGGGGCGCACGCGCAC
>CAXBFC010000311.1:0-9748 GCA_963974725.1 uncultured bacterium | reverse complement strand
GGCACCGTTTTGGAACAGGTAGCCCATGCGCTTGCGCAGCGCCATCAGTTGCTTGTGGTCCATCGCCGGCACATCTTGGCCGTCGACGAATACGTTGCCCTGGTCTGGCTTGAAGATGCCGATGACGTGCTTGAGCGTGACGCTCTTGCCGGAGCCCGACGGTCCCATCAGGACGAAGTTCACGCCCTTCGGAATCTTGACGGATAGCCCCCTGAGGATTTCTCGGCCGCCGAGCCGCTTGTGCACGTTTTGCAGTTCGATCATCGCTCAGGCCAGGAAGTAGAAGAACCAGGTGATCACGAAGCCGAGCACGATGATCAGCAAGACGGAGTTGCGCACGGCGGTCTGCACCGCGAGTCCGACACCGAGTGCGCCGCCGCGAGCCTTCAAGCCAGCTGCGCAGCTGACACTCGCGATGGCGATGCCGAAGATGAAGGACTTGAGCAGGCCGACGTAGACTTCCTTTGGCAGCAGCATGCCGGACGAAGTCAGCGATTCGACCGCGCCAACCCAATAGAGATCCGGGCTGACGCCGAGGTTCTGCTCGGCGATGACGCTGCCGCCATAGATGCCGATCAGGTTGGACAGTACGGTCAGGATCGGGCACATCAGCGCGAGGGCCACGACGCGCGGTAGCACCAGGTAGTCGATTGGATCGATCGACATGACTTCGAGGGCGTCAATTTCATCGGACACCTTCATGGTGCCGAGTTCGGCTGCAATTGCAGAGCCGACCGTCGCGGCAAGGATGACGCCGGTGATGAACGGACCCATCTCGCGGCACATCGACAGTGCGGTGATGGTGCCGAGAACGTTGGTGTTGCCAAACTTCCGCAGCTCGATGCCAGTCTGCATCGCGAGGATCGCGCCTGCGAATGCAGCTACGACGAGCGTGACCGGCAACGCGCGAACCCCGGCATTGAAGCCGTTGTCGAGCAGGAAGCGCAGGCGTCGCGGCAGGCGCGGCAAACAGAGGGCGACGCGCATCAACAAGTTGCAGACGTAGCCTGCGCCTTGCATGCGTTCGGCGAGGAACTGTGCTGTGCCTGCTAGCGGATTCATTGCTTGCCACGCCCCGGTGGATTGGTTCCCGGTGGATCACTACTCGGTGCATCACTACTCGGTGAACTACTACCTAGGGGAATTGGCAAGAACTGGAACAGGCGGAGCGTGCGTTCGCCAGCTTCGTCTTCTTCGTAGTTGAATAGGAAGGGAACGCTGGCCGTGGTGCCGTCCGGGCGCGAACGATGCGTGTAGACGCGGCCAACGACATCGACGGCCGTGTCATCGGGACTGCGTTGCACGCCGCGCGCGAGTTCCCAAAGGAACCCGTAGGCCTCTCGCAGGCCGTAGGTCAGTCCGTTGTGGCCTAGCAGTGGGGATAGCAGACTCCAATCAGAGGTCGTCGTCTTGCCGTCTTTGTCCGTCTTCTCGTCTTGATGGAACAGCGGCCACAGCGCCAGGAAGCGCTCCTTCGAACCGTCCTTGTTGTCCTTCGCGATTCGCGAAAAGAACGGCACGAGGGTCTGTTGTTCATGCGTTCCTTCTGGATCGCGATAGTGGCGCCACCAGATAAGTGGCCATAGCGCCGTCCACGAATCCTGGTCGTCGCTGACCACGCGACTGAAGAACGGCCAGACCCACCAGGCGGTGACGTTGTCTTCGCGAACGTTGTGGTAGTAGCGGAAGATCGGCCACAGCACCTTGAGCACGAAGAACTGGTCGCGCATCGAGGTCGAGCTGAACAACGGCCAAAGCACGGTCCAGCCGTTGACTGCAGGACCGCTGCGCCAACCGAAGAACGGCCACGCAAAGAACGAACTCACCGGCCCGGACTTCGCGTCGAGATTCTCATCGCTCCAGGTGAAGAACGGCCAGAGGAAGAATCTTCGATCGTTGCGGCCCGCTTCGATGTCGTAGCCGTAGAACGGCAGCACCCGGAACCAGCTGTGCGTGCCTTCGGCGCAATCGCCCCACCCGATCAGCGGCCAAAGCACGAGCTGGTGGTAGTGATCGGTCTTCTCGAGCCCAACCCACAGCGGGAACAGCACGGTCTGGAAGCGCCGGTAGCTGAGGAACTCGGGGATGTCGGCGTAGAACGGGAATACCGCGAAGTAGTTCTCGTCGTCTGACGCGTTCGAACCGCCCCAGATGAACGGGAACAGCAGATACCAGTCGTTGTCCCACTCGCCGTTTTCGTCCTCGGCCGTGCGCCAGCTCCACAGGGGGAACAATCGCGCGTGCTTTTGTTTCGAGTAGTTCTGCACGCGTCCGAACGGCCACAAGAACTGATGGTCGACGAACGCGTCTTCGGGCAGGTCCGGCGATGGGTGGGTGACGCGTCGGTAGAGCGGCCTAATTCGAAAGTCGTCGCCGCCGTCGGCCGTCTGCTCGTAGTGCAGGATTGGCCAAGCCGCATCCCACTCCAGCATGTTGCCCTCGGCATCCATGCGGTGGAACCAGACCGGAGTCAGGTTCAACTCCCGGGGCATCAGTGAGCAAGAGCCAGTCAGAACGACTAGCAGGAATGCGATTAGGAATCGGCTCGGGCGCACCATTCGGGGTCAGCAGGATGCCAGAGATGTAGGGGCGCCGCACGTGAGAAACGAAACGTGGCGGTGGGAGATCGCGGCTCGTTCGGCAAACGGCGCGCGAAAGCGCAGCTGGTGGCGCGGTGTGGCGGGGAAATCTTGGCGAGGCAACCAGCGAAGCGATGGGCTACAGATTGGCGTGCCCGAACGAAGCCGGACACGAACAGTTCGCACCACGCCGCCGCCACGATACAACGTGTGCATGGTTCGAACTTTGTCCGGTATCCAGCCGACCGGCAATCTGCACATCGGCAATTACCTCGGCGCCCTCGTCAATTGGGTCAAGCTGCAGGAAGAATACGACGCCTATTTCTGCGTCGTCGACATGCATGCGCTGACCCAGCGCCCTGATCCCGAAATGCTGCGCATGTCCGTTCGCGAATTGGCGATCGGGGTGCTTGCCAGTGGCGTCGACCCCGAACGCGCGACATTGTTCGTGCAGTCGCAGGTGCCGCAGCATGCCGAGCTGGCGTGGATCATGATGTGTCTGACGCCGCTCGGCGACCTGAATCGCATGACGCAGTTCAAGGACAAGAGCAGCCAGCAGCCGGAGAACATCAACGCGGGCCTGTTTACCTATCCCGTGCTGCAAACGGCGGACATCGCGCTGTATCGGCCCGAAGTCGTACCGGTTGGCGAAGATCAGGATCAGCACCTCGAGCTCGCGCGCGAAACGGTGCGTCGGTTCAACTTCACCTACGGTGGCAAGGTGTTCCCCGAGCCGAGGACGGCCAAAAGCGAGGCGCCGCGCGTCATGGGGCTCGATGGCGACAGCAAGATGTCGAAGTCGAAGAAGAACGAGATCGGACTGTTCGAGACCGAAGCAGAGACCTGGAAGAAGTTGCGTGGCGCCAAGACCGACCCGGCACGGGAGCGTCGCAGCGATCCGGGCACACCCGAAGTCTGCAACATCTACAGCTACCACGGTTTCTTCTCGACGCCCGAGCAATGCGCCGAAGTAGCCGTTGGTTGCCGAACGGCTTCGCTTGGTTGTGTCGACTGCAAAAAGCTGCTCGCTACCAATATGGAGTCGGTGAAGGGGCCGATTCGTGAGCGTGCGGCAGAACTCCGCAGCAAACCGGATGAACTCGATCAGATTCTTGCGGCTGGTGCGGAAAAGGCTCGGCGGACAGCCGAGGAGACGATGGTCATGGTTCGTGAGCGAATTGGTTTCGCAGGAGGCAAGTAGATGGTGAAGGCGACGACTCGGATCGCAGCGATTGCGATGGTTGTGTTGGGCATGGGGTTGTCGGGCTGCGGCGGCGTTCCCGCGACTCCCGAGCAGAAGCGGCTGGCGGAGCGTCAGTTGCTGATGCCTTATCTGCAAAACACCGAAGTTGCGTGCGCGGAGCTCGAAGTCGACATCACGCCGAACTTCCACCTGCACGTCAGTCAGCCGGGCGTCGTCCCGGGGCTGCATCGCTTTGACAAGGAGGATAAGCCGGCGCTGGTTGAGAAGACCTGGCGCAACCTCACCGGCACCCGCGCTGGCTGGTTTACGGTCACCATCTCCGCGCCGCCGGATCCGACCGATGTTTCGGGCAAGGCGACGCCGCGAACGACCTACACGGTGACGAACCAGTTCACCCTGCGCACCCACGAGCGTGCGATCATGACGTTGTCGGCGCGGGCAATGGGGCCGATCGTGGTGGTTCGCGAAGCCGGCGGCAAGCCGCGTGATGCCCGCGAGTTCGCCATCGCAAACGGTGTCGTGAGCAAGTGATGCGCATCCGTCTGTTGCCCCGGCCATTGTTGCTGCTGCTGCTGTGCTTGCCGTCTTCGTGCTTCTTGTTTGAGGCTGGGGGTGGCAGCAATGCCGGGGTGTTCACCGAATGCTCCGACGCCGCAGCTCAGGAAGCTTGGCGCCAGGCCGTGCCGGAACTGTCGTCAGGTGACGATGCCAAGGCACTGCCGTTCTTGCGCACGGTCACCAGCAAGTGCCCGGAAATGGTCCGCGCGCACGTGGCCTACCAAGATGTCGCCAGGCGACTCGGTGGCGAGCACGAGCAGGCGATGGTCGACTTCTACGTGAAGGCGCCCGAACGCCCGGCAAATGACCGTTCGCCGGTGCCGGCCTACTTGCGCGCGCGGCTTGCAGAAACTGCGTATGCGCAGTCGAACGCGCTCGATCAGATCCTTGCCAGCCACCCGAAGTTTGCGTGGGGCTACCTGTCGCGCGGTCGGGTCAATCGAGGTCAGGGTCGGTTGTCGGAGGCGCTGAAGAACTTCGATCGGGCGATTGCCAACGATTCGCAGTTGATGGAGGCGCGTCTCGAACGCGCCCAAGTGCTGACCGAACTAGGTCGCGATGAAGAGGCGGCCGTCGAGTACAAGATGTATGTCCGAGAGACGCCAAGTGATTCGGTGGCCGCACGCGAATACATCACGTTGTTGCTCTACCGCCTGGCGCGAGTCGATGAAGCCATCCAACACCTCGACTTGTTGGAGCAGCGCGGTGAGAAGTCGCTGTCGCTGCGCATGGATCGCGCCGCCGCGCAATGGCGTGGCAAGCGGCCGCGGGCTGCCGTGGAGACCTACCTTGAGATCTTGACGGCCGAACCGAAGACGGCGCGCGCGGCGTTGAACATCGGCTTGCTCTACTACGAGATCGTGCCAAAAGACGATGCCGACAAGCTCCGCTTCTGGCCGAAGGCCCGCGCCGCGTTCGAGTTGTTTCTGCAGTCCAGTGAGCCAGCGGATGGGCACGAGCAGTTTGAGCGGACCTGGGCGGTGCCCTACCGCATTCGGCGTATCGGTGAGCTGCTGGGGCCGTCGCTTGGCGCCGCGAAGCTCGAAGACCTGGCTTGGCCCAAGGCTTAGCGATCGCCAACTCGAGCGAGCCCTTGGCGAGCGGTCGCCAAGGGTTAGCTTTTGAGAACCCGCGCACGTTTCGCGTCGCTGCGGATCGTGACAGTCGTTTGCCAGTCCATGCGTTCCGTCTTCGTACTCTTTCCGACGTCGCAGGAGTCGCTAGTCCGCGATTGGCTTGATCACAACACGGCCCGAGCTGGCGACGACAACTGGCACGTGCCGGATGCTGAGAGTCCGGTCCTGTTCTGCGCTATCGGGCGGTTGTTCGACGATTGGGAGGCGGGGGAGCTTGCGATGGTGCGATCCGTGATCGGGGAGTCTCCAGTGTTCGTGCAGGTCGATGTCTCGGGCAGGGTGTCTGGCGCCGTGGCAGTTCTTGAGACTGTTGCGGGTCTACTAGAGGCTGTTGCGGGCTCAGTTGCGCAAGACGGCTACACCTCACACCTGTGGCGGCTCGTCGAGATTCGCGAGGGCGCGCTTGTGCAAGGGCACCCGTTCTTCGACTGCCAGGGCTGGTACGATGAGCAGGGTGGCTAGGCGTGGGGTTGGCCAGCAGGCTGGCTAGCCATAGGTTGGCCAGCAGAATGGCTAGCCAGCAGGCGCATTGCGCGCGTCGTCGGCGACCCCGAACTGTGCGAGCTGCGGCAGCAGGCGTTGCCAGTCTGCCGCTGCGAGGCTGTCGTCGCGGCGACCTTTTGGTAGCAGCCGGAAGCGCGGTGAGTCGATCTTCGCGATTGTGATCTGTCCGTTGCCTTGATGAACCAACAAGTTGCGTAGATCGAGGTTGCGATCGCGGAAGCCGCGCTCGTGCAGTGCCACCACGAAGGCTCCGATTGCCTTCGCGATCTCACGTCGCTGGCTCGGGTCGGCGGTCGGCAGGATTGCGTCCGCCGCTGTGCCATCGAATGCGGCGGTCAGCAGAGCGGCTCGGGAGAGAAAACCTCGCTGCCGCCATTCGAAGCATGCGAGGGGTTCGGGAGCCGCGAACCCATGGTCACGCAGCCAGGTTAGGGCGAGGCATTCGCGGGCCGCTCGCGATCGTCGCCACGGCGCGGTCCACTTCGCCCAGTTGCCCAAACGGTCTCCCCAAGACGTGTATTCATAAGTTTTTATGAACGCGTCGATGGCCTCGGTGGTGACGCGACGGACCCAGGAACTGCGGTGGTCGACGACGATTTGGCCCGTGTTACGGGAGGCCAGGGCAGCTGGGGCCGGCAGCGACGCGGCAACGGATTGCCAATTCGCAGAAGCGAACACTAGCGTTGGAGGATGGGGGACTCTTGCTGACACAGTGCTCGCAACAGTATATTCCAGCGTGACTTGATGCATACGTGCAACCGCGGCGGTTGCTCGTGCTACTACCCCCCAGGAGGCTCAGGTGAAGACCGTTACAAAGAAGGAGTTGGTCCACCGCATTGCGGAACAGACCGGCGTTACGAAAGTCGTGGCCAAGGACGTCATTCAAGCGTTCTTGAACTCGATCATCGATGAACTCGCAGATGGCAACCGATTGGAGTTCCGCGAGTTCGGCGTATTTGAATCGCGTGAACGCGCGGCCCGATTGGCCCAAAATCCCCGCACCCTTGAAAAGGTCCCGGTGCCCGCAAAGCGCATCGTGAAATTCAAGGTTGGTAGATTGATGCGCAAGAAGGTGTCAGGAGAAGACGTTGGCGGCCTCAGCCTCGACGATGAAGATTCGACGAGCAAGGCGCCCGCAACTCCTCCCGCAGCAACCGGCAACGCTGGCGAAGCACACGGGATGGCTTAGCAGCAGAAGCGACTAGTCCCCAAGGCGTCCACTGTCGGCAATTGCACAACCATCCTGGGCGGGTGTGTGCATCACCGATTGCATGGGGCAGCTGCCTATCAGGGCAGCAATCGATTCCGCGTGCTCGAACCGTTAGGTAATCGAACGCGCAATCGCCTGATCGAGGTCGGCGATCAAGTCATCGCCGTCTTCCACTCCGACCGAGAGTCGGATCAACCCATCTTCGAGGCCAGCCGCTCGCCGCTCCGCCGCTGGAATCGAAGCATGCGTCATCGACGCTGGGTGATCGACCAGACTCTCGACACCGCCGAGGCTCTCGGCGAGTGAGAACACTTCGAACGAGCTGCACACTTGCTTGGCTTGTTCGTCGCTCGCCTTCAGTTCGACGGACACCATGCCGCCGCCCTTGCGCATCTGACGCTTCACCAGTTCATGTTGCGGGTGGCTTTCCAGGCCGGGGTAGATGACCCGCGCAACCTTGTCGTGCGCCGACAGGTGCTCGGCGACGCGCATCGCATTTTCGCAGTGGCGGTCCATTCGCACATGCAGCGTTTTGGTGCCGCGCAGGACCAGGAATGCATCCATTGGGCCCGGCGTGCCACCGCACGTGTTTTGGAAGTGCATGAGCTGCTCGTGCAGTTCGCGGTCGTTGCTGAGCAAGGCGCCGCCAACCACGTCACTGTGGCCACCGAGGTACTTGGTCGTCGAGTGGGCGACGATGTCGCAGCCGAGCGCGATCGGGGTTTGCAGATACGGCGTCGCGAACGTGTTGTCCGCCATCGTCAACACACCCTTCTTCTTGGCGATGCCTGCGATCGCTTCCAGGTCGCAGCAACGCAGCAACGGGTTGGTCGGCGTCTCGAGCATCACAAGCTTGGTGTTCGATTGGAACGCCGCCTCGAGTTGCTTCTGATCCGTCATGTCGACGAACGTCGTCTTCAAGCCGAACTTCGTGTAGAGCGTCTGCAGCAGGCGGTAGGTGCCGCCATACAAGTCGTTGCCGGCGATGACGTGATCGCCTGACTTCAGCAGGTTGAGCACGCAGTGGATCGCAGCCATGCCGCTCGCGAAGCACAGGCCGTGGTTGGCGCCTTCGAGCGCGGCCAGGTTACCTTCGAGCGCCGTGCGGGTGGGGTTGTGCGACCGTGAGTAGTCATAGCCCTTGTTGACGCTCGGGGCTTCTTGCACGTAGGTGCTGGTCATGTAAACCGGCGTCATGATGGCGCCGGTTGTGGGGTCGGGGGATTGGCCGGCATGGATTGCGTTGGTGCCGAAGCCAAGGGTGCGGTCGCTGTTCATTCGGCGAGCGAGTTTACAAGTCAGCACGATTCGGCAACATGGCTGTCCTCAATGTCTGAGTCATCTTCATCCTTCGACGGCGACGCGCTCGAGTTCCAGGTCGTGCGGTCGTTGCTGACCACGCGGTTGATTACCCCGCTTGGCCGGACCGCTGTGGACGCTTTGAAGCCGTGTGCGACGGCCGATGAGGCTTCCTATCAGCTCGCCGCTACGGCCGAAATGGCGCAGCGAATTGTTGCTCGCAACCTGTTGCCGGTCAGCGGCGCGGTCGAGGTGAGGTCTTGGCTCGGCGGATTCTTTGCCGGCGAGCACTCTTTTCTTGCTCGCGATGCGGCCGACCTGAAGAGGGTCCTGCGCACCGCCGACCGGTGCCGCTTGTGGTGTGGCGCGGGGGAGGCGGCGCTTCGTCGCTTCGCCGAAGGCGTCCCGGACCTGACCGATCTGGTCGAAGAGCTGGAGCGGGTCATCGATGACCGCGGCGAAGTGATGGACTCGGCATCGTCGAAGCTGGCCAAGATCCGCCGCAATATCGAGCAGCACAAGCGCGCCGTCGATCACGCGATGGCCGGCGTCCTGGCCAATGCGGAGGTGCGGCGATGCCTGCAGGCGCCAGAGCCGTCGTGGCGCAACGGCCGGCCGGTGCTGCAGGTCAAGGTCGACTATCGCGGTCGGGTTCGCGGGGTGCTGCACGACCGCAGCACGTCCGGCGCAACGTTGTTTGTCGAACCTGACGCCGTCGTCGAGGTCGCCAATCGCCTATCCGATGAGCAGGCTGCTGAGAACCGCGAGATCAATGTGGTGCTGGCGGACACGGCGCGTGGTTTGCGCCGGTATGCGAGTGAGATCGAGCAGTGCGTCGAGTTTGTTGCGCGCGCCGATCTGCTGCAGGCGAAGGCGCGGCTGGTGACCGAAGATGGCTACGTCGTGCCGCAGGTGGCCAAGAACGGGCCGCTGCGCCTGCGCGGGGCGCGCCACCCGTTGTTGCTGCAAGCGCACGATGCGGTGGACATCGTGCCACTCGATATTGCGCTCGGCGACCCGCACCGCTTGGTCGTGGTGACCGGCCCCAACACTGGCGGCAAGACGGTCGTGCTGAAGACAGTCGGGTTGTTGTCGTTGATGGCGATCAGCGGCGTGCCGATCCCGGCGGACGTTGGCGCCGAAGTGCCGTTCCTTCGCTCGGTGCATGCCGACATCGGTGACGAGCAGGCGATTGCGCAGAACCTGTCGACGTTCAGCTCGCACGTCCAACGCATCGCGCGCTGTGTAGAGGAGGCTG
>CAXBFC010000310.1:0-9787 GCA_963974725.1 uncultured bacterium | reverse complement strand
GACCACTTCGCCGGGGTGTACGTCCATGCGCCTTCGAGGCCGCTAGTGATCGTGTCGGCGCCGTTGCCGGTGCCATACGCGTTCTTCCAGCCGAGTCCTTGCTGCTCGATGGGTGCGCCTTCGGGCTCGGGGCCGACGTACTTGCCGGGGTCGGCTGCACCGTGGGTCTTGCCGAGCGTGTGACCGCCCGCGATCAGCGCCACCGTTTCCTCGTCATTCATGGCCATGCGGCCGAAGGTGATGCGGATGTCCTTGGCGGCGGCGAGCGGATCCGGCTTGCCGTTGGGGCCTTCGGGGTTGACGTAGATCAAGCCCATCTGCGACGCGGCCAGCGGGTTTTGCAACTCGCGTTCGGCGGAGAAGCGTTGGTCGTCGAGCCACTTGCTTTCCGGGCCCCAGTAGGTCATGTCCGGCTCGTAGACGTCGACCCGACCACCGGCAAAACCGAAGGTCTTGAAGCCCATCGATTCCAGGGACGTGTTGCCCGCCAGCACCATCAGGTCTGCCCAAGAGATCTGGCTGCCGTACTTCTTCTTGAGTGGCCACAGAAGTCGGCGCGCCTTGTCGAGGTTGCCATTGTCGGGCCAGCTGTTGAGTGGCGCGAAGCGGATTGCGCCGTCCTCGGAACCTCCTCGGCCGTCGGTGGCGCGGTAGGTGCCGGCGCTGTGCCACGCCAGCCGGATCATCAGGCCGCCGTAGTGGCCGTAGTCAGCGGGCCACCACTCTTGCGACGTCGTCAGAACCTTCTCGAGGTCCTTCTTGAGTGCGGCGATATCGAGCTTGGCGAACTCCTCGGCGTAGTCGAAGTCGTCGCCCATCGGATTGCCCATCGCTGCGTTGCGGTGCAATACCGACAAGTCGAGTCGGTTCGGCCACCAGTCATCGCTGCGGTAGGCTGCCTCGCTTGGTTGGCCGGCCGCGGCGCCCATTACCGGGCACTTGCTGATGTCGGTTGCCTGCGATTCGCCGATATCTCGTGCATCGATGCCCCGCGTGTCGACGGACGCCATCGAGCAGCTGCCCGCGATCGCGAGCACGCTGCAGCCAAACGCGCTGAGTTTGGTTGTCGGTGGGGTGGTCGGGCTGGACGCAATAGGAAGTCCGATTGGTTGTTGCTGCATGGATCTTGGGGGGAGAGATGATTGCTCGGCCTGGAATACTTCGCGGCGCGTCGGCGCTTGGATGACAGAAACTGCGGAGATTCTGCTGGGGCATTTGCGACTAGCAGTCCGCGGCAGAGTTGACGCGGCTTGTGCCTCACCCCGTTTGGCCTGGCGTGATGCGTGCGACTTGGCGCCGCCGATCGCTCGTCAGCATGTCAGACTGTGGACGGGCTCAACCTGGCAGGCTGGCCTCACTGGCAATGCTCCATGGCGACGGCGTTTGGCCCGACGCGCCGCCAATTTTGCCTCGTCCCCGCTCGCGACGCCAGCCCATATCTCTCATCAGCGACGTGGCAAGCACGCCCGAATGGTCCGCGGCCTTCGTCAGACGGCAGGCGTTGCCTGCCGCCCGCTTTGCGGACTCCGTCGGTGTGCTCGACGGGTCTCGGCTTCGCGGTGGGTCTACAGACCCGCTTGCGCGGCCCTTGGTCGTCTTCCTTGTCTGCGGGCCATTCGGGCGCACTTGCGGGCTAGCTCCCACGCCAATCCGGTCTATGGTGGCCGGCGTGACTGAGACGTTTGCACCTATCCCTGAACTGCTAGAAGAACTGAAAGCCGGCCGGCCGATCGTCCTGGTGGATGACCCCGATCGTGAAAACGAAGGGGACCTTTGTTTCGCAGCTGAGTTCGCTTCGCCTGAATTGGTCGCCCAAATGGCGCGTGAGGCTTGTGGGCTGATCTGCTTGGCGCTCGACAACAAGATCTGTGATCGTCTGGCGCTGCCGATGATGGTGGCGGCGAACGGATCGCGTTTTGGCACGGCTTTTACGGTCAGCATCGAGGCGACCGAAGGGGTCACGACTGGCATCTCGGCCAAGGATCGCGCGACGACCATTCTCGCCGCGGTTAACCCGGATGCGAAGCCGACGGACCTGGCGCGGCCGGGCCATATCTTCCCGCTGCGGGCGATGGATGGTGGCACGCTGGTGCGCACCGGGCAAACCGAAGGCATCGTCGACCTGTGCCGTTTGGCCGGTTTGACGCCCGCTGGGGTCATTTGCGAGATCACCAAGCCCGACGGCGAAATGGCCCGCGTGCCAGAATTGGCAGTGTTCGCCAAAGAGCGCAACATCAAGATGGGCTGCATCGCGGACCTGGTCGAATACCGCCGCCGTCGCGAGCGCATGATCGAACGCGTGGCCGTGGCGAAGATGCCGACGCGCTATGGCGACTTTGATTGCCACAGCTACCACAGTCGGGTCGACAACCGCACACACATGGCATTGACGGTCGGTATCGACCGCGTCGGCGACGGGGAGCGCTTTGCTCCGATCGAGGAAGACGTGCTCGTTCGGGTGCACTCTCAGTGCCTGACCGGCGATGCGTTCGGTTCGTTGCGCTGTGATTGCGGCGACCAGCTGCACACGGCGATGGAGCGGGTGCAAAAGGAGGGGCGCGGCGTCGTGCTCTACATCAGTCAGGAAGGTCGCGGCATCGGGCTCGCCAACAAGCTGCGCGCCTACGCTCTGCAGGACGGCGGCATGGACACCGTCGAGGCCAACGTGCATCTCGGGTTCCGGCCCGACGAGCGCGAGTTCGGCACCGGTGCCCAGATCTTGCATGACCTCGGCCTGCGCCGCCTGAAGGTGCTGACCAACAATCCGAAGAAGCTCGCCGGGCTCGAGGGCTATGGGCTCGAGATCACCTCCCAGGAGCAGCTTCAGATCAAGTCTAACAAGCACAATGAAAAGTACTTAGACACCAAGCGGGACAAGATGGGACACCTGTTTCCAGACGGGTTGCCAGACGCGTTGCCAGACGCGTTGCCCAACCCCGAGTAAGGGCGCTCAGGCGCCGTTAGGTCGGTCGCACCGGGGCGTCGGCGGAGCTTGCCAGTCTGTCATTCGTCTGCTAGCAACGACCTCTTCTCACGATGTGTCGCCAATCGCGACCTGACGGGAAGAATCTCCTCTGGGTCCCCTTCCAAGGACCCGTGTTCGCTTTGAAGCAACGTCCAGAGACCTCTGACCGCGACCTGATCACCGCCGTGCTCGACGGCAGTGAGGCGGCATTCGGCGAACTCGTCGACCGCTATAAGGATCGCGTCTTCCGACTGTTAGGGCGTTACTGCCGCGACAGTATCGAGTGTGAAGACCTGGCCCAGGAAGTGTTCCTTAAGGTCTTCCGCAAGCTGCACACGTTCAACCACGAGTCGCAGTTCTTCACCTGGCTCTACCGGATCACGGCCAACGCAGCGACGGACCATCTGTCGCGCGCCAGCAGCCGCCGCCTGCGCCTGGTCGAAGACACCGGCGTGTTTGAGCGCGGTGATGAGGACCGCGAGAGCCCGACAGCGCCGCTGGAGCAGCAGGAGCTGGCCACGGTGACCCGCGAGATCGTCGCCTCGCTGCCCGAGAAGTTCCGCACCATCTTGGTGCTGCGCGAGTTCGAAGGCCTTTCTTACACTGACATTGCCGAGACCCTGGAGATCCAGCTCGGCACGGTCGAGTCCCGTCTGTTTCGCGCTCGCCAGCGCTTCAAGGACGCCCTCGTCCGCAACCACCCAGAATTACTGCCGATGGCTGGAGCCGTTGGCAAAGGAGGCAAGCGATGAGCTTTTCCAAGAGCGACCAAGAACTGCAGCGTTACGTCGATGGCCAGCTCTCCGAGAGTGAAGCGGCGACGTTTGTCGCGCGCATGCTCTCCGATACCGATCTACGCCAACGCGTCGAAGCGATGGAGCAGGCGCAAGCCGGCTTCGCTGCTGCTGCCGATGTTGGCCCGTCCGGTGGCCGGATCGCTGTTGCCCCCGCAGGGTTCACCGCCAGTGTGATGGCCGAAGTGCGCCGCTTGCCCAGTCGCGAGCAGCTGCAACAGAACGACATGGTCGAAACGACCGTGCGCTTGTGCCGCCGCCTGCTGATCGCCGCCGCGTTGCTGCTTGGGCTAGGGCTCGGCTGGCAGTCCGGCCTGTTGAGCCCGAACGGCTCCGACGAAATCGAAGCCGGGACCCAGGCCGAAGTCGAAGCCGAGATGCAGCGACTCGACGACATGATCATGAAGTCGATGGAGGCGCCGCGTCGCGGCAAGTGACCGTGTCTTTTGCTGGTCCAGCTCTTCGGGTTTGGATTATCGGGCTGGCCTTGGGAAGCTTCGCCGCCGGCACGGTCGTCGGCGTCGTGGTCCCGGAGATGTTTGCGGCCGAACGACGGCTCGAGACGCCTCAAGAAGACGTCGCGAAGTATCTGACCGACAAATATGGCCTCTCGGCTGAGCAGCACCGCCGCCTGGTGATGGTGTTCGAAGAGTACCACCGCATGGATCTGAACATTCTGAGAGACGCGAACCCGAGTCAGTTGCACGAAGACATCCGCGCCAAGCGATTGTTGAATTCTCGCAAGGCTGACCAGCGAGTGCGATTCGTGCTCGACGAAACCCAGCGTGCCCTCTACGACCGCGACGAAACAATCCTAAGACCGGGAGCTTTCGGCTCCGCCGGCAAGCAAGAGAACAGGTAACAGCATGGTGAGGAGTATTGGCATCGACCCGGGCGACCGGGTGGTCCACGTCGTCGAACTCGACGGCAGCTATCGCAAGACGCGGCTGCTGAACGCGAGTAGTGCGGCGATCGGTTTGGGCACGGACCCCATGCGACCCGACATCGTTGCGGATGCGGTTCGGGAGGCTCTCGACGTGGGCATGAAGGGGGAAATCACCCTCGGTCATCCGTGCCGCGAAGCCGTGCTGCGTACGATCGAACTACCGTTCAAGGGCGTCGACGCGATCAAGAAGGTCGTCAAGTCCGAGATCGAGCAGGAGATCTTCACGCACTCAGTCGACGACATGGTGGTCGACTTCCACGAACTTGGTGTACTGCCGAATGGTGGCACCAAGCTACTGGTCGCCGCGGTTCCCAAGCCCGCCCTGCGCAACCAGCTCAGCTCGTTGGCAGCGCAGAGCATCGATCCCGAGCGAGTCGACCTCGACACGATGGCGCTGTGGCGCGTCGCGGATTGGGCGGGTGCGTTTGCGTCGGAAGAAGACGAAGACGATTCGGATGTCGAACCTGTGCACGCTGTCGTCGACGTCGGCGCCCGCAGCGTCAAGGTCCTGCTGTCAGAGGGCGACGAGCTCGTCGAGATGCGCGTGCTGCGCTTTGGTGATGCGGTAGCCGCCGAGCAGGTTGCTCGCGCTCACAACCTCGATCCCGAGCAGGCGCGGTTGACGATCGAAGAGTGTCTGCGCACCGGCGCGGACGTGCATGTCGAATCGATGGCCTCGGTGCCGACGATTGTCGACGAGTTGCCTGGGGATGCGGATGCCGACGAAGACGTTCTTGGGGCGTCTGACGGCGCGCTTGAGGGCGACGTCTCTGAGGAAGGCGCTCCCGAGCAAGCCGCGATCGTCTCAACGTCGACCAACGAGATCGTTACCTACAGTGAGGTCGAGGCTGCCAACGCCAAGTTCCTACAGCGCCTGGCGCGCGAGTTGACGCGCTTCCTGACCGCCTCGGGCAGGGCCGCACAGATTCGTTCGGTTTGGATCAGTGGTGACGCTTCACGCCGCAATGGCGTCGCCGAAGTGCTCGAGGCCGTGTTTGGCTACGCGCCACAAGAACTCGATGTGCTGTCGCACATGTCGCACGATCTCGATGATGATGAAGCCTACGAGCAGTCGCCGGGAATGGCGATTGCCGTTGGTCTCGCGCTCGGTCGCCTGGGTGGGCCCGAAGGCTTCGACCTGCGCCAGGAAGACCTCGCCCAGACCGGTGGCTTTGACCGCATCAAGTTCCCGCTGGCGATCGCCTGCATGGTGTCGCTGCTCGCGATGTTCGTGTTCGCGAACCAGAAGTCGATGAAGCTCAAGGTGCTCGAACTCGAGATCGGCCAGACGTTTCATGACCCGAAGCGCCCGAACGCGGCCATCTTCCACGGCCAGCTCAACACGCTGTTCCAGGGTAAGTGGTTTCAAGACAAGAACTACTTCGGCGTGACCAAGAACGACAAGATCGTCTATTCGTTCAAAGACTTGATGGAGGAGCTGAAGGAAATGCCGGTTGCCGATCGTGTGCGACTCGTGCGCGACAAGCTGCGCATCGTCGCGGCGCAGAAGCAAAAGGCGTCTGGCGTATACGAAGACGTCGCGCTCGAATCTGGCCTCGCAGTGTTGGTTCGTTGGGCGGAGGTGCTCAGGAGCGTCGAACCCGAACTGGGCCGTTACCTCGTCGCCTCGATCAACCTCGACATGAGCGGGCAGAAGCTATCGTTCACGATGGCGCTGCGCGGCGAGGACTTCCGGGCGCGCCAGAACGCGGTCGAACGTGCCTTCAAGTTGGAAATCGACAAGCCGGAGTCGCCGTTCGATCAGCCGAAGCAGGCTGGTCAGACCGTTCAGTTCGCTGGCACGGCGACGACGTTCACGGACTTTGCCGACAAGCAGATTGCCGGCGCGCACATTGCGTTCGTCCTGGACATCAAGGAATCGTTCCAGCCGTTCGGTCCGAGTGGGCGCATTGGTGCCCTGATTGAGCGTGACAGTCTGCTTGAGCGTGACTACCTGGCGATGAACCAACCGGTTGCGGCTCGCACTGAGGAGGAAGTACGATGAACTTTCTGAAGACGATGGATCTCTACAAGGGGATCATCTTGATGTCGGTTCTGCTGTTGCCGGCAGGTGCCTGGTGGGTCAACGACCTGCAGAAGAAGATCGAGTCTTGCGAGGCATCCTTGCGCGACTCGACGCGTCCGGGCGGCTGGCTCGAACAAATCGGCTCGCTGCAGAAGAAGATCGAGGTGGTCGCCCAGAACAGTCGCACGACGTCTCGCGCGATCGAAAATCCGGCCGTCTACTTCCAGGGCCAGATCATGTCGGTCAGTAGCAACATCAGGGCCAACGACTTCAACCCAGGCAAGTCGAAGCCCGAGAACACCACCGTCGGCAAGCAGAAGGTCACGGACCACGTGGTCGACATCAAGTGGGGGACTTCGAGCAACAAGACCAAGGTCCGTATGGACTTCATCTACGCTGTGCTCTTCAACTGTGAGTCCGGAGCTCGCAAGGGCGTGGAGGCGACTGGTTCGCCGTCCGTCTGGCGCTTGCGCGACGTGCATGTCCAGAACGCATCTGCGGACGGGTGGCTGAGCCGCAAGAGGACTCCGGAGCCTGAGATGGAGGATGCTTGGTACATCAAGAAAATGAAGTTCGCGCGCCGCGAACCCCGGACCTAGTAGCGAATCGGACCCAGGATTGTCTGGGTCGCGACCATCCCTTGCGGGAACCGGGCAGCCAGGGCGTTCCGGGCATTCTGGGCATTCCGGTCATTCCGGGCAGCCAGGCTCGGCAGACCCGCGAGGTCCACCAAACCCGGCGGGACCGACGGCTCGCAACGGCGCTGTTGCCGTGCGTTGCCTTGTTGGCGATGGGCTCGTGCGCGCCGGTCGTTCGTTACACCAGCGAACTGGTCGATGACCGCCACGGGCGCACTTGGTTCACGCGCTTGCCTTCGACCGTCGGTGGCACGCTGGGCTTTGCGTTCGGAGTTCCGATCGACATCGTGTCGCTGCCGGTGACCTTGGTCGTCTATCGCTCGCAGCCGAAAGAGGCCCGCGATCCGCTGTCGGTCTTCTTGTTTCCGTCGTTTGTTCTGTGGAAGGTCGGCACGCTGGTCGGCGCACCGTTCGATGCCGTGGAGTGGGCGGCATACCGTTCGTGGCAGGATCCTGCACCGGTCACACCGGAAGAACGCGAGGCGATCGAACGCAAGTGGGATGCCCTTGAGTTCACTGAGTATCCGGTGACCCCGCTCTATCCGCGCTGAGCGACAGGTGTTCGGATTGGGCACGCGTTCGACGGCCCACTCGCGGTAGATTGCCGGCGTGGACTCCTCGGCTGTAACCCTGAAAGCGCTCAGCGAGCAGGTGCTCAAAGCGGACGGAACGTTGTCGCTGGAGCTGCTGCTGTTGCACCTGGCTCCCGTGGACCAGCTCCGCAAGGTCGCCCAAAAGCTCGGTGTGACGCCAAAAGGTGGCTTCCGCATCGAGCGGGCACCGGCCAAGGTGTTGGCGCCATTGTTGGCGGAGCAGCGGGACGCCAAGCGCTTGGAAGACGTCGTGTCGCTACTGGTGCCCAAGCCCGCCGAGCCACCCTCACCCGACGCGGAGCAGCAGCGGGCCGATGCGGAGGCCGCCGGCGAAGCGCGCGCGCTGCTGGCGTTGCGCAAAGCCGATGTCAGCCGTTTGCGCGGAGAGCTTGAGCGCGCCCGAGAAAGCCAGGGCCGAGCGCGGGCGAGAGAAGCCGAACTTGAGCGACAGTTGTCGGCAACCCAAGAAGAACTGGCGCACGCGCGTCGCGCCACGCACGACGCGGAGAAGCTCGCCAACAGGGCCCAAGTGTCGCGCGGCGACAAGCAGCTGCAGCATCGCTTGCACGAGCTCGAGGCGGAGCGGGAGAGCTTCTTGGCGGCCGATCACGAGATGCGCCGTCAGCTGGCGCGCGACCGTTCGCGCACGCGCGAACTCGAAGACGAGGTTGCCGAGTTGGAATCTCTGATCCCGGCGAGTCGGCGGCGCAAGAAGAAGCCGATGCTGCCCCTTCCGGAGGCGGAGCGCCGCATTCTTGTGCCGCACTTCTTGCCGGCGTTCTACAAGTCGATCGAAGGCAAGGACCGTCGCTCGGTTGAGCGAGCCGTCCAGGCGATCTTCCTGTTCTGCACCGAGGGTCATGGCTATCCCGGCCTTGAGGTCAAACAGCTCGGTGGCCAGGACACGTGGAGCCTGCGCGCCTCGCTCGGTCTGCGCGTCTATTTCCGGCCGCTCAACGACGGCGACATCGAAGTGCTACAGCTGGGTGATCGCGAAGATCAGAACACCACCCTGCGCCGCTTGAAGGAGAAGTAGTGGTCGAAAGGCTGCCGGTCTTCCTCGATGCGAACCCAGGTGAGGGCTTCCCCGATCCGGAAGGCTACGACGAGGAGGGGTTGCTGGCAGTTGGCGGCGACCTGGCGCCGGCGCGTCTGCTCGATGCCTACAGAAGCGGCATATTCCCTTGGTATGACGAGGGTTACATCCCCATGTGGTGGAGCCCGGATCCGCGTGCCAACTTTGATCCCGGCAGCCTGCACATCTCGCGCAGTTTAGCCAAGACCTTGCGGCGCGTGGACTTCCGGCTGACGTGGAACACCTGTTTCGAGCGGGTCATGCGCGCCTGCGGGGAGCGGCGCGCCGGCGGCACTTGGATCATCCCCGAGATGCTCGCTGCCTACACCGAACTTCACCGGCTGGGCCACGCCCACAGCCTCGAGGTCTGGATCGGCAACGAGCTGGTTGGCGGCACGTATGGCGTGCAGGTCGGCGGACTGTTCGCAGCGGAGTCCAAGTTCCACCGGGTAACGGACATGTCCAAGGTCGCCGTGGTCGCCCTCGTTCGCTCGCTTTTCCGGAAGGGCATCACCTTGCTCGACGTCCAGATGCCCACGGAACATCTGATGTCTCTCGGCGTGCAGCAATGTTCGCGGCGGGACTACCTCAGCAAGTTGGCAGTTGCCCGAGACCAGATTATTGACCTGACGGATCTGACACCGTCGGTCTAGCCCACATATCTGACCCGCAACTTGGCAAGCACGCCCGAATGTCCCGCGGCCTTCGTCAGACGGCAGGCGTTGCCTGCCGCCCGCTTTGCGGGCTCCG
>CAXBFC010000309.1:0-9800 GCA_963974725.1 uncultured bacterium | reverse complement strand
CCGATCGTGAACGACGTCCCCGGCGCGTCGCTGGCCGTCAGGCCGAACAGCCGGTAGCACGGCTGGCCGAGCCGCTTGCCGAACCAATCGTGCAGCGCGATATCAAATGCCGCCTTCGCCGCGGTATTGCCGGGCGCGAGCCCGTCGACGACAGCGAGCTGGTCGCCGAGGTGCAGCGGATCGTCACAGGCGTCCAGGTCGATGCGCGCGAGCAAGGCCGCCGCGCTCTGCTGGGTCTCGCCGAGATACGGCGGCATCGACGCCTCGCCGTAGCCGACGATCCCGTCGCGCTCCAGCTCGACGAGCAGCGTCGGCGTCGTGGTGCGCGAGCTGTTGGCGATCGTGAAGCGGTTGACCAGCTCCAGTGCGAACGGCCGCGTGCGCAGTTGCCAACCACCGCTCACGACTGCACCGCCGGCTCGAGCAGCGCGAGCATCGCCGGGCCGTCGGCTCGCGCATGCAGCCGTGCCATCGCGCCGAACGGCAACGTCCACGCGCCGGGGCGATGGCCGATCGGGAAGCCGCAAGCGACCGGCACGCCCGCCCCTTGCAGTCGCTCGACGAGCACCGCCTGCATGCCGGGATGAACGCTCGCCAGCGGCGTATCGTCGGCGTGGAAGTCGCCGAGCACGATCCCCGCGCAATCGCGCAGCGCACCGGCCTGTAGTAGCTGCGTCAACATGCGGTCCACGCGGTACGGCGCCTCGCCGATGTCCTCCAGGAACACCAGCGCGCCGCGCATATCGAGCTGCCAGGGCGTGCCAAGCAGACTCTGGACGAGCGCGAGGTTGCCGCCCACCAGCGGCCCCTCGGCCGCGCCCGCGGAGAGCACCTGCGAGTCGACGGCAGCCGGCAGCTCGACGGGCGCGCGCGTCTCCGTCAGCAACCGCCGCTGCAGTTCCCAGCCGTGTGCGCCGGGGTCCATCGCGTCGGTCGTAGCGACCATCGGCCCGTGCAGCGTGACCACGCCGGTCGCGACGCGCGCGGCAGCGTGCAGCGCGGTCAGGTCGCTGTAGCCGACGATCGGCTTCGGGTCGCCGGCGAACGCCGTCCAGTCGAGCTGCGGCAGCAGTCGCCCGACGCCGTAGCCGCCCCGCGTGCACAGCACGGCGCGGAACCGCGGTTCGTCGAGCGCCTGCTGCAGGTCGGCGAGCCGCGCCGCGTCGGGCGCCGCCATGGCACAGCCTTCGGGCCAGTCGAGCCGTTCGCGCGCGTGTGGTAGCAGAGTCGGCTCGAAGCCCCACTCGCGCAGCCGGGCGCAACCGCGCGCGAGCGCATCAGGCAGGAAGCCACCGCTCGCCGGCGCGATCACCGCGACCTCGTCGCCCTTCTTCAATGCCTTGGGGAGTCGCCGCTGCATGATGATGCCCGCACGGTAAGAAGGCGCCATGCCCGGCGCCAGCACCTACTCTGCCGAGCTTGACGAGCGCCGACTGTTGGGGAAAGAAACTGCGGCCACGACCACCAGAACCCAACCGCCTGACTCGCTCTCCCATTCTGGCAGCCGCCAACGAGCACGCACTAGGCGGCACCCGCACTGGTGCCAACTCCGGCACCTCGAACCCATGCCCCATCGCGCGCAACACCCCGCCTGCAAACGCACGATCGCACCGCGGCTGGTTGCATGACCGATGGGCGCTTGCGCTACTCCTGCCCAAGGCGCTTCCTCACCAGCGCCGCCAATGCCGACAGGCTGGAATCCGTTTCGATTCGCGCCAGCAGTTGTTGCAGCGAAGTGCGGGCTGCCTGAGCATCGCCAAGTTGTTCCAACATCATCGCCGCGGCCCACTGGCCGTGGGTTCGCATGTGCTTGCTCGCGACGGGGCTCTGCGCGACCGAACGAGCGAGCTCGAGAGCGCGCTGCGGATCTTGCATCGCACTGGCCGTCCAAGCGAGTTGGTAAGCAGCCTGCAACCCCTGTTCACTTTGCGGCCCTCGCAAGTCCATCACGGCCTGCAGCGTGTGTTCCGAAGCGCGCAACGAATCCGGAGTCCCGCCACTGCGCTGCATGGTTGCCAGCTCGATCATCGCGTCACCGCGCAACTTGGGATCCAGCTCACGCTGCAGTAGCGCTTCGTAACGTGCCATGGCCTCCATTCTCGACGCACCGTTGCGGCGCAGCTCGCGGGCGCTGGCGAGCAACTCATCTGTGCTCATCGTCTTGAGCTTGCGACGCGCCATTTCATCGAACGCAACGAGTAAGGATTCGACGTCCACTGACGTAGGCGTGCTGTGCACCACCGCAACACGTTCCGGTTCGTTGGCGCGATGCGCATCGCGAAGTTCTTGCATGTCACGCCGCAACGCGTCGAGGCGATCCAAGATCGGCTGCAGGTCGATTGCTACGGCGTCGACGGGTTGCAGCCGAGCTCCGCTGGAGCTTGCGGTGCCTTCGCCCCCCACAACCGGCGAACCGGTTCCCGCTCCCCACGTCATCAACGAGAACGTCAACAAGGTGCCCGCTACGGCGCCAATGGCAACCAGCACTCCGGAGTGGATCGGCATGTGGTGAATCCTACCGTCTGACCCCATGCCTGGGCGCGTTCGATGCCAACGTGCTCGCAGCGGCAGCTTGATCCCGATCGCCAGCTGCGCCGATACGTGGGCTGCAACCATGCACGCCGAGATTCAGCAACGGGATCGTTCCTTACAGCGACGAGTCGCTGTGCGCGCGGGCCTTGGCTTCGCCGCTGCGCTGCCGATGCTGTTATTGCTGCAAGCGAACCTGCGCAATCCGACGGCCAACTCCGCGGATCTGCTGGCCCAGATCCACTACGCCATCGCAGCGATCGCGATCGTGGCTCTGCCGATGCACTGGCCGGTCCGCTGGCTGTGGCAGCTCGGGCGCGCGACTGTGCGGACCGAACGTTTCCCACCACCCGACACACGGGTCGTGCGCGACACCCCGGTGCTGCACGCGCAAGCCGCACGCCGCCGGGGCCGCGCACTGCAGGCGTTCGCGGTGTTGCTCTCGATGACGACGTTGCTGGTGCCGCTGGCACTGAGTTGGATCGTGGCGCAGTTTGTCGCGCAGCTGCTCTAGGGTTCGCTCACTCAGCCAGCAAGGAGCAGGTCGTCACACACTTTGACGGCAGTCGGCAGCAACTGCCAACGACTCATTGGTCGTCGGCGAGGTTGCACGAAGGCGATCGGCACTACGTCGCCGGGACCCCTTCGATCGCAAATCCTTGCTCCTGCCAACCGAGGATGCCGCCGCCGATACTCACAGGATGCAATGCGACGCCGAGGCGTTGCAGGGTCTTGGCGGCCGTCACGGAGCGAACCCCGGAACGGCAACTCAAGTAGAGTGGCTGATGTCCGCGCAAACGCGGCAAGTGGAATCCCAACTCGGACAGCGGGATGTTGGTCGTGCCAGGGATGCGCCCCGATTGGTATTCGTGGGGATCCCGCACGTCGATCCACTGCTCGGGACCGCTGATCCCCGCGTGGATCGCTTGGGCCTCGGACGGTTCAACCTCGTCGATGGTCACCGCTGTGCTGCCGCCCGGGCTCGCACAGCAAGCGGCGGCGATGCCGGTGGACTTTGGCAATTCCGGGGACGCGTGCAAGTTCATGACTAGATTGGCGTCGACAGCCCGGGAGTTGCCCGCGCCGGGTCTGGAATCGAGGCTCGCCGCGTACGCCGCGCCATCCACGAAGCGCAGGCATGGATTGCGTTCGCGCTCGCAATCGATCGTACTGAAGAGCAGGTCGTTGTAGCCGTGACCGGGCAGCACAAGGGTGTCCCCCGGCAAGCTCAGAAGGCGCGAGCGCACCGAGTTGTAGAGCAGCTCCGGATCGCTACCGACGAAGTCCGCGCGGGCCAAGCCGTCAACGAAGAGACTGTCCCCGGTCACCACCAGCCCGTGACCGAAGAGCGCGATGGAGTCCGGCGTGTGTCCGGGTACCGCGAGCACCTGAAAGCGCAGCTCGCCGACCGCGAGTTCTTGCCCATGCTCGAGCCCATTGAGTTCGCGTTGGACCTCGGTCGCACCCGACATCCACAGTGGCACGCCGGCGCCCATGAAGTTCGTCGTCGCCGAGAGATGGTCGGCGTGCGTGTGCGTGTCGAGCACGGCGGCGAGTTCGAGGCCGTAGTGCTGCATCATCGAGGTGTAGACACTCTCCTGGCCGACCTTCGGGTCGATGAGCAAGCAGGCGCGAGTCGCGGGGCAGCCGAGCAGGTACGACTGGCAGCCATCGCTCGAGATGATCTTGAGGATCGGGTCGGACATCGTTGGCGTGGTGGGCGAATTCGGAACGTGTGGTCGAGAGGGCTGCAATTGCGGTCACTCACGCGCGGACGGCCCATAAGCGTCATGCTACCGCGTCCGGGCCCGTGCCGCTGACGGATTGCGTCAGATGCGATTGAGAACTCACGTCGTGATTCGCAAGGCGCCAGGTAATCGGCAGTGAGACGAGAAGGTCACCGACATCACGTGGAACGGTGGCTTGAGCCACGACTCCACCAACGCAAACAACGCTCGACTGCGTTGCTCACTCGCCAATCGAGTAGGCCCAATCGAGTAGGCCCAGTCGAATAGGCCCAGTCGAACGCGTTCGTCGCGGGCGCCATGCCCCTAGCTCCAGACGGATGCCGCGCCACAGTTCTACAGCCGCGCACGCACTGCCTCCCCGGCCAACAACCCAGCAGCGTCATCCAGGGCAAGCTCCACTGCGACCCCCCAAGCAGGCACGGTGGGTGCGGGCCACAGCAGCTCGGGAAGTTGCTCGACCCGACTACCGATTGCGGTGATTGCACGCTGCGTACTCGTTCTCCGGTCACGCGCGACAAGCTGCATTTTCTGGCCGATGCACAATTCGGAAGCGGCGACGGCGGTTACGAAGACGATGGCGCGATCCGTGGCGTCACTCGCGATGCGCACAATGGGCTGGCCCGCGAGCGCAGCCTGCCCCACCGACACCAACACCTCCATGACCCTGCCGCTTACGGATGACGTCACCACGGTTGCTTTGCGTTCGTGTTCGAGTGCTGCAGTCTCTAGCGCGCTTACCTCGATCGCGGCGCGCAGCCCCTGTAGCGGTTGCAGCGTAGTTGCCGTGGAAGTAGGCGAAAGCTTTTGGAGCCGTAGACGGTGCACGGCCGCACTCGCCAGCCGTTCGGCAATCACCTTCTGATTGTCGGCGTTGGCGCGCGCCCGTTCCGTCGCGCTGGTGTGCGCAAAGGCAACACGTTCGACTGCTGCGCAGGCAATGACGTCAGCACTCTCGAGCCCCTCGAGGCGATGGCGCTGGCTTGCGAGGTGATTCGCTTCGAGGCGATCGCCGGTCAAGTCGATCTGCAACTGCATCGCATCCAGTGCGAGCGTCGTCTCATGGATCCAAGCGCGATGCAGGTCGACGGACCATTGCCGGGTATCGCGAACGTTCTGTTCTTCCATAGCAGTGATCGCGTCTGCCACCTGCGCGCGTAGTTCGGCGGTACGCGCCCGTGCGATTTCCAGGCGCTGAGCCAGGGAACTGCTATCCAGTCGGGCAACGACCTCACCCGCAGAGACCTTCTGCATGGGTCGCACGAGGCAAGTCTGCAGTATTCCGGCGATCGGAGAACTGAGCGTGTGATCGGTCGTTGGAACCCAGCCACGCAGTGGTGCATGGGCCGGTTGTTGCAGGAACAACCACCCCGCAGCGGCGGCGGCAGCAAGCCAGACCAGCAACACGAGAGGTCCGCGCAGCCACTCTTCCAGGCGCTGCGCGAGTGGCACGGGAATGCGTTTGATCTTGGATCTCATCGTCTACAGCTCCGCCATGTCGTCACGCAACACGAGTGCGACGTTGTGAATGCCAACTGCTGCGCGCAGTTCTTCGGCAAAGTCGCGGCCGCGTTGGCGGTTGCGCAGGCGCACTTGATAGACCAGTTCCAGCTCGTCGCCAGAGTCGTGCGTCGTCACTGCTTTCTGGCGGCGGCAATGGCGGGCGAACAGGCGCTTGACTTCGGGCGACCACGCTTCCGAATGGCTCGAACGATACGAGATGTGCCCATCGAAGATGCCGCGCGTGCCGAATCGTGTGAAGTGCAGCCAGGTCGAGACCAGCATCAGGATCGCGCCTGCAATCAATGCCACGGCAAACCGGTGCGAGCCAATCGCCATTCCCAGAACCAACGTCAGAAAGACGAAGCACGTGTCCCGCGTGTCCTTCAATACGTTGCGAAAGCGAATCACGGCCAAGGCACCGATCAGGCCGAAGGCTGCCACGACATTGTTGCCAATTACCGACATCACGACGGTTGCGATCATCGCAAGCACGACCAGCGACTGGGTGAACCCCCGTGAATACGAAAGCCCGGTATGCGTGTGGTGATAGACCCACGCGATGCCTTGCCCGAGCACGAACGACAACAGCAATGCCATGATCAGCGTGCGCAGCGTCAGGACTGGCGCCGCATCCGCGACATCGAGCAGGCTGAAGAATCCTTCTAGTTGTGCCACGATGGATCCCCTTGCGTTCAGGCTTCGAGAGTTCGGCCAAGCTTGAAGGTATTGCCGCCGCGTTGCACCGCATCATCAATGCACAGCACATACTTCGCGACCGATGTGCGTTCGAGACGAAGCGCTTTGACTGTGTCCATGACCCAATACGGGCAGGTGTCCGTAAACTTGATTTCGAGCACGACTCCCTTGCTGGGACACGGCGTCCAACCGGGCCCGTGGGCACTGAGTTGCTGATGGTTGCTGGAGGCATACATCAAGCTCGTATCCATCGTGATGCGCACCGGATCACCCGTTGACGACTCGTAGGCCTCGCGGTCGTAGCGCACGCGAACTGCAGGCCCCGCCCGCATCGACGAGGCCGTCTGCAAGAACTCCTCGAGGTCCGAGGAGACGCCATGCACGGCGCTTGCATCACCGCGCAGGTAGGCAAGCGCAGCCTCGCGAGTCGCTCGTGCGCGCCGTTTCAAGATCACACCTTCCGCGCGCTTCTTGATCTCGAAGAACACCGGATCACTGGGCTTGTCGTCGTAGTAGCGCACGCGCAACTTGAACCGGTTGCGATAGCCTTCGATGGTGGCCCGGTGCAGGTCGAGCGCCGGGCTATCGAGATACAGGCTGGTGATCGTGTATCGGTTGTTCGGCAGCCTTGCTGCGAATGCATCGAGATTGGTAAACGGTGCGATCGCGTTGCGCAGCTGCGGCACCAGCGATGGATGCAGCCAGTATTTGAGTTCGAAGCGAGACGTTAGGGTTTTGTCAACGCGGGTCATGCATTGCACATTCCACTGTTCGTCTTAGGCGACGCTGAGGGCATCAAGACCATGCGAAGATCCGAACAACGTCGACTCCCCCTCACCCAGCAGGCATCAGACACCGCGCAAGTCCCGCTAACGAATGACCGGCGCTGCCTTCTGCTTGTCCTGTGGTTTGACGTGCACGATGCGTTCGCCATCACGGAACACTACGCGATCACCCAGCGCGAGGATCTTGGCGAGCTCCGGCTTTTGCTTGAGTAGTTCGAAGTAGTCCTTCGAGAACGCATACACCGTCACTGCGTGCTTGCGCCATTCCATACGAAGTCCCTGTTCGACGAGGTCCCCGTCGACCTGCACGAACACGCGCCCGGCAGCGCGATGCAACAGCTTCTTTTGCTTCGCATTGGCCCCGGCCTTGGGCGCGGCTTTCCTGGTGCCAAGGTAGAAGTCATCGCTGCCGGTGTGGATCGCCTTGCTTTCGTCGATCGCGACCTTGCCGGATCGCGACTTGCCGAGGTTGCGCAGGCCAGGTGCTCCAGCCGCGAGCGCGTTCGGGGCGGGTGCGGATGGCCCGGACGGACCGCCGGTCGTCGGACCGGATGGCCTGCCAGTCGCCGGCCCGGCAGGACCTGCAGGTGGGCTCGACGGCCCAGCCATTGCGGGCCCGCCAGAGCCGCCGCCGCTACCGGGAGCAGGCGGCTTGACGTCACCAGGCCCCCGATACCGAATTGGCGCGCGTCTCCCTACCGGCCGCCCCGCCAGTCGCATGCCTTCTTCTACAATCAACTGTGACGTGTAGGGAGTCACGATCCCGTAGCGCGTCGCCAGCTGCCGGACCTCTTGCAGCAGTTCGTGCTTCGGCCCGTTGTGACGAATCGCGTCGAGCAGAGCTGCAACGTGTTGCCGCGCCCACAACGTCTGCACGAAATCGTGCTTCGCGGCGACCTGCGGAAACTCGACCGGAAACTCGTAGTCGACCAGCTTGCCGTTTTGGCGGCCGCTGACCCGCACGATGCGTTTGCCGTGATCGCGATAGCGGCCGACAACCTGCATCATCTCGCCACAGAACAGGTCGCGGGTCCGGGTCGGGTGATGCTGGAATACGTCGAGTCCATCGACACGGACGACAACATCGGTCAACGCCGGACGCGAGAGTTTCTGGCACAGTGCATCGACCTTGGCCTCAATCTCCTCATTGGAGCCAACAAAGTCGCGGGCACCGCGGTGTTGGGCAACCAGGTCATCCAACAAGCGAACGTCGATCCTGTCACCGACGCCGAGTGCGAAGATCCGGGTGCGCGCCCGGTCTACTTGCTTGGTGAGTGCGAGGATCTGTTTGGCCTTGGTCAGGCCGACCGTCGGCTTGCCATCGGTGATGAAGACAATCTGCGTCAGCAATGCAGCCGCATCATCAACAGGCGAGGCGGCTTCGAGTGCTTCGCGCAACGCATCGCCGATGTTGGTGCCTCCCATGGCTTCGAGCGACTCGATCCGCGCAGTGGCCGCGTCGATGTTTGCCGCCGTTGCCTGGCGCGGAGCGTCGAAGAAGGTCTCGACACTCGAAGCAAAGGTCATGATCTGGAATCGATCTTCGCGCCGCAGTGTGCGCAAGAACGCGTGCAGGGATGCCTTAGCCTGCACGATCTTGTTGCCCTTCATCGAGCCAGACGTGTCGACGATCAGTTGCACGAGGCGGGCAGGCACCTTGTCGTCACTTAGAGTGCGTGGTGGCGACAGCAGCAGAGTGAAGTATCCCGGCTCGCCTGCCATCCGGTATGGCAGCATGTGCAACCCGAACTCTTGCTTGCTCAGGCCATACAGTACGCGAAGGTCTTCGAGTTCACCCTTCTCACCTTCCAGCGACACTGTCGCCTTGTGTTCGCCTTTGCGTCGAATCTCCGCGCTGGCGTGCGGCGTAACAACCGAACCCAATGCAGCCTGCGATACGATCCGAACCTCGAGACCGACTGGTCCGGATGCCGCGTCGCCCAACTTGGCGACACCCAGCGGGAAGCTCCATTCATACATGCCACCGGTTGGCTGCAGCACCTGGCGCAGGCGTACCGTGATGCCAACGTCACCATGGGCTGGAATCGGAAAGATGCGCGCGCGCAGCATGCCTTCGCCGGCATACTCGAGTAGCCCTGGGTCGCGCCGCGTCCTCACGATCGACTCGTAGACCGCGCGCGCCTCACCCGCGTCGAGCACCTCTCCGGCGATCTCCTTGCCACCAACGGTCATCGTGAAGGCATCAGCCACAGCTCCGGCTGGAAGCGGCAAAAACCACGTGCCTTCGGCGATGCGTGGCGTGTTGTTGTGGATCATCTGGTCGATCGTCGTCGTCGCGACTCCGTCGACGATATCGGCGTGGATCTTGGTGCTGATGATGTGCACGCCAGCACGCAAGGTTGGACCTGCCGTGGTCCGCGGTCGTGGCTCGGTCTGGGATTCTGGATCAGTCTGGGATTCTGATCCGATCAGCAGGCCTTGCGCAGTGAGCTGCGTAGACAGAAGGACGAGAAGGCTTGGCAGCAGCGGGTTCATGGAGTGGCTCCTTGGCGAAGCCGCTGCTAGCACAGTTCGTGCCGCT
>CAXBFC010000308.1:0-9819 GCA_963974725.1 uncultured bacterium | reverse complement strand
CACGGGCGGGCTGCAGTTCGTGTTCGCAGGCAAGGCGCATCCGCAGGACGAAGGCGGCAAGCACCTGATCCAGTCCGTCGTCGAAGCCGGGCGCGCCCTTGGTGACCAAGTGCGCGTTGTCTATTTGCCGAACTACGACATGGATCTCGCGCGAGTCATGGTTGCCGGGTGTGACGTTTGGCTCAACACGCCGCGCAAGCCTCTCGAAGCATCGGGAACTTCCGGCATGAAAGCTGCTGCCAACGGTGTGCCACACCTGAGCGTGCTCGACGGTTGGTGGCTGGAGGGGCACATCGAAGGTGTTACCGGATGGGCGATCGGGACGCGCGACGCACATTCTGCAGCGGATTCCGACGACGCCGGCGAACTGTACGACAAGCTCGGCTCGACAATTGCTCCGATGTTCTACGGCGACACGATGGCGTGGGCGAATGTCGTGCGCCACGCCATCGCCGTCAATGGATCGTACTTCCACACGCGTCGAATGGTGCGGAACTACGCATCGACTGCGTACCTGCGATGAACGCACGACGCGGACAAGGCAGGTGGGATCCACTGGTCAATCAAGCGCATGGCGTCGACTGCGGGCGCCAATGCATGTCGCCTTTGTGTGAGACAACAATCACTGCCCGGCCGGCGGCGACCCAACTGGGTTGTTGCAGGGTCGGCGAACCCCAACCGTAAGGAATCCCATGAGTCACAAATCCCTATATTTTCGGTGTATCGCTTGGGCAGCAGTCGCACTGCCGCTCGTGAGTTGCGCAACGCCCCAGCATGGAACCCAGCATGACAAGGTCGGCGTCTGCCAGGAGTGCTTTGACGCGGTGCGTGCAGCCCGGACGGAACATCCAGCGTCGGGCCCCAACCAGAACGAGGTCATCAACACCTACGAGTGCCCGTGCTGCAAATCTGAGATGTCCATCTACATCCAGAACGGGGTTCACATGGTCAAGTGCGCAGGATGTGCAGCTGACGGAGTGGCGTGGGACAAGTGCAAGCCGGTGGATCACCAGAAGTGAACGTTCAGGACAAGCGGGCTCCGTTGAGGGACGGGCACGCAAGGTCATTGATCAAACAAACAGCGAGGAGCAGAAGCATGAGAACAATCAAGAACGCGGCAAATTCATGGTCGAATTGGGTGGTGGCCGGCGCGCTGCTTTGTAGCACGGCCGTTGCGGCGCCACGGCCACAGCAGGACCCCGACGACCACAAAAAGCACGCTCAGCACGCAGCGCAGAAGAAGGCAACGGCTTCTGAACAGCTTGCCGCACAGCTTGTCGAATTGCAGGCCAAGGTCGCCAAGCTTGAGGCTGCGCTACATCAGAGTCACCAAGGGCAATCAATGCCGGTCTCCGGTGCGGGCCAAGCCACGGGTAGCTCCGCAGCAGGGGGCATGAACATGGGGAGCGATTCCTCAGCGCCAGGCATGGCCAAGGGCGGCATGGGCATGATGAAGGGCATGGCCATGATGAAGGCCAAGGGCGGCATGGGCATGATGAAAGGCATGAGTAAGGGCGGCATGAAAAGCTCTTCGTCGATGCAAGGTGGAGAGGGCATGGGCAAGGGGACATCGAGCACCATGTCCTCGATGCAAGATGCCGATGGCGCCGACTCGGCCATGGCGATGGGGCGGATGAGTGCCATGCGCATGGAGAAGATGAAGCGCATGCGAATGATGGGGACGATGGATCGTGGTCAGCAACCGGGGCGAGTAGCCGTCGTGTCAGCGCTCCCGGGATTCCCTGGTGCGTCGCACATCTACCACATCGGTGCCAGCGACCATTTCCTCGAGCACGCCGAGGCCCTCATGTTGAGTCCGAATCAGCTGAAACAACTGGCACAGGTTCACGAAGAGTCGCAGCTTCAGCAGAACAACTTCGAGCGCCGGATCGAGCATGCCGAGCAGGAACTCTGGGTGTTGACGAGTGCTGGTGAGCCAAGCGTCGAGGGCGTCGCCGCAAAGGTGGGGGAGATCGGGGTGATGCAGGCGGACATGCGCCTTGCGTTCATCCGCAGCGTTGGCAAGGCGGCGAAGCTCCTGACGGATGAGCAACGCCTTCGGCTGGTGGGCGAGTATCGAGCCGAGTCAAGTGAGGGCGTCGGCAAGTAGGCATGAGCTCCATCACCACTGTACCGACGTGCGCGGCGCGCATCGCTGCTCTAGTCTCATCGCTAGCGCTTTGGATGTGCCTCTTGACGGGGTTGGTCCGGGCGCAGGTGTCGCCAGACGAACACGCGTCGCACCATCCCGAGCAGCAGGGTCCAGGCCCGAGCCCCGGCCAGGGTCCAGGCAATGCCGGCGGCGCTGACGCCGGAGGTATGCAGGGTGGCATGGGTGGTGGCATGGGGGGCATGGGCGAGATGATGAGTAAGATGGGCGTGCCCCCACCCAAGGAGCTCTACCCCTCGCTAATGGACTTGCCTGACCTGCCGCCAGAGGCGCGCGCAGAAGTGCAAGCGAAGGCGCACGAACGGATGAAGACGGGTGTCGCGCGCCTCTCGCTGGGACTTGATGGCCTAGTCGGTGCAGCGCCTGGTGACGACTGGCAAGCGATGCAGTCTGCTGTTCTGGCCATGCGTGATGGACTGGCCGAGTTCGAGAGTGGGCTTGCTGCGCACCAGGCGCTGTCCGAGGGGAGGGCGCCCCGCAGCGTCGCGATGCAGTGGTTCAAAGGTCAGATGAACCTGTTGCCGCCGTTGCCCGCCCCAGGGTTATCGGGCCCCTTCGGTTTCGGGTGGTTCCACCTATCATCGATGGTGCTCTTGGTGGCCTTTGCCGTCGTCATGATGTGGATGTACTTCCACAAGATGCGCCGAGCTGCGGAACTGCTCGAAAATCTGGCGAGTCCAGGTTCGAACGCGGCACCAGCAGTTGTGCCTCCCTCATCTGGCGCAGCTACATCGACGAGTCCACCGCAAGCGGACGGCCAACCACACCCAGTCGCGACTGCAAAGTCGGAGAAGTGGTCCGGCAAGCTCCGGCTCTGTCGCGTCTTCGAGGAAACGCCCAGCATCAAGACGTATCGGCTCCTAGCAGAAGACGGGTCGGACGTGCCCTTTCGATTCAAGCCGGGCCAGTTCTTGACGTTGTCGATCGCGCAGGGCGAGAAGACGATCAAGCGTGCGTACACAATCGCATCGGCGCCGACGGTACGTGGCTACGTCGAAATCACCGTCAAGCGAGAGGAGCATGGAGTCGTCTCTAAGCATCTCCACGACAACGTCACCGAGGGAGCACTGCTCGACGTGTCGGCGCCGATGGGCAAGTTCACGTTCACGGGGAAAGAGGCACCGAGCATTGTCTTGATCGGAGGTGGCGTCGGCGTCACGCCTCTGATGAGCGTCGTCCGCTACTTGACAGACACGGGGTGGGACGGCCAGATCACACTGCTGTTCGTCTGTCGTGATAGGAGCGAGTTCTTGTACCGCAACGAGCTGGAAGCGCTGCAGCGTCGACACGCCAAGTTGACCGTGGTCGTCACGATGAGCCGCGAGAAAGGCAAAGCTTGGAAGGGTGCCCGAGGGCGTTTGACCAAGAAGTTGATCGCGGAATCGGTTGCCGACATCACGTCACAGAGGATCCATATCTGTGGTCCTGGTCCGATGATGACATCGGTCAAGGAGGCCCTGGGTGAACTCGGCGTGCCAGCGGCGAACATCAAGAGCGAGGCGTTTGGTTCCGGGACGGCAAAACCAAGCGCGTCTGTGGATGCGCCGGCCGAAGTCAAGAGCACGACGGTGACACCGGCGACCGCCTCCTTCTCTCGCTCAAAGAAGGCCGGCCCGATTGGCGTGGAGCAGACGATCCTCGATGTCGCGGATGCAGTCGGAGTCGATATCGACAACTCGTGCCGTTCCGGTACCTGCGGTTCGTGCAAAGTGAAACTGCTCGAGGGCCAAGTGACGATGGAATTGGAGGACTCGCTCGAGCCGGACGAGAAGGCCGAAGGATTGGTCCTCGCGTGTCAGGCTAAGAGCAAGGCGAACGTGGTGGTCGATGCCTGACGCCGCGCCAACGAAGACCGCCCAGGAGCGCGAAAGCACGGTCGTTGGTGGCCTCGTGCTGCTAATGCTCATTCTGTGGCTCGGGTTTCTTTTGCATCGTTCGCGCACGTTTCCGGGCAGTGGCCTGGGCCATGCGATCGGCATTGTTGGCGCGGTCCTGATGTTGGTCCCGCTGGCATACATGTTCGTGAAGCGCATCCCTGCGCTGCGCAAGTCCGTCACGCAGCGCGTGCCGATGCGCACGTTGCTCGCGTGGCACATCTATGCGGGCATCCTCGGCCCCGTACTCGTTCTGGTGCATACCGGGCACCATTTCGAGAGTGTGCTCGGTGCCACCTTGGCGGGACTCACGATCGTGGTCGTGTTGAGCGGCTACGTCGGACGCTACCTGCTGAGGAACATCAGTGCTGAGCTGCGACAGAAGAAGGCACAACTCGGCCAGATCGAAGTCGCCTACGCTGACATGCAGACGACACTCGCCGCGGCGGGCTCTGCCCCCGCAGCGATTGCCCGGGGTCGACGGCTTTGGCGGCGTCTCGTCGACGCCTTCTTTGTCAGCGATGCCGCCAACGACCCCGTGCTGGCTTCGATCGTGCCACGGGCGCTGCGCTTGGCGGAGTCTCGCGCGGATCTCGAATACGCGATCGGAACGCATGAGCGCTTCAAGCGATGGTTCGGGGCATGGCTACGCCTGCACATCGTGCTGAGCATGGTGCTCTATCTTCTTCTGGCGCTGCATGTCTGGGCGGCGATCTACTTCGGACTCCGGTGGATGGCGTGAGCAAGCGTTCGAAACGAGGTTGGTGGTTCTGGTCGGTTACCATCGTTGGTGGCGCATCGATCGCTCTCCTGATCCAGCCCCGGTTACGCGAGCCCTCGCTGTGGCAAGGTCTTGCGAATCCTGGCGAACTGTCTTCTGCACACGCATCGTTGGTTGGCGATTGCGCTGCTTGCCATTCTCCTATCGAAGGGCCCGTGGCCGCCAAGTGCATTCTCTGCCACGCGAATAACCAGAGACTCCTGCAGCGCCAGCCGACCGCGTTTCATGGCAGTGTCTCGAGTTGTAGGGAGTGCCACCCAGAGCATCGCGGCCGGTCGGCGCAGACCACAACTATGGACCACGAGGCGCTTGCCTCGATTGGTCTGCGTGAGATCGAAGCGCGTGATGAACCTGAGTCGCGACAGTTGGCGCAGTTTGTGGGCGCGCTATCCACAAGTCCCAGTGGGCGGTGGCACCTGAAGGTGACACCAGCAGAGGCGGCGCTCGACTGCAACGTCTGCCACGCAACCGCAGATCCCCATGTTGGCTTGTTCGGTGCGAACTGCGTCGAGTGCCACGCTACGGCTGCTTGGGCGATTTCGGAGTTCCGGCATCCGTCCTCGCGATCTCGGGAGTGCGCAAGCTGTCACCAGGCACCGCCGAGCCACTACATGATGCACTTCAAAATGATCTCCGCGACGATCGCTCGCAAGCCGCACGCCGACGTCAGACAGTGCTTCGAATGTCATCGCACTACGTCTTGGAACGACATACCCGGCATTGGCCGATACAAGCACCACTGAGCGAAGGGGATCCATGGAACATCGAGAATCCAAGGCTGAGAAATCGTCGACGAACGACGCTTCGTGTGCCTTCGGCCACGGAACGTGGGGGAAGGTGTCGCCGCACGCCGCTGATCAGCAGTTCCTGACCGGCCCCGGCAGCCGGATCCGCGACTTCTTGCGCGTCGTACGTATCGGCTACGAGTTCGTGCGCGGCTTCCGTGCGTTCCGGGGACTCCCGCCGACGGTCACCGTGTTTGGCTCCGCGCGGTTCGGCGAAGGTGATCCCTACTACGCAATGGCGCGTTCCGTCGGTGGCGAGCTCGCGCGGCATGGGTTTGCAGTGATGACAGGGGGTGGTCCGGGGATTATGGAGGCTGCCAATCGCGGCGCCGCCGAGGCCGGTGGGACTTCCATTGGATGTAACATCGTGTTGCCTGAGGAACAGAAGCCAAATGCGTATGTGCAGCAGTGGACCGAGTTCCACTACTTCTTCGTGCGCAAAGTGATGCTGCTCAAATACAGCAGCGGTTTCGTCGCGATGCCCGGCGGCTACGGCACACTCGACGAGATCTTTGAGACGGCAACCCTGATCCAGACCGAGAAGGTGCTCGACTTCCCGTTGATCCTCATGGGGCGTGCCTACTGGGAGCCACTTGTTGCGTTCTTATCAGACTCTCTCTTGGCCCGTGGGGCGATCACGCGTTTGGACCTCGACCGATTGACCATTACCGACGACATCGGTGCCGCGGTTCATTGTCTCCGAGAGTGTGCCGAGCGGCGTTTCGGAATCCAGATGCCGCCACCGGTTGGAGCGCTCACTCAATGAGAGTCCATTCCCCCGACGGCGGTGAGGTCATGGACCTTGGCTAGCGGCGATAACGATGTCCGGATGAAGCCAGCGCTGCCATACGAGTTGCGCGTCCGGTCTCCGGAGGGCTTGGTCTTCGTCGGGCCGGTGGTGGCTGTGTGTCTACCTGTTCCCGATGGGTATGTCGGTGTGTTGGCGCGGCATGCGCCGATGCTTGCGGCGCTTCGTTGCGGGGTCCTGAAGGTCAGTCATGCAGACGGCACGACCGAGATCATGGCTATGGGTGAGGGCTTCGCTCAGGTCTCGCGCGACACGATGAGATTGGCAGTGCATTTCTTCGATTACCCCGATGGGGTCGACCGAGACCGTGCTCATCGGGCGATGGAACGCGCGCTCCACCGTCTGCGTCGCACCGTCGAGGATGAAGGTTGGGACGTAGTACGTGCAGATGCTGCGCTCTGCCGCGCGATCTCGCGTCTGTCGGCGTGTGGTTGTGGTTGCCGCGCGTGCGCATCGGTGAAGTGGATTGGCTCGATGTAGAGTTCTCTTGGTGGAGTAGAGACATGAAGACCTTTATTATCGCAGCCAGCACGACGCTGGCCATCGTCTCTTGCACGTTGCCCGCGCAAGACCAAGACCTGGCCGACGTTTTCGATCGTGTGCACGCATCGGTCGTGACGATCACTGCGACCGCGAAAGCGCGAGGCGGTGGCCCGGCCAAGGGCCTGCCAGATTCGCGAGTCGGATCGGGCGTCTTGCTCTCCCTGGAGGGATCGATCCTGACCGCTGCCCATGTCGTCGATCTAGCCGACGAGATTCAGGTGGAGTTCTCGGATCGTACTGTGATGTCTGCAAGGATCGTCTCGGTGGAGCGCGGGTCTGACCTTGCCCTTCTTCAGCTTGAGAATCCGTTGCCTCAAGGGGCGACGATCGCGAAGCTCGGGGATTCGGACACGGTGCGCGTGGGAAACCGGATCTTTGTCATCGGAGCGCCGTTCGATTTGCGAGACACGTTGACTGTCGGGCACATTAGCGCTCGTCGAAAAGACGAGAGCTTCCTCGGCTCGATGCGACACATCGAGCACTTCCAGACAGATGCCGCGATTCAAAGGGGTAACTCGGGTGGCCCTATGTTCAACATGAAGGGCGAGGTCATCGGGACGGTCAGTCATCAGGTGTCGATTTCGGGAGCAAACGAGGGGTTCGGGTTCGGGGTCACCTCGAACGTAACGCGCGACCTGCTTCTCAATCGCGGCAGAGTCTGGTTGGGCTTCGACGCGCTACCCATGTCGCTGGAGATGAGTCAAGCAGTCAACGTCCCAGATGGACAGACGGGGATTCTCGTCCAGCGGGTCGCGGAGTCCTCGCCGGCCGAACGCCTCGGGCTGCGCGGCGGCACGATTCGAATCACTGTTGCTGGGCGAGAGTTTCTACTTGGAGGCGACGTCATCCTTGAGATGCTCGGTCGCTCGCTCTCATCGCCTGATGAAGCGAGCGCCGCAGCCAAGGCGACGCGAGCCCTTCGCAAAGGCGACAGGTTGGCGGTCAAGGTTCTCCGAGCAGGCAAGGTGATCGAACTAGCCACTTTGCTTGGTCGGTAGCGTGAGCGGTAAGGAAGGCAGCCAGGACTGGTCGTCGCGGTTGATACGCAATGGCTGATTCTTGCGGCCGTAGTCGCTCACCATGGCGTGCTTTCTTTCGGCATGGAGCGCGGCGATTGCCATGCCTGTCGAGGTCGCGCACCCACCGAGGAGATTCGGCAGGAGTAGATGCCTTGGCCTCGCCACCAGTATCTGGCGTAATGGTCGTCAGATACTGATGTCGACATAGGCGATACCGCTCGTCGTTGGATGAGTCGAGTGCGTAGGTGTAGTGAAACATGTGCGCACTGAGAGGGGCACCACACCGGTCGTTCCTTCGTACGGATGCGAGCTCCGTTCGACTGGCACACTGGTTGCAACCTGGCAACCAAATGAGAGCCATACAAGGACGATATCCTCCACTGGTTGGGCTTGCGTTGTTGCTGCTGGCCGTCAGTGCGCCGGCACAGAAGGAGTCTCCTCAACCCTGGAAGGCCCCCGGCTATGCCGCGCGAAAGAAGAATCCGGTCGCCAAGACTCCTGTATCGCTGAAGATCGGGAAGCTGTTCTTCACAAGCCTGTGCAGCTCCTGTCACGGCAACGGGGGCAAGGGAGACGGCCCTGCGGCTGCAGCGCTGGATCCGAAGCCCCGGGATTTGACGCAGGGCGATTGGCATCTCCAAACCGACGGCGCTTTGTTCTGGAAGATCCGGACGGGGCGCGCGCCGATGCCGGTTTTCGCAGCGACGATGACCGAGGAGCAGACCTGGCAGGTCATTCAGTTCCTTCGTACGCTCCTGCCAACGAAGTCCGCGGCGCCCGAGCGTCTACCGAAGTACGCGGGCACCGTCGAGTCCCGGCGCCGTGTTTCTGCCGGTCTCGTGCGCTACTTCGAACTCGTCGATGTCGTCAGGAAGCGTCAACTCAACAAACTGCCTGGTGTTCGTAGCCAGTTGAAGCTCGTCGCGGCACAGATGCTTCGGCCGGGCATCGAGATCAAAGGCGCTGCCCTTGAGCAGTGGCAACGAAAGGCAAAAGCACTCGCGGCAGCGTTGGACGAGCCGCCAGAGAACGAATACTCAGAGCTGCACGCGCTGACCGAGGTCATGGTCGGATTGCTCGACGACTTCGCTCACGGGGAGAAAGCGTCCGTTTGGCTATTGGGGTGGAAGCGGGCCCGCAACGGCGCGGGAGGCAAGTGGCTGCAGATGTCTGCCGATCCGGACAATCCGTTCGGGGGTGGGCAGATCCGTAAGGAAGGTGAGGCCGCTGGCGTGTTCCCAGTGGCGTCCAAGAAGTCGCCTAAGAAGCAAGAGGGAGGTCTGTGATGATCAATTTGGAATCCTTTGTGTTGCTCCCGATTGCCGTTCTCGGCGCAGCGACTTTCTTGTCTGCCCAAGATCCGCCTGTGGAGCAAGGCTCCGCAGGCTTGCGCAAAGAGCTGCAGCAGTTGCGGATTGACCAGGACGAGGCGCTGCAGGATTTCGATCGGCGCTTGGCCCGGCTGACCGGGCAATCCGCAGGGGGTGCTGCGGGGGCGAATGCCTTCTATGTGACGGGTTATACCTCTACCGGATTCACTAATCGAGTAGGGGAAGATTCCAGCTTCGGCGCGACATTCGCCCCCATCTTTCTATGGAAGGTCGGCGACAATCTGTTCTTCGAAGCGGAGCTGGAGGTCGAGCTGGAAGGCGCGGAAACCGAAGTTGGCCTCGAATACGCACAGTTGTCGTACCTCGTCAACGACTACCTGACTGTGGGCGTTGGCAAGTTCCTGAACCCCGGTAACTACTTCATGGAGCGACTGCATCCATCGTGGATCAACAGTAAGCGTCCGACGAGCCTGAGCCTCCCTCGCTCAGCTTGACGACGGGCACCAGC
>CAXBFC010000307.1:0-9826 GCA_963974725.1 uncultured bacterium | reverse complement strand
GGCGTTGGTCAAGCGTCTAACGTCTTTGGATGATCAGCTGCGATGCGAAGCATCGCCAGCTGCATCATCTAGTTGGGCCGCGCCATCACGCGGCCGAATGAACAACCACACAAGTGCCTCGATGGGGAGACACGCCACGTCCACGCAGAGGGATGCCGGGAAGTCAACCAGCCCAAATGCTCTCGCGAACAACGAGCTGGACGGGCCATCGCCGATGATGAATGCGACATCCGTCCGACTCCCAACGAAGAAGTAGACCTCCGGTTTCTCATTGGTCTCCGTGATGTACTGAAGACGTCCACCTACAGCCGCACACGCACCCAAGGGCAGTGCCAGATGCACAAGGAAGAGGAGGCTGATCCAGTGTCTTCTCACGGGTGCTCTCGTCGGCCCAACGTCTTTGGATGATCAGCTGCGATGCGCAGCATCGTCAGCTGCATCATCTAGTTGGGCCGTCGCCAGGCTCGCCAACGATACCTGTCCGAACCGGGCCAGTGCCAAAGTCTGCATCTAATCCCAGGTACTCGTAATCGAAATGCCGCTCGAACTGATCTAGCGACTCTACATCGGGCCAGATCGACTCTGGAATCGCCAGCTCCTCAAGCTGTTGACGGAAGATCCAGCGGAACACGCGCTGCAGCTCGGCACGCCGACCATCCAGGCCATTGGAATGGTCAACCAAGTAGTGACTCATGGGGATCAGCGACGCCGGCCGACTTAGACCAGACACCAAATCCCGAACGGCTTGCTTAGCGCTTACAGCCAAGATCACTCGGTTGGTGTATTTGAGGTCCGACTCACCCATACGCTCACCCGATCTGCCCAACGGCTCAGGACGCTGAGCTGCGGCCCGTAGGGCCGTCAGCTCCTGCGTCGAGTTGGACAGCAACAGTAGCCCTTGGCTAGCTAGACTCCACGCTCGATCCCCTAAGGAGGGTCTTTGAAGATGTAGATCTCCGGCTCCGTACCGAGAGCGAGTCGGTAACGCTGCTCGACATCGGCCTGGAATACGCCCAAAAAGTCGCCTGGGAGCTGCTTGCCCCAGCAACAGCGACGCGACTCAATCTCGCCAGTTGGCGCAACCGTGGTCCAAACGCCGTTGGCATCAACGAGAAGTAGCCGATCCCCAGGCAACCGATAGAGGTTCGAGTGGACTGGGTATCCCGCGCAGGGGTAGAGCTGAACTCGGCGCACTTGACCAGTTGGCGATTCGACGAACAACACGCGCTCGTGGTCTTTTAGGTAGGGGTGCTTGCCGCGCGCAGCCAAGGCAAGTCGTGTCCCAGTCAGCGGGTCTCGCCAGCTTCCACTAGGCATTGCGGGACGACGACAACCGACTAAGACCAACGCGACAACAGCAAGGGCGAGTGCGCTACGGAGCATGTCTGTCCAACGTCTTTGGATGATCAGCTGCGAGGCGGAGCCTCGCCAGCTGCATCATCTAGTTGGACGGCCCATCGTCAGCTCCGCCCTCACCGTTGACAAGCCCCTCGATCATCGCCTCCGGAGCAACCAGTGGTCGAAACGCATCGACAACGAAGTCCCGCTTTTCGGATGGCGTTAACCCACCCCAGATCGATGAGCGCTCGATCATGCCGCGAACAGCATCGACGCATCTTGGATGCTGAGTTGCGTCACGCCACCGCGTCCAAGCCTCCTCAGCGTCCGCCTTGCCTGAAGCAACCTCCGCCTCAACTAGCGCGCCAACGACGCGATCGGCGATGCGCGCGAGTATCGGGCTAGGCCCAACGTCGAAGTCCCAGGGATCCCGGTGGAACTTGGCCTCCATGATCGTCCGATGCAGAGCAAGTAGCTCCCAGCGATCCTCGGTGGTGAATTGGGCCATGCAAAGAGGTCCGTCCAACGTCAATGACGATCAGCTGCGACGCGAAGCGTCGTCTGCTGCATCGTCCAGTTGGAATGTGACCATACCGCCGACCGACGAATCTGTCGCGTGCCCTGCCGACCCTCGCTCCGATCGCGCAACCGCACCGCCGACCTCACCGATGCAAATGCGAGTCATCGAGTCAGACCGCGCGAACACCAACCGCCGCACGGCACCGTCAAAGTCATCACCGAGTTGCCGAAGCACTGAACACCGAGCACGTGCTTTTGCTTGCCGGCAGCTCGCCAGAAACGCTGTTGCGCGTCGCGCGTCATGCCGCTCTGGGGCACATCAGACAGACCGACCAGCAACCGCTCCCTCACCATTCCAACGTCTGTGGTCACTCAGCTGCGACGCGAAGCGTCGTCAGCTGCAGTGACTAGTTGGGCGGCCATCGTCGATACATGACCGACTGGAGTCAACTGCCTGTGGGGCGAACCATCTGCTCGCTCTCCCTGGCACGTGATCAACTAGGGCAACGGCATATCACCAAGCCCAAACAATGGCCACCCGCGCTTGGCTCCTAGTCGAGTGAGGCCTCCAACCGGAATATCCCCACCATGCTTTTTCTGCGCCAGATTGCCGCCATGCAACAAGTCAAGCGCCGTGAACCCATCGGCGCTGGCCCGTAGCTGGTGAATGTGCTTGTAAGGATTCAGGTGAGATTCGATGCGGGGCAAGACATAGCAGATTCGCCCCGGAAGTATGACACCGGCCGGAACCCGAGGCTCTGTGCTATCCAGCACGCGATGACAATCAGACACGCTCGCTTCCTTTCCCCATTGCCACTGAATCCCCTGCATTAGAGACATCTGCGGTGACCCAGCAAGCGCGCGCTCCTCATCACTTCGAACCGCGACATGCCCGACAACGTCACACCCCTCATACTTGGCACGTGCAGCCCTATTGAAGAACCCAACTCGCGCTGTCGTCATGCCGTAGGGTTCAAAACTGTCATTGATCTTGATGGCCTGTTCGGTCAGCACGGCTTCACCGTCGAGCATGAGCAACCTGAAAAAGAGATCGATCTCGTTTCCTTGTAGGTTGAGGGTTCGAACGCGAACAACGTCTCCAGGATGCATCGTATTCACCATGGGTCCATGACCGATCAGCAGGCCCTGAAGTAGTCACGTGGCGGACTGCTTTGTCCGGAGTGGCGCGCGAATTGGTCCGTCCAACGTCTTTGCCGATCAGCCGTGATGCGAAGCATCATCGGTCTGCATCGGCTTGTTGGATTGCGACCATACCGCCGACCGACGAATCTGTCGCGTGCCCTGCCGACCGACGCTCCGACCGCGCTACCGCACAGCCGACTACACCGATACGGATCACGAAGCCGGATCAGGCTGCGACGGCACAACCGCGAGACAGCACCATGCAGTCAACACCGAGTTGCCACAGCACGAACACCGAACACCTGCTCTTGCTTGTCTGTAGCTAGCCGCAACGCCTGGTTGCTCGTCGCGTGCGATGCCGCTCTGCAAGCACAACAAACAGGCCGGCCGACGACAGCGCCTCGCCTATCCAACGTCTTTCACGATCAGCTGCGATGCGAAGCATCGTCAGCTGCATTGTGTAGTTGGGCCGCGATTCTAATCACGCTCCCTGACAACGACAGAATCAATGTCGACGATCGCCCCCGGCCACAGTGCCATGTGGCCTCGATTGGCCTGAGAGAATGTGCCCTCGATCTGCACGTAGCGACCGGACAGCGCCTTTAGCCGCTCGACCTGGTCTGCGCGAAACCCTGGATCGTAGCTCAGCCACAACGAGTGACGGTACACGTGGTGCTCACGATGCTCCTTGGCTAGGAACAACGCATCACCCTCGAATTGCCAATCGAGCACACCGATCACTTGAACACGCTTGCCATCGAACGAACTCGGCGAAGCGATCAGCTCAATCAGCGACACAGAGCCAGAACGGGGCAGGGAGGCGTCCGCATGTTCCGAGCAACACGGAAGCAGGAGAGCTGAGGCAAGCAGGAAAGGTAGGAGTTTCATCGTGCCCACGTCGGCCCAACGTCTTTCACGATCAGCTGCGACGCGGAGCGTCGTCAGCTGCATTGTGTAGTTAGGAGTGTCGCCTGCCTTGCCGATCGGCATCGAGCCACTCCTGCAAGGAATCATAAACGACCGTGTAGGGATAGTCAGACCCCGTGTCGCTCAAGGAACGGTGATGGATACAAGCCACCCGATAGTCTGCCAACTCGTAGACTACGTCCTCGCAATCACCACGGCGAAACTTGGCCTTGAGCTCGACACCTGCCAAGGCGTGCTCCGCTGAAAGCTCACGCTGAACCTGCTCCCCGTATTCCTTGCGCTCGGTCGCTGTAAGCGCCCTCCATCCTTGCTCTCTGACCTGTCGCATGACCGCCAAGGGGTAGTCGTAGTGGAGTGTCTTCAGCCCACCCGACCATCCGCAGTACCGCATGCCTCCCTCGAGCGCAAAGACTGCCATGAGAGCTGAAATGCTGCCGAGGACTGCTTTCGTGGAGGGCGCATCAATCCACACGACGACCCGCCAACCAGGAAGCTCATCACCGACGTTGTTCCACCCCGGATCGTCGCTCACGAATGCTCGACAATGACAACTTGACGCTATGACTGCACAAACCGCTTCAGCTTGCTCCTCAGTTTCACCGAGCAGAATGAACTGAATCGTGCGAGGCTCCTCTAGCTCGTCGCCGAACGCCTGGTTGCGGTCGACCAGGCGCGCATCCTGCTCGGCCAGGTCCGCAAGAAAAGCCAAACGGTTCACACGATCCTCCTAACGTCTTTCACGATCAGCTGCGATGCGAAGCATCGTCAGCTGCATTGTGTAGTTGGGCAGCATACGACAGATCGGCCGCTCCCTGCCCGATGGACTCACCGCTGCCTGCGTCAAACAAGCAGGCAAGGACAAACCCCGGCACGAGCAACACCATCGTAATCACAACCACAGCGATCCTCGCGTTATCGCCCGCAACAACTGCCCCAAGGGCCAAGCACACTACAGAGGCAATGGATGCCAAGCAGAAGCGGCGCTCATGAACAGGCTGCCATCTACAGCCCCTCGCTATTGTGACATACACAATCGGTCCACAGACACCCATGACGCCTGCAGGGACTACGAATCCTGTGAGTGCATCCAGCCAAAGCACCGCCGCGAAGACGAGCATCGTCAGAACCGCACTAAGGTAGAATCGCATGGTTACGCCTACGGCCAATAGCAAACGGAGCAAGTCTGCCCAACGTCGTATTGGGCAGAACTGCGTTCGACACCCGAAAGCAGTAGCCTCACTGCCTATCCTACCCAACCGTCACGAGCTGCCAAGGCGGCAACCACCGGAGGACGGCCCGTTCCCGCAAACTCCCCCGGTATTAGGCAGACCCGCCTATCACGCCAATCCGCCCCGCATGCGCTTCCTGCCGAGACGCCCTGCACCTCGACCAAACTGGATTAGGTCCATTAGATCGTCTTCCGATTAGATCCGGGGAGCACCGAAAGAGGCCGAGCAGCACTGCAATCCTTGCGGTCCTCGGACACGTTTTTCTGCCGGCCATTTCCCGGCCCCCCAGAGCCCTTCCGCAGTTTGCTCATGGCGGCGTCGCGCAAGCCCGGATCCGGCTGGCGCAGGGTATTTCGCAGGCTGACTATCACCGCAATAACCAGGCGCAAGCAGCTGCAAAGAGACGGCTTGCGCACTACTTGGCTTACTTCGCGACGAAGTTGACCAGCTTGTTCGGCACGACGATCTCCTTGACGACGTTCTTGCCTTCCAGCCACGAAGCCACGGCCTCGCGCGCCGCCGCCAGCGCGACATCCTTCGGCGCGTTGTTCGGCAACGTGACGCGGGCGCGGACCTTGCCGAGCACCTGCACGGCGATCTCGACTTCGTCGTCGATGAGTTGCTTCTCATCGACAGTCGGCCACGCGGCATAGGTCAACAAGCCTTCGCCACCGAGTCGCTGCCACAGCTCTTCGCCCATGTGGGGTGCGAACGGTGCCAGGATCTGGGCGAAGCGCAACAGCTGACTGCGCGACAGCTTGTTCATCGCCTTGGTGCCGTCGTTGACGAAGATCATCATCGCGGCGATCGCCGTGTTGAACGCCATGCGCTCGATGTCGCCGGTGACTTTGTGGATGGTGCGGTGTAGCGCCTTTTCCATGGCTGCATCGTCGGCGCGGTCTTCGGTCAGCCACGCGTGGATGGTGCTCTTGTCCATCTCTTCAGGCACGGCCAATCGCCAGGCGCGTTGCAGGAAGCGGTGCACACCTGGAACGTCCTTTTGGTTCCACGGTTTGGCGTCGGCCAATGGGCCCATGTACATCTCGTAGAGGCGCAGCGTGTCGGCGCCGAACTCGGAAACGATATCGTCCGGGTTGACGACGTTGCCGTAGCGCTTGCTCATCTTGGTGACGACCTGCGTCAGCTTTTCACCGGTGTCGACGTGCACGACATGGTCGCCGTCGACCTTGGTCTTGTCGCGCACCACGACCGCACCACGCGAATCCTGGTAGGCGAAGGCCTGGATCATTCCTTGGTTGTAGAGCTTGTGGAACGGCTCCTTGACCGTGACGTGCCCTTCGTCGTGCAGCACCTTGGTCCAGAAGCGTGAGTAGAGCAGGTGGCCGACGGCGTGCTCGGTGCCGCCGACGTAGAGGTCGACGGGCAACCAGTAGTCGCTCGCAGCCTTGCTGCAGAACTCACGGTCGTTGTGCGGATCGCAGAAGCGCAGGAAGTACCAACTCGAACCGGCAGCACCGGGCATCGTGTTGATCTCGCGCGTGGCGGGACGACCCTTTTTGTCGGTGGTCGCGACCCAATCCTTGGCACGGATCAACGGGGACTCCGGCACGCCACCGGGCTTGAAGTCCTCCATCATCGGCAACTCGACTGGCAGCTGGTCATCGTCGACCAACTCGACCCCGTCCTCGGTGTGCAGGACCGGGAACGGTTCGCCCCAGTAGCGCTGCCTGGAGAACAACCAGTCGCGGATCTTGTAGGTCGTCTGCGCGTCGCCACGGCCTTCGGCCACCAACCACTCGATCAGCTGCCGCTTGCCGTCGGCCAGCGACAATCCCGCCAACGAGATCTTGCCGTCGTGCGTCTGGCAGTGGGCCGCGTACGGAGCTTCGACGGTGCAGCACTTGTCGCCGCTGGCGATGGCTGCGTCCGCTTCGGCATCGCCGGTGTCGGGCGCGAAGATGCCAGGGATCGGGATACCGAACTTCTGGGCGAACTCGAAGTCGCGCTCGTCGCCGGCAGGCACGGCCATGATCGCGCCGGTGCCATAGGTCACGATGACGTAGTCGGCGATCCAGACCGGAATGCGACCCAAGGGATCGTCCTTGGCGAACAGCGGGTTGTGCGCATAGGCACCGGTCCAAACACCGCTCTTCTCCTTGGCCAACTCGGTGCGTTCCAATTCGCTCTTGGCGGCCGCCGCTTTGACGTAGTCGGTCACTGCAGCCTTCTGGTCCGCGGTCGTGATCTCGGACACCAGTGGGTGCTCAGGTGCCAACACCATGAACGACGCGCCAAACAGCGTGTCCGGGCGGGTTGTGAATACGCGGATCTTGGTGCCGTCGTGCTCGGCAACATCGAACTCGATCTCGGCACCTTCACTCTTGCCGATCCATTCGCGCTGCATCGTCTTGAGCGACTCGGACCAATCCAAGCCATCCATGTCCTGCAGCAGACGCTCGGCGTAGTCGGTGATCTTCAACACCCATTGGCGCAACGGGCGGCGCTCGCACGGGTGGTCGCCACGCTCGCTGCGGCCGTTGATGACTTCATCGTTGGCCAGCACGGTGCCGAGCGCTTCGCACCACCACACTGGCGCGTTTGACTCGTAGGCCAAACCGCGCTCGTGCAGCTTCTTGAAGATCCACTGCGTCCACTTGAAGTAGCTCGGGTCGCAGGTGCCAAACTCGCGTTGCCAATCGTAAGAGAAGCCGAGCGTCTTCAGCTGCCGACGGAACGTGTCGACGTTGCCCTTGGTGCCCGCGGCCGGATGCGTGTTGGTCTGGATCGCAAACTGCTCGGCCGGCAGGCCAAACGCATCCCAACCCATCGGGTGCAGCACATTGAATCCGTTCGCCCGCTTCCACCGCGACACGATATCGGTCGCCGTGTAGCCCTCGGGGTGGCCGACATGGAGGCCGGACGCCGACGGATACGGGAACATATCGAGCGCGTAGAACTTCGGTTGCTTCGCGTCAAAGTCCGGATCACCGGGATTCTTGGCGCGGAACACGTTGTTCTCGCTCCAGAACGCCTGCCACTTCGGTTCGATCGTGGCGGGGCTGTAGGTCTGCTTCTGCTCGTCCATTGCTGCCTCTAAGGGGCGAGCAGTATGACAGCCCGGAGCGTTGGCACCAGAGGCAGATTGGGCCGAACCGGTCGACGCGGCGATTCTGGCGCGACTCGCCCCCAAAATTGCGACCTCAACGTGCCGCAGATCAGCGACCGCGCCCGCGTTGATCGAGGCTCGCATTCCCCTGCCATGGCCGCGACACTGGGGTCATGCGTTTCCCAAACGACATGCCCTTTCACATGCGCATGGCGGCGCTACTGATTGCGTCGCTGTTTCTAGAACACATGGCGAACACGCGCCTTGAGAACTGGTCGTCGCCACAGATCGGCATCGTGACGTTCGTCATGGGCATGGCCTGGATCGCGTTGTTTTCGATGAATCACGGCGTATCGCTGCAAGACCGCATCCGGGTTCTCGAGGACAAGCTCGAACGCACCAACCAGCTCGCCGAAACGCTCGCCGACGAAATCCGCCAACGTCGCTCGCTGCCACCGATGTGAGGAACTCCATGGAACTGCTGCAATCGATCCGCACTGAGTACACCCGCTACCGACGTCTGGCCGAATTGTCGCTCGAGCAAGTAGCCGACGCCGACCTCGATCGCCGCATCGAAGGCGACAGCCAAGGCAACTCCATCGCCGTGACCATGGGCCACCTGATCGGCAACCTGAAGTCGCGCTTCACCGACTTCTTGACGACCGACGGCGAGAAAGAGTGGCGGCAACGCGACCGCGAGTTCGAGAGCCCGAATCTCGACCGCGCCGGACTGATGACCGGATGGCACGAAGCCTGGGAGATCGTCGACCGCGCCCTCGACGACGTGGCCAACGCGGGCGACGCGGTGTTCGCAAAGAACATCACCATCCGCAACGTGCCACTCACTGTGACCGACGCCCTGTTGCGTTCCGTCGCGCACGTCGCCTACCACACCGGCCAGATCGTCTACCTGGCCCGCACGTTCGTCGGCCCTGGCTGGCAAAGCCCTTCCATCCCCAAGGGCCAATCCGACGCATACGCCAAGAACCCCACCAGAGAGAAGCGGCCGGACGGGAAGTGAAAACCGGTGGTGTGAACCGGGTACCGTACGCAGATTCTGCGTACGGTACCCGGTTCACACCACCGGTTGTGGCTCTGCTACAGGTTGGTTAGCAGGTCGGCGAAGCGGTTGGGGGCGGTGGGATCGTGGAGCACGAAGAGTTCGGGTTCGATGACTTCGACCTCCATGAGTAGCGGGGCGGCTTTGGTGAAGACCATGTCGACGCGGGCGAAGAGTGCGGGCTCGGGGAGTAGGTCGAGCATCGAACGGGCGGTTGCGAGTTGCGGCGGCGTCAGGGTGACGGGCTCGGTGCGGCCGCCGTGCTCGGCTTGCACTAGGATCGAGTTGGTCTTGGGGCGCTTGACGACAGCGTGGGAGAACTGGCCGTGGAAGAACGTGCAGGAGGTTTCGCCAAGGGTGCGGATCTCGGGGATCAATGGCTGCACCAGGCCTTCGTGCTGCAGTGCCGCGGCGGCGCGTTCGATGCTGCTTTTGTCGTTGCGCTGCATGATGGTCAGGCCACTCGCACCGGCGCCGATGACTGGTTTGACTACGGCTTCTTGTAGCGACAGGTCGTCCATCGCGGCGGTCAAGGCGGCGGCG
>CAXBFC010000306.1:0-9868 GCA_963974725.1 uncultured bacterium | reverse complement strand
ATTCGGCGAGGCTCTCGCGGGACGCCAAGTGCGGCGAGGCCGCCGCAGGCGTTGTGCGGGGCTGTTCGGCCGGGCCTCTAGTGGCGGACGCGTCTGCTCGGCTCGAACATAGCTGCTGTTGGCATGGACGCTATTGGCCGCCGAATCCGGGGATCAAGCCGCCAAGCCCGGGAGCGGCACCACCGGTACCCGGCTCAATCGTCAAGTCCTGCGGCTTGGTCTTCACGGGCTTCATCACGATGATGTCATCACTGCGGTACTTGGGCGCCATATCGACCGGGTACTTGCGTGGAATCGCGATCATCTCGCGCACACGGTCGACGCCAGCGACCACGTAGTAGCGACCCGCTGCTGGTCCGTCGTGCACTGTCGCGCGGCCGGCGATCAAACCGGCGAACATCGATTCGCCTTTTGGACCACGGCACAACAACGTCGCACCAGCTGGCAGCTCGACACCTGGATCTTGCAGCAAGTCACCGGCGAGTCCGTTGCCGGTCGCGAGTTCGACTGACACCGATTCGCAGTTCTCGCCGTCCGGCGTCCACATGACCCACAGGGAATCCTCGACCGTTGCACTGCGATCGAGCACCCGCACCAGCTGCGTCTTCAGGTCGATCTCCGCCTCGGTAAAGACACTGCCAGTCGAATGCAGGACACCGGTTTCGATCAGCGGGGTCGGGCCGAGAAAGTAGTGCACGCGGCATGGGCCGGTCGTAGCCGTTCGGCCAAGGGACAAGACGCCGAACTCCGTGGTCGCGGCAAACTCGACACCGCCGGTCGTCTCAAGCAGTGCTACCGGTCGCGAACGATCGACGGTCGCCACTCCTGAGAAGAACCACATGCTGCAGCTCGGAAGGATCAGGAGCGAACTGAGCAAGACGGCCGTGCTACGCATGGCCACATGGTAGCCGGGTTTGGCGATCAGTCGACCGACAAGCGACCGCGCTTCTCAGCGGCGCGCTTGTAGACGACGCACAGCAGCCCGATGGCGACGACCGACAAGCCAATTACCAGACCCCACCAGAATCCGGCCGGGCCGAGGTCGCAGCCAAACGCAAGCCAGGCACCGATCGGCAGTCCGAGCACCCAGAAGCCAATCAGGTTGGCGATCACCGCGGAGCGCACATCGCCCATGCCACGCAGGCAACCGATCGCGACAACCTGCAGGCCGTCGCCAATCTGGAACACGCCGGCGATCGGGATCAGCGCTGCGGCGACGTTTTGCACGCCTTCGTGGATCACCAGCATGCTGGCGAGGTGTGCGGGCAGCAGCAAGAACAGCAGCATGAAGCCGCTCATGATCGTGGCGCCGCTGACCAGGGCGACCGATACTGAGCGACGGATCGCGTCCGGGTCGCCGCGGCCGACGGCCCAGCCGACGCGCACCGACGCGGCCATGCCGAGGCCGAGTGGCACCATGAAGCTCAGCGATGCCAGTTGCAGCGCGATTTGGTGGCCCGCGAGGTTGGCACCTTCGATCCCGGCGCTGCTGGCAACGGCGTCGTAGTGGCCGATCAGCAAACCGGTCAACGCGAACGCGCCCATCTCCAACGCGAATTGGGTTCCGATCGGCAGGCCGAGTTTGAGCAAGCGCCACAGTGGTCCCAAGGCGAACGCGCGGGCGCGAATCGTTCGATTGCGCAGTTGCACCAAGTGGGGGCCGATGTCGCGCCAACCGAACCAGCACAATCCGAACAGCATCAGCCAGCGGCAGCTGACGGTCGTGATCGCGGCCCCGGTTGCACCCATTTCGGGCATGCCCCAGTTGCCGAAGATCAGCAGCCAATCGAGGCCGGCGTTGGCCAGGTTGCCAAGCACGATGGTGACGACCTGCGGCATCAGGCTGGCGTGCGACGACAGCAGGCTGCGGAGCACCGAGTACCACAGGAAGGGCAGAATGCCCAGTGCCTGCAGGCGGGCGTAGATCGCGGCTTCCGGAATCAGCGCTTCCGGCTGGCCAAACAGCGACAGCCAGGTCGACGCTGGCATCAGCATCAACCCGGTCGGGATCGTCAGAACCAGGGCCAGCAACGCAGCGCGTCCCAGCAGCCGGGGAATGGCCTCGAGGTCATTTGCCCCGACTGCTTGAGACAGCAAAGGGTCGGCGGCGGTGACCGCGCCCATACAGAAGACCGACGCCGCCCAGCTCAACAGATTCCCGAGTGCCATCGCCGGCAATGCCAGTTCGTCGTGTCGCCCAAGCATGGCGACATCGATGAAGTTCATTGCGGTCATGCCGAACTGCACGAAGGCAATTGGTAGTCCGAGCCGCAGCAGCTGCCGCACTTCGTCCGCGAACGAACGGCTTGGTTGCAGGCTTTGGCTGGGGGAGGCGTGCATGGGGTGGCGAAGCACTGTGACCGTTCGCCATGCGGAAACAAGCGCGGCGCACTCGGGTCTTCTGTCCCTGTGGATGAATGTGGAATGTGATGTGGAGAGCGTTGTTGAGAAGCATGCAAACCACGCGGCCAGGTTCGCTTCCATTGGTGGTTGTTTGTGGAAACGGGTCTGATCTGTGGAGAGTTATGTGAACAGTGTGGAAAGCCTGGAAAGCTCAGGTTCTGGACATGTGTTCGTGAAATGTTAGGGTGCCGTTCGTGGACCGCCGCATCCTTCATGTCGACATTGACGCCTTTCTCGCCTCGGTCGAGCAGTTGCGCGATCCTGCGGTGCTGGGCAAGCCGGTTGCGGTCGGCACGGGGGTCGTCGCGTCCCGTTCTTACGAGGCCAAACGCCTTGGCGTCGAGACCGCGATGTCGCTGCACGAGGCCAAGCGACGCTGTCCGGAGTTGATCGTTCGGGAGGGGGATTCCCGGCTGGCCGAGCGCTACCGGCAGAAGGTGGCCGAGGTCATCCAGCAATTTTCCCCGGTCGTCGAGGTCTGTTCGCTGGACGACTTCTATGCCGATTTGACCGGCGTGCCGCTGGTGGTGGAGCAGGTGCTCGAGGACTCGACCGGCATTTCGTCCGAGCGCTCGCTGGCCGGGTTGTGCCGCGAGTTGCGTCGAGAGGTGCGCAACGCGACCGGACTATCGATTGCACAGGGTTTGGGTAGCACCCGCACGGTGGCGCGGTTGGCGACGACCAAGGCCAAGCCAGGCGGTATCTGTGAAGTGCCGCAAGGCCACGAGCTCGACTTCCTCGGCGACTTCCCGATCGAGCACGTGCCCGGTATCGGCCCCAAGAGTCAGCAGTTGTTGCACAAGGTCGGCATCGAATCAGTGCGCCAGTTGTGGACCGTCGATCGCGAACTGTTGCGCCAGAGCTTCGGCGCCCGTGGCGACGACATCTGGTTGCGCTGTCGTGGCCTCGACGAAGCGCCCGTCAAGGAGACGCCAGCGCTGCGCAGCATCTCGCGCGAAACGTCCTTCGAGCCACGTGACGATGCCGGGTCGCAGCATCGCCTGTTCTTGCGCGGCATGCTTGCCTACTTGCTCGACCGTGCCACCACCGAACTGCGTCAGCAGCAGATGTTGGCGCGCACCGTGCAAGTCAAGCTGCGTCACGTCGACGGCGTCAGCGGCGAACGGTCTCGTTCGATCCGCGAAGCGACCGACCGCACCGACATCTGCATGGACATCGCCGCTTCGCTACTCGACGAGTTGTTGTCGCGCCGAGTCATGGTCCGCCTGGTCGGAGTAACCCTGACCTCACTGCAGCCACACGGAATCAAGCAAGGCCAGCTCTTCGCCGAGCAAGACACGTCCCGCAAAAAGCTCTTCGCCGCCGTCGACGCAGTGCGCAAGCGACACGGCTTCGGCGCCCTGGTCCTCGGCGCATCGAGCGAGTTGTTGGGCCAGCTACCACACGGCCCAAACGGCTTCCGCCTGCGCACCCCTTCGTTAACCAAGTAGTCCCTTGCCGAGGAAGTGCGTACGGTGCCTGGACAAAAAAACACATCCTCGCAAGCGAGGATGTGTTTTTTTGTCCAGGCACCGTACGCACTTCCTCGCGGGCTACTGCTACGGCAGTACTGCGACGACGAAGCTGTGGGGGTGATCGGAGAAGAGCTTGTCGATGTGGCCGGCGGCGGCGTTGTTGCGCTTTTCGGATAGGGCGCGCAGGCCGGCGGCCAGGCGCTTGCCGGCTAGTAGTTCGTCGGTGAGCACCGTAGCCCAGTTGTCTTGCGTGGTTGGCACGCGCGTTAGCAGGTGCTCGAAGATGTCTGCGGCGAACGGGTAGGCCTGCTTGCCGATACCGGACTCGTCGCTGGCCTTGTCCAGTTTGCCGAGGTAGTCGGTGGCTGCTTGGCAATGCTTGTTGATTGCCAGGAGGCCGACGAAGCACTCGCGGCTGCCGGGTGGGGCGCCGTCGACCTGGTCGGCCAAGGCAAGCCATTGTTCGACGATCAGGCTGGCGCCGGGGATCAGCTCTTCCTTGCGGATGCGGCCGGCCTTGCGGACATTGATCTCGTTTGTCTCGCGTTCCCAGCTGAGCACTCGCAGTTGATCGCTGCCGACCGGGATCGTCAGCTTGCCGGTCGCACAAGCTTGCTCAAGCGCGGTTGCGAACACGTCCGCACTTTGCGCCCAGTCGCCCAGACCCTTGGCGCGCAGCGCTGCTGCATTGCTCGTGGCGTCGCCGCCGAACGCCCTGACGCTCTCGGCCGCCGCCGCGAAGTCGCAGTCTTGCAGGTGGCTGCGGAAGCCTTGCGGGTCCTGCAGCAGCGCGTGGTAGGACTGCCAGATGCCGGCACGGCGAGCCTTCTGCAGGGTCGCCAGCGTGGCTTGTGCGGCAGTTGCGTCGGACTTGGCTTGGGTGAGTTCGGCGAGCACGGCCTTTGGCCAGCGCGTCTCCGGTTGCAGCCCTTGTTCGAGCGCTTCGATCGCGGTTCGCAGTGCTGCTTCGTCCTTGCCGGCACTCGCTGCCTTGACTGGATCGCGCAGCTTCTGCAGATGTTCGCGCGCTTGGACCAGAATTTCGTCGCGCAGTTTGTCGAGGCCGGTCGTCAGTTCGTCATCGCCGGCGAGCTCCTTTGGCGGCTTGACCTCAAGCGAACGGATGGCGCGCTCATAGTCGTAGGCGTCGAGTGGCTTGATCGTCGCTTGGCGAACGGTCGTCAGGTGCTGCGCGATGCGCGAGCGTCGTTCGGCGGCGCGCTGGGCGCGATCCGCGATGACCTGGCGGGTGGCGGCTGCGAGTTTCGTCGCTTCGCCGGCAGCTTGGGTGTCTTTGTGGTTCGCGGCGACGCGATCGAATGCCGTCGCGAGTTCTTCGTCGACGAGGCCGGAGACGCGTGTCGTCAGCAGCGCGATGGTCGCCTCGCGTTCCTTCGCTTCGCCTTCGAGCACCTTGATACGATCGGCGAACTGTTGCTTCTCCGGGTCGTCGTAGACAACCGTTTCCTTGATGGTCTTGATCGTGTCGGGCCTGGTTACCGCCCACCAGACCGTGCCACCTGCAAGCAGTATCGCGGCCGCCGCAAGCCCGATCCACATGCCGCGCTTCTGCGTCGGCTGTAGCAACTCTTCGAGGTCTTCGAGCAGGTCGTTGGCCGTCTGGTAACGATCGCCCGGATCCTTCGCCATCAGCTGCTGGATGATCGCAGTGACTTCCGGCGGCACTTCGGGGTTGGCGCGCGATGCCGGCTCGGCCTGGTCCTTGACCTGCGCGCGCAGGATGTCCTTGACCGTCTGGCCACGGAACGGCGTCTTGCCCGTGACCAAGCGATAGAACGTGCAGCCGAGCGCGTAGAGGTCCGTGCGGTGGTCGAGTTCTTTGTTGAGGACCTGTTCCGGCGCCATGAAGTGCGGCGTGCCGATGGCGCGCTCGCCGGCGGCGTCAGAAGAATTGCTCGCGAGTCCCAGGTCGGCGATCTTGATCGCGCCGTGTTGGTCGAGCATCAAGTTGTCCGGCTTGATGTCGCGGTGCACGATGCCGAGCGACTCGGCGTAGGCCAGGCCGGCGGCCGCGTCGGCGATGACTTGTAGCGCGCGATCGACCGGCATCACGCCGTTTTGCTTGAGCCAGTCTTCGCAGGAGCCTTCATGCATCAGCTCCATCGAGTAGTAGTAGGTGTCGCCGTCGTGCTCGACGTCAAACACCGACACGACGTTCGGGTGCTGCAGCTTGGCGGCGGCGCGCGCTTCGGCGATGAATTGCGCCACGAACGCGGCGTCACTGGTCTGCTCCTGCTTGAGCACCTTCAGTGCCACTTGCCGGTGCAGGCTGACTTGCTCGGCGCGGTAGACCGTGCCCATGCCGCCCCTGCCCAACAGGTCGATGATCCGGTAACCAGAGATCGTTGGCAGGCCCCGTTTTTGGGTCTTGCCGAACGCGATGCGGGTCGTGCCGATCTCGACGATGTCGCCATCGGTGAGCGGGCTCGCCTGCACCTCGGAGCCGTTGACGCGCACGGCGCCGAGCGCCTTGATGCCAAAGCCGGTGCCTTTCAACGCCTTGACGACCGCGTGGTCCTCGATGACGCCGGCTTCTTGGATACGCAAATGACTATCCGGACTGCTGCCGATGAGCGTCGGAATGTCGCGTTCTAGATGGACTACGGTGCCGGCAAGTGGGCCGGTCTCGACAGTTAGGCGCACGTGGCGTATCGGGTTCGGAAAACAGAGGGGGCCGAAGGAGTATTGCAGAGCGCGGCGTCTTCCGCGAGGGGCAGGTCGGCGTAGTTCGAAATGATCGGCCGGGGTGCCAGGTTGGTGGCAACTTGATGGCGAGCCATCTGGACCAAGGCGTCGGCTGCGCCCATAGTCCGAACCGTCACGAATGGCGCACTGCCCTGCTGGAATTGGCCTGCAAGAATCGACCTGCTAGCATCGCGCAACCCTTTCGCAACCACCGCTCGCAATCGTCGACCCCGCAGCAGCGACTCGCCAATGTTCTGGAACTGTGTTCGTGGCCCCATTCTTGGGGGTCTTCTCGCCATCAGCATGGCGGTCGCGCCGCTGGCCGCCCAGAGCACCCCGCCGCCACTCGGCAAGGGCACGACCGAAGCGTTGGTCGGGCGCTTTGAGGCGGCGGAGCACTGGGTGCAGAAGGCCGTGGTGTTGTTGTCGCTCAATCAATACTGGCACCCGGTCGGCAACCAGATGATTCTCGCGGCCATCCGCGACTCGGATCCGCGCTTGAAGGCGTTCGGCTTGGAAGCGTTGTTGCGCAGCGACAAAGAACTGCTGCCGACGCTGGCGACACCGGAGCTGCTCGACGAACTGGTCGGCAAGCAACTCGGCAAGAAGAACGAACTCTACCAGCAGCGGGTCGGTGAGGTGCTGGCGCTGCTGGTGCCGGAGGCCGGCGCCACGCAGAGGTCGGAGTGGCTGGCTTGGTGGCGGCAAAACAAGAGTACGCACCAGCCAAAGCAATGGCTGCCGCGCGAGCAGCCAAAGGACACGGGGGGCGGCACTTCGGCGGCGGCCCAGCGTGCCTTCGATCTCTACCAGTCCGGGCTCGACTTGATGCTGTGCCTCGATTCGACCGGCAGCATGCAGCCGACGATCGATGCGCTCGCCATCGCGCTCGGGGAGATGGCCGACATCCTCAGCGGCATTTCCCCCAAGCTGCGGGTCGGCCTGGTGCACTACAAGGACAACGACGAGCTCGGCAAGCACGGCGCTGAGGTCGTGCAGTCGTTGACCAAGAACATCAAAGGCATTCGCAAGAAGCTTGAGAAGATGCGCGCGATCGGCGGCGGCGACTTGCCCGAAGCGGTGCTCGGCGGCCTCGATCTGGCGTTGAGCAAGAAGATGAAGTGGAACGCGGACGCCAACAAGATTGCGGTCCTGATCGGCGATGCGCCACCGCATCCCAAGGAGAAGCAGCAGGCGATCGACCTGGCCCGCACAGCGTTCGAGAAGCCCGGTAGCCAGAACGACAAGAAGCCGACGACCGGAGCGCGCAAACCAGAGAAGCCCTATCTGACCTCGGCGATCGGGGTGTTCGTGAAGTTCGGTCCGAACGTCAAGCTTGGCCCCGGCTACGCGCAGTTCAAGGAGGCGCAGGAGACGATGCGCAAGGACTTCAAGGAGATCGCGCAGGCCGGTGGCGGGGTCTACGTCGAAGTCGAGTTCTTGTTTGAAGGCGGACCGCCGCCGACGTCGAAGGAGAAGCGTGCAGCCAAGAAGAAGGGCGGCGGCGCTGCCAGCAAGGCGACGCGCGAGATCGTCGAGCACATCCTGGTGCTGTCGTTCGGCGAGCGCTTCAAGGTGGAGATGAAGGAGTTCGTGCGCATCTTCTACGCCTATAAGGAAGCGGGCCTGATCAAGTAGCTCGGCGCTCTTACGTCCGCGGGTGCGCCGCAATCTGGCACGCAGGTGGCCAACGCCGCTATGTTGGCAGCCATGGAAGAACGCTACTGGCTGCGCCATCCGTCGCTGACTGGCCACCTCGGTCCCTACTCTCCGTCGGATCTGCGCAAAGCACTCGAGGCCGATTCGTTTCCGCGAGATAGCTATGTGCTGGTCGATTCGGGCCAGAACGAGGCCGATCGCATGGCGTCGCCATATTGGCGACCGGCGTGCTCGGCATGGAGCCACCGCCGTCCCCGCCTGCCCCGGTGGTCGCGCCAACCGCGCCGGAAGTACCGTTCACGCCGAGCCGGCATGCCATTCGCGGTCGGCTCCGCCAAGATACAGCCTATGGCACGGCGCGCAGTCTGATCGCCGTCTTGGCCGTCGTGATGTTGCTGTACCTGGTTGTCAGTGGTTTTGCGGCGCTGCCCGGTGGGCAGGCCACCTACAAGATCGCAGTGCTCGTGGCGACTGCGCTGGAAGTACTGGCCACCATCGCTGCCGCCGCGTTCTTGCACGGCATGCTCGATATCGCGGATGCCAATCTGCGCCGGCAGAGCTGACGCCATCGGTGACACCAGTCGGTGCCAATCGTGCCAGAATCGCTACCCACAGGTCGCGATGATCTCGATGCAGCGGTGCGTGTTGAGGTGCAAACGCGCGTGCTCACTGACTTCGACGCCAGGAATCCACAAGATGCGGTCGTCCTTGTCGACGACGAGCGGCAGGCGGTCGCGGTCGAAGCGCGGCACGTGGCGTCCTTGTAAGAAGCGGCGCAGGTCCATCGATTCGTGAGAACCGAGCGGCTGGAAGCGATCGCCGGCGCGCCGTGTGCGCATCCGCAGTGCCTCGCCGCAAACGCGCGGGTCGATCAAGGCACGGAATGGCCCCGCTTCGACGGGGGACGGCACCAGTGGCGGCAGTGGGTGTTCGTGCGTTTGCAGCGACCACTCGGTCTTGCCGAAGCGATGGCGTTCGCCATCGATCGGCAATTCCAAGCCGCCATGGTTCGCATCGGGAGTGGCGCCGGCGCGGTCGGTGTCGACCATCAGCAGGCCATTGCGGGTGCGTTCGACCATCAAGCCGGTGCGGCCGGCGACGCGCTTGCCGTCGTCCATATCGAGCAGGTCCATCGCCCGGTCGAGCCACGCGGTGCTCGGCGACTCACCGTAGGGGTGCATGGTGATGTGGGCCTGGCGCAGAGCGTCGCGAACGAAGGTCAACGAGTCGACGTCGAGGTTGTTCAGATCGAGTTCCAGCCGCCAGTTGGTGCGGTGGCGGGCGCGCTGGGTCAGCACTCGCAAGCCTTGGGCTTCGACGATTTCGTTGGCGGCGCGCGCGGTGCTGGCGACCGTCATCAGCGCGACATCGAGGCCGATACCCATGCTCTCGCGCAGTGCCGGGATCGTTTCGTGGCGCAGTTGGTTGCGGGCGAAGCGGGTGTCGTCGTTGCTGGTGTCGTGGAACGGCTGCACGCCGAGGCGGTCGAGCAGGCTTTCGATCGTCGTGCGGCGGGTGCGTAGCAGGGGGCGCACCAGCAGCAGGCGCCGGTCGCCGCGACCGAGCCAGCGAGATTCGGGGATGCCGGCGAGTCCGCGTGGGCCCGTGCCACGAAGCATGCGGAA
>CAXBFC010000305.1:0-9870 GCA_963974725.1 uncultured bacterium | reverse complement strand
CACGCACAACGATTCCATCCGCACGCGATGCACGCTACTTTCCGGCCACGCCTCTGGAGGCTCGGCCGAACAGCCGCGCCCAACGCCTGCGGCGGCCTCGCCGCACTTGGCGTCCCGCGAGAGCCTCGCCGAATCCACCGATTCGCCTGCGTTCTCGCGCACCACCACGCACAGCGATTCCATCCGCACGCGATGCACGCTGCTGTCCGGCCACGCCTCTGGAGGCCCGGCCGAACAGCCGCGCCCAACGCCCGCGGCGGCCTCGCCGCACTTGGTGTCCCGCGAGAGCCTCGCCGAATCCACCGATTCGTCTGCGTTCTCGCGCACCACCACGCACAACGATTCCATCCGCACGCGATGCACGCTACTTTCCGGCCACGCCTCTAGGGAGTTTGTTTCCGCGAGTATCCGCTTAGACTCGGGCGCAATGAGTGACGCGGATATCAGCATCCCAATACAATCGGTGGACGAAGCACGAACGTTGCTTGGCCCGTTGGATTGCAACGCCCGACTGATCCGCGAACTGCATGGCGTCAGCGTGCTGGCACGCGACGGTAGCCTGCGCTTGCTCGGGGATACCGAGCATGCGACGGTCGTGCAGGCGGTGCTCGAAGAGTGCCTGCGCCGCATGCGAACAGGCCACAAGGTCGGCACTCAAGAAGTTGCTACCGAGTTGCGCAAGACGCTCGGCATGATGAGCGCCGATGGTTCGGCCGAACCAGAGCGCCCTGTGCGGCCCACGGGGTCGGGGGCGGTACGCGCGCGCACCGAGGGCCAGCAGGCGTACCTCGACATGATCGACAAGCACGATGTCGTGTTCGGCGTCGGTCCTGCGGGCACCGGCAAGACCTACCTCGCGGTTGCCAAGGCGATCGAGGCGATGAAGGAGGGTGGCGTGCGACGTCTCGTGTTGGTTCGCCCGGCCGTCGAAGCGGGCGAAAAACTCGGCTTCTTGCCGGGCGACTACCAGGCCAAGATCGATCCATACCTGCGCCCGATGCACGACGCGCTTTCGGACTTGCTTGATCCCAGGACGAGAAATCGTTGGTTGGAGAGCGAAGTGGTTGAAGTTTGTCCACTTGCATACATGCGCGGACGAACCCTCAACCAGGCGTTCGTGATCCTCGACGAGGCACAGAATACGACGGTGCAGCAGATGCTGATGTTCCTCACTCGTCTTGGGGAAAGTTCGCGCATGGTCGTCACCGGTGACCCGTCGCAAGTCGACCTGCCGGGCAACGTTCGTTCTGGTCTCGGGGATGCACTGCGTCGCTTGCAGGGGGTCGAAGGAGTTGGCATCGCACGCCTTGGCGTGGATGACGTCGTGCGCCACAAAGTGGTTGGTCGCATCGTGTCGGCATACGAAAAGTTCGACCGCGAACAGCAATCGCGCCGCGACGATTAGCCATGCTCGAAATCACCGATCGATTCTGTCCGCGCACGGAACGCGCGTTGGTCGAACGGGTTGTGGCAGCCGTTCGCGACTATGCCGAACGTCCAGACCTCGAAGTATCGCTGCTGCTGACCGGCGACAAGGAGATCGGCGAACTGCACGAGCAGTTCCTCGACGATCCATCGCCGACCGATGTGATGTCGTTCGAGATGGACAATGGCGCGGAGCTTGTTGTCAGTGTGGAAACTGCACAGCGCGTCGCCAACGAAGCGGGACATGCGGTCGATGCAGAGGTCGCGCTCTACATCGTGCACGGCATGTTGCACACGGTTGGTTACGACGACATAGAAGATGAAGACCGTCGACGCATGCGCGATGCCGAGCGCGCGATCATGCAGCGACTGCAACTTGTCGTGCGCGAAGTCGACGCGTGACTTGCGTTGAAGAACACAACACGACGTTGCACCGCATGTCGTGTTCGTGATACCGTTCGCGTGTTCGCCTCTTTGCAATTCGCGTGACGGTTGTTGTTTGCACTTCCACGACACGTGTTGGATCACTCGCGAGTGATGCATCACGAACCTGCAAGTCGACCTGTTGGTCGCCTACTTATTGGAAAGCGAACAACACGCGCAACGTGCCACTGCAATCGTCAGTGTCACGCGCGAATCCATCACACGAGTCGCTGAGATCGCGAGCCTGATCCGCACGACACTCGTCGGACCAGTCTCAGTGCCAGGTACTACATGGTAGTTAAACCAGCTGCAGGTGACTCCAATGGCGAATCCACGGTGCAATCGCGAAAGCGAACGCCGGTGAACGCCACCACGGAGCAGTTGCTCGAACGGTATCGATTGCGCCGTTCTCGTGCGATCCTCGACGAAGTCGTCGAGCGCCATCGTGCGGCCGTCGAATCGATGGCGTTCGCTTTGATCACGAGGCTACCTCGCAGTGTCGACGTGCAAGATCTCGTGCACGCAGGCATGTGGGGGTTGATGCAAGCAGTTGGCACGTTCCAACCGGAACGTTGCGACTCGTTCGAGTCGTTCATGCGGATTCGGGTGCGCGGAGCGATGCTCGATGAGCTGCGTCACATGGATTTCTTGCCGCGGTTGTTCCGCCGGAAGGTGCGCGAACGCGATGCGGCAAGCTCGCGGCTGCGCATGCAGCTTGAGCGTGAGCCGACCAACACCGAGCTAGCCGAGGAGCTGGGCATCACCGAGGACGTGTTGAATCGTTGCCCCGAGTCCAACGTGATCCGTTCGGTGCATTGGCGCGAGCCGGGCGCCGACGAAGACGAGTTCGACCATCTGGCCGACGATGGCATTGAGTGTCCGATCGAAGCCCTCAGCAGGCAGGAACTTGTCGATCAGGTCCGCAAGCAACTGCAACCCATTGAGTGGAAGGTGTTGAAACTGCACTACCTAGACGGCTTGACAGGCCGTCAGGTGGCGCAGCGCCTGCGTTTGTCTGCGTCGCGGATCTGTCAGATCCACGTGGCGGTGCTCGACCGCCTCAAGCAGCAGTTCCCGGCCACGGCCGTCTAGATCGCGACGAAGCAGACCAAGCAATGGCAGAGCGCTCGCCGTGCCCCGGATCCGGGTCTCCCGACTTCTATCTGCACGACGGCGAGTTGCGTTGTGAGCAGGTTGCCATCCGCGACCTGGTCGCGCAGTACGGCAGTCCACTCTACGTCTACAGCGCGGCGACCATTCGAGAGCGCGCCCGGCAAGTGCGTGCAGCCTTCGGCGATGCCGCGCACATCTGCTACGCGGTCAAGGCGAATTCCAACCTCAGTGTCTTGCGCTTGCTGCACGAGGCGGGTTGTGGTTTCGACCTGGTCAGCGGTGGCGAACTCGAACGACTTGCGGTCGCCGGGTTGCCGACGGACCAGGCGGTGTTTGCCGGGGTTGGCAAGCAGCCGTGGGAGATCGAGGCCGCGGTTGCGGCGGGCATCTTGTTCTTCAACGTCGAGTCGCCGCACGAGCTGCAGCTGCTGGCGGCGGCGGGCGAGGCGGCCAACAAGTCCGTCTCGGTGGCGCTGCGACTCAACCCGAACGTCGAAGCCAATACCCACGCCTACATCAGCACCGGCAAAGACGAGAACAAGTTCGGCATTGCGATCGATCGCGCGGCGCAGGTCGTCGACGAGATCGTCGCCAACCCATGGTTGACGCTGGTCGGCTACCACGTGCACCTCGGCAGCCAGTTGCGCAGCGTCGGGCCCTACGAAGAGGCCTTCGATCGCGTCGCCGCGTTCGTGGACGGTGATGCCAAGCGTCGCGATGGCGTGCGATACTTCGACCTCGGCGGGGGCTTTGGCATTGGCTATGGCGAAGGAGAACCGCTCGATGTTGGCGCCGTCGCTGCCGCCTTGTTGCCGCGGCTGCAAGCGCGCGGCTGGACGCCTGTGGTCGAGCCCGGTCGCTTCCTTGTCGGTGACGCTGGCGTCCTGGTGACTTCGGTGCTGGGTGAAAAGCTGCAGGGGCGTGCGAAGTTCCTGCTGGTCGATGCGGCGATGAACGACCTGATGCGGCCCGCCCTCTATCAGGCTGAGCATCCCATCGTGCCCGTGGTATCGCGCCCCGACGCCGAGATGCGCACCGTCGATGTCGTCGGTCCGGTCTGCGAAACCGGCGATTTCCTCGGTCGGGCGCGCAGCTTGCCACGTTGTCAGCCCGGAGACCTGCTGGCGGTGTTGGCGGCGGGAGCGTACGGTGCCAGCATGGCGTCGAACTACAATTCGCGGCGCCGCCCGGCCGAAGTGCTCGTCGATGGTGAGCAGGCTCGGTTGGTTCGCCGACGCGAGACCTTCGCGCAACTGTTTCAGGACGAGGTCGATCTATGACGCGACAGCAACTCATGACGCGGACGCAACCCCAAACGGCAGAGCCCCAAACGGCAGAGCGACAGACTGCAGAACGACAGCCGGACCAGCCCCCGATGGTCGGACCGCGCCGCACCGCTTCGAGCAAGTCGGTGGTGACGTTGCTGGGGCGGGCCGCGCTGTTGCTGTTCGCTCTGTCGCTAGGTTCGTGCACGTTCTTGGCGGATGAGTTCACGTGGCTGGACCGCGCCGGACCGATCGCCGAACCACAGGATCAGGCCCCGTCGCCGATCGTGGATCGCGGGTAGCTCCAGGCTCCCTGATGGTGACCGAAGCCCTGAAGGCCGTGCTCGAGCGTGGCTTTGGTGTCGGCGAGCACGTCGGCGAGGGCGTCGGCAGTGGCTTTGCCGAACACCCGATCTGTGGCGACCGCGTGCAGCTGAGCGTGCAGCATGCGGACGGGGTGATCCACTCGGTGCGTTGGCGTGCCGACGGTTGCCCCGCTTCGATGGCGATCGCCGCGCTGGCTGCGGAGGTGCTTGTCGACGTTCCTGTCGAAGACCTGGCGACTGCCTTGCATCAGGCCATTGGCTCGCACGGTGGCCTGGCTCGTCACGAACACCACGCCGAGGCGATGGTGATCCGCGCCTTGCGCGAGGCGATTGGCGCCAACGGAACCAACGGGGCCAGCGGGACCTGACCGCGCATGGCACGCTGGACGGACTTTCTGGCCCGATTGCGCGGCGATGCACGCGACGGGGAGCGGCAACGTTGGCTGGCGATCCTCGGGCTCAACCGGCAGCTCGCGACCGCCGGCAGCCGCGCGGCGGTGCTGACGGTGCTCGTCGATGAAGCGGTTCGCTTGTTTGGTGCGGAGCGCGGCTTCTTGGTGTCGCGCATGGCGCAAGCTCCCGGCTTTCAGGTCGAAGTAGCGCGCAGTCTCGACCGCGAGCCGGTCGCCAATCCCGATCGCAAGTTATCGGTGACGATCGCGCAGCGAGTCCTGGAGCAAGGCGAAGGCCTCTACAGCGAAGACGCGCAAACCGACAGTTTGACCGCCTCTCAGAGCGTTGCCGACCTTCGCTTGCGTTCGGTTCTGTGTATGCCGTTGCGCGTTGGCGACCAGGTGCTGGGGCTCTTGTATCTGGACCACCGGTTCCAGTCAGGTGCGTTTGGCGAAGACGATTTGCCATGGTTGATGGCGTTCGCCGATCAGGGGGCGATCGTGCTGCACTTGCATAGCTTGCTCGACGAGAATCGCCAGCAAGCTGAGCAGCTGAGCGAACAGAACGCCGGCTTGCGCGCGACGGTCGAAGCGCAAGCGCGCGTACTGTCCGACAAAGAGCCGGTTCCGGGTAGGAGCGAACTACAAAACGCGATGCCGGCGATGGTCGGCAACTCGAAGGCGTTGTTGCGCACGCTTCATGTTCTCGATCGCGTCGCGGATACCGAGTTGCCGGTGTTGTTGACCGGCGAGAGCGGCACAGGCAAGGAAGTGGCCGCGCGCGCGCTGCACAGCGCGAGTGGGCGCCGGCGCGGTCAATTTGTCGGCATCAACGCTGCTGCGATTCAGGGTGAGCTGCTGGCCAGTGAGTTGTTTGGCCACACCAAGGGCGCGTTCACTGGTGCCGACCGCGATCGCCCAGGGTTGTTGCGCAAGGCCGCTGGCGGCACGTTGTTCTTGGATGAAGTGACCGAGATGGATCTCGAACTGCAGGCCAAGCTGTTGCGGGCCCTCGAAGAACGCAAGGTGCGGCCGGTTGGCAGTGACCGTGAGTTTGCGATCGATGTGCGGGTCGTTGCAGCGAGCAACCGCGATCCGCGCGAGGCGATCGAAGCTGGTCGCCTGCGCGAAGACCTCTACTTCCGGCTCGCCGTCGTCACGGTGCACTTGCCACCGCTGCGCGAACGCAGTGACGATCTGGTGGAACTGACACGGCACTTCGTGGCCCAGTTCGCAGCCGAGCAGCACGTGCCGACGCCCGATCTATCGGACGACTTCCTCGCGGCGTTGCGGGCGCGCTCGTGGCCCGGCAACGTTCGCCAGTTGCGCAACGAGCTGCAGCGGGTCTGGGCCTTGGCCGACGGGGCCGATCTACAGCCAAAGTGGTTGTCGCCACCAGACGAGCTGCCAAGGACGCAGGCAGCGCCGACCGACCTGGCGCAGTTGGAGCAATGGGCGATCGACCGCGCCCTCGAGCAGGCCGGCGGCAACAAGGCGGAGGCGGCGCGGCTGTTGGGAATCGGTAGGCGCACGCTCTACGACAAGCTGGCTAGCCGCGGCAAGCCGTAAGTGTCCGGTCTGGATGTGCGCAGATTCCGCACAGGTGGGCGGGTGGCGCACGCTGCGGCGTTCGCGTTGGGTGAGAGTAAAGCATTATGAATAAGTTGCTTAGCGTCATATCTCTGTTTGGCACTGCGCTTGCTCTAAAGCCTGCCACGATGCGGCGACTCCTGACAACGAAGCGAATGCTTGGCACGGGCCTTTTGGTCCAACTGCTGGCGTTCCCGTTGCTGAGTCAGGCCTCTGAATCTCCTGAGGCCCTGCAATCTCCCGAGGCTCCTCAATCTCCCGAGGCTCCGCAATCTCCTCGGGCGGCCCGGCAGACTGCTCAAGCGGCGCTGCAGGGGGCACCGAAGCTGCTTGACTGCATTGAAGCGCCGTACGCCTATGTCGCCTTCGATGGCGATGCGCTCGGCAGCTCAAAGGGCGATGGCGGCAACACGGTGCAGAAGCTGCTCGCGGATCCATCACTCGATGCCATCTTTGGTGGCGGTGACGAAGCCGCCGCACCGAATGGCTCGCTGCAGTCGTTGTCGCTCGTGCGCAGCATGTTGCGGCGCGGTGCCAGTGAACTCGAGCTGGCCATGACGGGCATCGTCGCTCGCAAGGGCCAGCCGTTGCTCGTGCTGCGTGCTCGCTTGCGTCAAGACGCCGCCAATGCGTTGCGCCTGAGCCTCGAAGGCGCGTCCAGCGTTGCCGTTCGCAGCCGCAAGCTCGGCGATCATCAGACATATACGATGCCGTCGACGGGTCCTGGCGCTGGGGATCCTGGCGCTGGGGATCCTGGCGCTGGGGATCCTGGCGCTGGGGATCCTTCCGCTGGGGGCCGCGCTGGTCGCGGTGCCGGTGATGTTGGCCCTGGTGACATTGTCGAACTCGCCCTCGTCGGCAACGATCTGATCGTCGCCAATGACTCGTCCGCCATGCGCGAAGTGCTTGTGCCGCAGCCTAACCGGACCGGCACCGCGCCAGTTCGAAGGGTCCTGTCGGCCGATCCACGCTTCAACGCACTGCGCAAGCGCCTCGATGTTCCGGCTGGTTCGTTGCTCGCCTATGGCGATTGGCATCGCCTTGGCCGTCGGTTGGAGTCCTACCTCGGTGGAGTGCCCGCCCAGTTGTTGAACTCGAGTGGCCTCGGCTCTGCCCGCTCGGTCATGATGACCCTGGCGCCCGCCAAGCAGGATTTCGCAGTGACCTTGCTGCTCGACTTTGAGATCGGCAAGGCCAAGGCGAAGGCCAAGGCGAAGGGACCAGGTATCGATGGCTGGTTTGCCGCGACGGAACCAGTTTCCGCCAAGACGCTGCTGCGGGAATTGCCGCGCTCGGGCCTTGGCGGAATGGTGCTTTCGGTGGACCTGGCGGCCGTTGCCGACTATTCGCCGCGAAGTGCCTGCATGGTCTGGGATCTGCGTGATGCCTACCGGGCGTTCGGCTTGGGCTACGAGCGCAATGTGCTCGCTCGCCTCGCTTCGCGCGGCACGGTGCAGTTGCACTTTGATCCAGCAGGCACGTCCAACTCTGTGCCAGCTGGCACGTCGGTTGACGGTAGCAGCGGCAACAACAGTAGCAGCGGGAAGAACCACCGCGGCATCGCCGTCGCAACGGTGTCACCCGTCTACAGCGTGCGCGCCAAGAGCCGCACGGCCGCGGAAGACTTGTTTAGCGACATGCGCCGCGTCGTTACCAAGACGAGTTTCGGTGAGTTTGTCACCGTCAAAGACGCGAAGGGCAAGCGTCTGTGCGACGTCATCCACCTGCACGGCAAGAAGGGCCAGTTCTCGGCCTACGTGTGCGTCAGCGGTGACTCCGTGTTGCTCGCTCAAGACCAAGACACGCTGGTGCAGGTGCACGGTGAGCGGCGTCGCAACAAACCACGTAACCGTCGCGATCAAAGCGCCGGCAAAGCGATCAAGGCGATCGGAGGCGACCACGTTGCTGGTCTGTTCGACGTCGATCTTGCGCCGCTATTTCAACGCATCGAATTAGCTCTGAATGCATCGGCCCTGAATGGTGTCGATCTTTCTTCTCTTCCGAAGCGCCACATTGGTTACCTCGATACGGATCGTCAAGTAGACGGTGCCGTGGTGCGCATCCGGGTGTTGTCATCGAAGTGAATGTTCGCCGGGTTGTGTAACCCGACGCCGTGCGCTCGTAGCAACACACGCTCTTTAACAGTTCAACAGCCTAAGGTGAGGATCGACGCTTGGGCGTCGTCTCCTCGCCGCGGGTGCATGGGTGTCAAACAGTCTCGGGCCGGTCCATTTACTTGGGGCAGGCAGGGCCGATCTGAGCCTTCCGCGTGTGTTGCGCGGGCCATGCATCCGCATCTTTTTCAGGGCGCATGGGTCGTTTTGTCCCGTGCCGTCGTTCCGAATACTTGGGGCAGGCAGGAACGATGGTGTGGAACGCGTGGTGTCACGCGAATGGTCCATGCGCCCACATTTTTTGCTGACGCGGTTGGCTGTGCCAGGTGGCATTCATCCGGTGGTTTGGCAGCGTTGCGCGCGTCGGAATCGGCGCTTGCGCGACTGCACATTTGCGGTGGCAGCCGGGCTCAAGCTCTGTTGCCCTCGTTTTTTGCCGAGCGTGGTCTACAACGATCAGCATGCTCGATGGCAGCCCCAGAGATCGTGACGAAGACTCCGCCGGTGTCTCGACCGATTCGAACGATGCGAACGTAGTCCCTGAAGCCAAAAACCCTGATGCCGAAAACGGCCAGCGGCACGCGGGCGATGTGTTTGGCGATGGCGCCGAGGTCCCCACGGAAGCGGGGGACTCTGGTGAGGGCAGCGCTGGCGCCGCGGATGACTCGGATGCTGGGAGCTCGAGTTCTGGGAATTCGGGACCTGGTGACTCGGGACCTGGTGGTTCTGGTGGCCCTGGGCCCGGTGGCTCGGGTGCGGGCAATTCAGGTGCTGGCAATTCCGGCGCTGGTGATTCGGGCGCTGGTGATTCTGGGGATGGCAACTCCGATGGGGATCCACCGGGTGATGGCATCTTCTTCGGCGAGCAAGTCAGTGATCACGATGGTCCGTCGTTGGTGATCGATGACGGCAAGGGGAACAGCTCGGTTGTCGTGCAAGACTCCCTGCCGGACACGATGTTCGCGTTCCCGCTGCAAAGTTCGGTGCCGTTCCCGAACTTGATGATGCCGCTGCTGCTCGATAACCAGCAGACGAAGGACATCGTTGCCAAGGCCGAGGCGCACAACGGCTACGTGTTCTTGGTGCTGCAGCGCGATCCCGATGCAGAGGTCAAGAAGGTGTCGGACTTGCACGAGGTCGGCGTGATCACGCGCATCATCAAGACCCTGAAACTGCCTGATGGTGGCATGTCGGCGATGACGCAGGGGGCACGGAGAGCCAA
>CAXBFC010000304.1:0-9905 GCA_963974725.1 uncultured bacterium | reverse complement strand
CGGCTGGATCACCAACGGCTTCTTCTCCGGCTCGAGCAACCTCGTGCCGACGCCGGCCGAGTTCCTCGCGCACACGATGTGGGCACCGCTGTGGCACGACCTCAACCCGGGAGCGGGTGGCTCGGTCTGGTTCGATAGCACGACGCAACGCGCTGTCGTTACATGGGTGTCGGTGCCGAACTTCTTCAACAGTGGTTCGTCGACGTTCCAAGTGCAGTTTTGGGCGAACGGTGATGTGCACTTCATCTACCAGAACATCAGTGTGGCGGGTGACTACCTGACTGGGTTCTCGAAGACGACGCCCAACGATCCAGGCAGTATCAGCTTGCTAGCCGCTGCAGGTTCTGGTCTCGGTGTCTGCACCAACGCAGTGCCTGAGCTGGCTCTGCGCGCAACCGCCCGTCCAGTGCTCGGCACGACCTTTGACTTGGAGACGAGCGAGATTCCGGTCGGCACGCTGTTCGGCTTGATGATTCTGTCGACCAATCCGCTCAATCCATCGGCGCCGCTCACCGGACTGGGTATGCCTGGTTGCCAGTTGCACCAGGCGATCGACATCTCGGTGCTATGGGGGCAGGTGGGGGCCGTTGGCCTGATTCCATGGCCGATGCCCAACAATCCCGCGCTTGCTGGCTTCGAAGCCTATTGCCAGTCCGCGACGTTGACCCCCGGGATCAACGCGTTCGGCATGGCGATCTCGAACGGGTTGAAGTTGACCGTCGGGTTCAACTAACAACGAACCTAGCGAGTCGCAGCTGCTGGGCACGGGTCACTCAGTGCTCGGTAGCAGCGGCGACTCGTGCCTGCGCTCGGCGCAGCGCATGGCCGACATTGTGGGGTCGGGACACCAGAGGGGGGAAGTCGCCGGTAGACTGTTCGGCCCGCCCTCTAGTGTCCAATGACCTGTCCCCCGGTCACGCCATGCAAATCAATCTCTCCTGGCCGTCGCTGCTTTCGTGCCTTCTCGTTGCTCCCGCTGTCGCACAAGCGGTAGCCGTTCCGCAGCAACGTGCGATGGACAGTATTCGACTGCGCTACGCGTCGTTCGATCCGCTGGTTGGGCAGCCCGAAGTGTCTGAGCTTCTGCGCAGCACGAATGAGCAAGGGCTGTGGATCGTGCAGTTTCATGCGACGCCGACGCAGCTCGACCGCAACGCCATCGTTGGACTCGGTGGCCAAGTCATCGGCTACTTGCCGGACAACGCCTACGTCGTTCGCATGCCGTCTGGTCCCGCGGCCAACGCGTTGAGCATCAAGACGGTGCGTTGGGTTGGTAGCTATGAGGTGCCCTATCGCCTCGACCCGGCACTGTTGGACGCCAAGGCGTATGCCAGTGACGAGCCAGTGCGCTACCGGATTGTCGTCGCCGACAAGCACAATGACAAGCCGACCCTAGCGATGAAGATCGCGGCGGTAGGTGGGCAGGTCGACAACGAGAACTTCGGCAGTAGCGTCATCGAATCGACGTTGACGGGGCCGCAACTGCTAGTGGTCGCTGGCTGCAACGAAGTCCTCTGGATTGATCGGCCGATGGAGCTGCAGTTCTACATGGACAACGCGCGTTCGCAGGGCGGCGCGAACTACATCGAAGCCCAAGCGGGCTACACCGGCGCTGGCATCAACTCACACATTCACGAAGGCGTGGAGGCGACGCACCCTGACTTCACCGGCACGGTGACCAACGTGCAAAGTGCCGGCAACCCAGATGATCACGGTCACGCGACCGGTGGCATCATGTGGGGCAATGGCACCAGCAACCCCGCGGTGCGCGGCATGGCGCCGGATTCGGGCAAGTTCTACACCGAGATCCAGACGCAAGCCGTCTCGCGATGGCAGGTCTTCAGTGACCTGGTCAACATTCACGACGTCAGCCACACGTCCGCATCGTGGGGTTGGGGCATCACGCTCAACTACAACTCCTCGTCGGTAGAAGCCGATGAAGCCGTGTTCGACCACGACATCGCTTGGACCCAGAGCCAGGCGAACGATGGCACGCAGATGTCGGATGGCTATGCGTGGGCGAAGAACGTGTTCTCGATCGGCGGGGTGTTCCACGGCGACGACGCCAACCCCGCCAACGATCAATGGAACGGTGGCGCCAGCATTGGCCCAGCCTCCGATGGTCGCATCAAGCCGACGCTGTGCGCCTACTACGATTGGATTGGCACATCCGACCTGACTGGCGGTGCTGGTTACTCGGGAACCAACTGGACTGCGGACTTCAACGGCACATCCGGCGCGGCGCCGATCGTTGGTGGTCACAACGTGATCGCGATCCAGATGTTCACCGATGACAGCGGCACGCCTGGCATCGGCAAGTTTGGCAACACGCTCCGTAACCCCGGCGGCACGCCGCACCAGAATCGTCCGCACTTTACGACGCTCAAGGCGTTGATGGTCACGGCTGCGCGTCAGTATTCGTTTACGCCGACGAGCACGGACTTGCGCCGTGAGCATCAGGGCTGGGGCTTCCCCAACTTGGAAGACTTGTGGAACAACCGCGCCAAGACGTTCCTCGTCGACGAAACGAGCGTGTTGCAGCAAGGTGGCGTGGATAGCTACCAGATCACAGTTGGAGCCAATGAGCCGGAGCTGAAGATCAGCCTCAACTGGAACGAGCCGGCGGCGAACCCGTCGGCCGCCGCTGACCTGGTCAACAACCTTTCGTTGCGCGTGTTGTCACCGAACGGCACCGAATACTGGGGCAACGTCGGCCTGGAAGACGGACCGTGGTCGGTCGCGGGTGGCAGCGAAGATACGATCAACTCGATCGAAAACGTGTTCATTCTCAACCCGGCTGCGGGCAATTGGTATGTGCAGGTGATGGCGACCTCGATCGTCGTAGACAACCACGTGGAGACGCCGAGCGTCGACGCTGACTACGGCCTCGCGTGTGTCGGTGGCCCGGGCCAGGTCGCGCCAAACGGCGTCTTTGGCGAAGTCGAGTCGTTCGGCTTTGGCTGCGACGGCTCCACCTGCGCGGATGCGATCTACGAGTATCCGACGTTCGGGCTGGCCAACAGTGGGGTAACGTTCCAATACACGGGCGTCGACTATGTTCTACAGCCAAGCCAAGGCACGTGGATCCCGCCGACTGGTGCGAACCTTGGCCTGGGGGACAACACCGAAGTCGTGCAGAACCTCGGCTTCACGATGCCTTACCCCGGTGGCTCGACTTCGTCGCTGCGCATCTGCAGCAACGGCTGGATCACCAACGGCTTCTTCTCCGGCTCGAGCAACCTCGTGCCGACGCCGAACGAGTTCCTCGCGCACACGATGTGGGCGCCGCTCTGGCACGACCTCAACCCGGGAGCGGGGGGCTCGGTCTGGTTCGATAGCACGACGCAACGCGTGGTCGTGACATGGGTGTCGGTGCCGAACTTCTTCAACAGTGGCTCGTCGACATTCCAAGCGCAGTTCTGGGCGAACGGCGATGTGCACTTCATCTACCAGAACATCAGTGTCGCGGGCGACTACCTGACGGGTTTCTCCAAGACGACGACCGCCGATCCGGGCAGTGTCAGCATGGCTGCTGCCGCCGGTTCGGGGCTTGGAGTGTGCACCTCGGCTCAGCCCGAATTGGCGTTCGGCACGTCTTCCCGGCCGGTTATCGGCACGACGTTCGACCTCGTGACGACGGAGATCCCGGCCGGCACGCTGTTCGGGTTGGCGTTGTTGTCGACGACGCAGCTCAACCCCGGTGTCAATTTGACCTTCCTCGGGCTGCCTGGCTGCGAGCTGTATCAGACGATTGATGTATCCGTGTTGTGGGGGCAGGTTGGCAACTCGGGAGTCGTCCCGTGGCCGTTGCCCAACAACCCTGCTCTTGCTGGGTTTGAGGCCTACTGTCAGTCGGCGACGTTGACGCCTGGGATCAATGCTTTTGGCATGGCTGTGTCGAACGGCATCAAGCTGACGGTCGGAATCAACTAGAGCTGGACCGTTGGCTGTTGGCGGCCAGAGTCTTGCTAACGTCGGCGAGTTTCGGCGCCCTATCTTCTGCCGGGATCGTCCGGCGGGAGATCCTCGATGCCGTTTGGGGCGGCTGCCGCGCCTCGGTTGCCATTGGAGGTTCTGCGTTGGTGGCAGGACTGGGGTGATCGCTTCCCCACTCGTTGCCGTGCGGCGGCTCAACAACAGTTCCGACAGCAGGCGATGCGATGCAGTGGCGCTCGGAACCAGCTGGGCCAAAGTCTTGCGAGTTGTCTTGCTGACCGCAGCACCAACACGCAACGGATCAGTCTTGTTGGATGGCCAGCGGGGTAAGCGTGGCGACGACCTTGCGCGACTTCACATCGACCGCGATCAGTCGACCAAGCCAGTCGGCCGTGAAGATGCGCGAGCCATCTGTGCTAGCTGCCACGTCATAGACCCAGTCGCGAACGCGTGGTAGTTCGGCCTCGCGGCTGCCGCTGGTCTTCCAGTGCAGGACGCGGCCATCCGCGCCGCTGCTGACCAGGTGCGTGGCGGAACGCCACGTGATGCACAGCACTTGGTCACTGTGTCGTTGCTGACGGAACATGCGTCGGCCATCTCGCATGCGATACAGGCAAACGGAACGATCGGCGCCAGCGGTAGCCAGGTAGCCAGAGTTTGGCGAGAACGCCAAGTCGCCGACGAGTCCATCCACGGCTTTCATCTTGTGAACTTCGCGACCGTTGTCTGCTTCGTGCACGGCGACGAAGCCTTGGCGATCAGCACTCGCCAGGAGCTTGCCATCGGCAGAGAACGTCACTGCGGTGACCCAGTCCTCATGCCGTTCTCGCCACAGCGATTGGCCATCGCTGGCGCGCAGCACTTCGACGTTACGACGCGTGTCACCTGTCGCGACCAGCGTGCCGTCGGGGGACACGGCTGCGGATAGCAACACGTCGCGGCGTTTACTGAAGCGACCAAGCTCGCGGCCGGTTTGCACATCAAAGAGCACAGCGCCGCCACTTCTACCGGCGATACCGCCGGCGGCAATCAACACCGAGCCATCGTTTGAGAACGACAGGGCTTCGACCTGCCCGAAGGGGAACTCGAGCACGCCGAGTTCGCGCATGCTGTCCTGGTGTATGAGCAGAATCTGGTGGAAGCCAGGAACGGCAAGCAGGGGCGCCCCGGGGCTGGCTGCGATCGTTCGCATGGAGCCCGGGCTCTGCGGGTAGGCCTTCTTCACTAGTGGCAGGTCGCCGGGCATGACGATCGCTGCCTTGGCAGTGGCGACCTTTGTCTGGGCTTCGACGGCGGCCTTCTTGCGCGCTTCGCTGCGAGCGATTGCGAGTCTCTTGGCTTCGGCCAGGTCCTTGGGCGCGCCTTGTTGGATCCAGGTACGGATGGTCTGAATCAGGTCCTTGTCGATGCGAGCCGATTTGGGCGGCATCGTCGGCTTCTCTTGATGCGAGACCAACATGTAGAGCCGGCTGCCGTCAGCATCACCGCGCTTGATCGTGCGACCAGATCCACCGCCCTGGATCGTTGCCAGATGCGTGCTCAAGTCGAGTCCGCCCGACGGGTCACCAGGTTCGTGGCAAGTGATGCAGTGCTCGTCGAAGATCGAGTAGACGTGATCTTCGTAGGTCAGCAACGACTTGTCGGGCTCGACAGCCATGGCGATGGGTGTGCTCGGCGCAGTCCCTGCGGTTGCCGCAGTTGACTTCGGCTTTGCCATCGCCGGTTTTGCTGCCGCCGGTTTTGGTTTTGCCTTCGCCGGCTTTTTTGCGGCGGGCTTTGCTGCCGCCGGTTTCGGCTTTGCCTTCGCCGGCTTTGCTGTCGCTGGCTTCGGCTTTGCCTTCGCTGGCTTTGCTGCCGCTGGTTTCGGCTTTGCCATCGCGGGCTTTGCTGCAGCCGGCTTGGTCATCGCTGGCTTGGCTGTGGCTGGCGTGGTCGCCGCTGGCTTTGCCGTTGTGGGCTTTGCGTTGGATCGGCTCGGAGCGGCTGGCGGCCTTGTGCTGGGCAAGCTGGCTGTCATTGCCAAGACGTCGATTTGAAGGTTGTCGACGAGCTTCTGTAGTTGTGCAAGTTTGGCTAACTCGGTCTCAAGAAGCTTGGCGGCGGTGTCCTGCTTCGTCGCTTGGGCGTCCAAGGCCTTGCCATCTTTGAGTAGCAGGGCGGAGGCCGTTTCGTGAGTTGCTGCCTTGGTTCGCATCGCGCCGGTCCGAGCAGCCCAAGCTGCAGCGGGCAGCTTGCTCAGGCTGCTGAGCGCCAACTCAAGCTGGCCTTGGGCGCTTTCCTTGGTCTTGCCCGTTCCGGCTGGATCGCGAAACGTGAGCTTGGCCAGGAGAGCGCGCGTTTCGTCGAGTTTCTTGATCTCGGCGTGCAGGCTGGTGGCAGCTGCGGTTTGTTCCAGCGCTGCTTTTCGCTTCGCCTTGCTTTGACTGCGCAGGTCGCTCGCTTCGGCGCGGGCCTGCTTGGCGGCGGTTGTCATGGACTGTTTGCGCGCGGTCCATGCACTAGGGCCTGTCTTTGCCAGTTGGCTGAGCAGGGTGTCCAGATCGAGAGTCTTCAGATCGGGAGCGCCAAGCTCGCGTGCGCCGGGCTTGGGGGCGTCGAGTTTGCCGGTGTCGCGATTGGCAGTGTCGCGCTTGGCTGGCTTCTGAGTTGCGTCTTGTGCGGTGGCCGCATGCGTCAAGCAAATCGCCAGTAGCGCCGTGCCCAGTTTGGGCTTCCATCCAGTGATGCAGTTCATGGGAGTGTGGCGATCGGACTAGTGCTGGAAGAGGAATTCTTTGCTGTTGAACATGGACCACAGCACGTCATCCCATGCATCGCGCGGCTTGTTACCGGCTTGTCGGATGCTAAGCAGGATGCGCTCTTGCTCGGTTTGGCTTGGCAGGCGTGCGTAGGTTGCCAAGAACAGTTCGTCGAGAATGATTTCGGGGGCAGCTTTGGCGGCGAGTAGTCGGGCGACGCGACTCTTGGACGAACGCAGCTTGTTTTCGATCGTCTCACCGTTGATCAAGTGAAGGACCTGATTGAGCGTGGGTTCTTCGCGCCGATCACAGGTGCAAACGGATTCGCGGTTGGGTCGGCCGAAGAGGTCTAGAAAGCGGCTGCCGCCGTCGGCGTCGACGATCTGCACGGCGCTTTGGCCGAGTGGAATGCCGCGGAACTTTGTTCGCACTTCAGTGATGTAGCCGATGGCATCCAGCATTTGCTCGGCAGACATCCGTCGCGGTGCCATGCCCGCGTAGGTTGATGCGGGAGGCGCGTCAGGGTGTTGCGTTGCTTGGTAGGTTCTGGACGCGCAGATCTCGCGAATCAGTTCGCGGATGTCGAAGTTGGCGGCGGCCAATCGTTCGCCGAGGCGGCGATACAGATCGGGGTGCGACGGCGGGTTGCTGACGCGCACGTCGTCGACCGGTTGCACCAGGCCGCGGCCAAAGAAGCGTGCCCAGACGCGATTGGCGATGTTCTTGGCGAACCACGGGTTCTTGCGCGAGGTCAGCCACTCAGCCAACACAGCGCGGCGATCTACTCCGGGCTTGATGGTCGGCATCGCACCGCCAAGGAACTGTGGCTTGGCCGACTTGCGAGTCCGTTCGTTGGTGACCTCGCCGCTGCCGCGGTTATAGATGACGGTATCGCGTGGGTCATCGCCACGCTTGCGCCCGATGCGGCCAAAGAACGAAGCGAAGCCGTAGTAGTCGTCCATCCGCCAGCGTTCGAACGGATGGTTGTGGCACTGTGCGCACTGCAGGCGAATGCCCAGGAACGTTTGCGCGGCGTTTTCGGCGAGCACCTTGGGGCTAGTCGCAGTGACCCAATAGTTCGCTTCGGGCACTGAGTACGCACTGCCGGTTGCGGTCAGCATGCGGCGCACAATCTCATCCATTGGCACGCCATCGCGAAGGGCTTCGCGCAGCCATCTGGTGAAAACATGCACGCCCTTGACTTCGAGTTGGCCGCGCTCGATGCGCAGTACCTCGGCCCAGGCCATTGCCCAGACGTCGGGGAACTCTGGCCGCTTGAGCAGTTCGTCGACGATGCGCGCACGTTTGTCGGGGGAGGTGTCCGACAAGAACGCCCGAACGTCGTCAGCTGTCGGGACCTGTCCGATCACGTCGAGGAACACGCGGCGCAAGAACGTGTGGTCGTCGCACTGCGGTGCCGGAGTCAGGCGCAACTTGGTCAGCTTCTGCTGGATCAGCGTGTCGATTTCGTTGTTCGACTGCATTGCAGGCGGTTGCCACGCGTCCGCGTTTGGCAGCACGATGACGTTGGCTACTTGCGCCAAGAAGCCAAAGCGCGCCAGCACGAACGCTTCGCCGCGTGAGGCCGATTGCACCGTACCGTCCGCAACCGTGGCCGAAGCTGTGTTGCTCGACGACATTAGCGCCAGGTCGGTGACATCGCGCAAGGATCCGTCGCTGTATTCGGCCGTGACGACCAATGCGGCGCGCTGGTCGGGCCCGGCCAAGACGAGCTCAGGAGGTTCGACGGCAAGGCGAACCAGTTCTGGAATGGGAGCCTTGGCATCGGCGCCGTCGTCGTGAGCGCCATCGGCGATCCACGAACGGATCTGGTGCCACATGTCGCTGTCGGGTTCGATCCGTTTGCCACCCTTGTGTTTGACCTCGCCCGAAGGCTTGGTAAGGATCAGGCTGGCGTCGGGATCGGCGCAGTCTATGCGTCGACTGCGGAAGTCACGGCTCAGCGCGCGCAGGTCGCGTTTCGGGTCGAAACCGAACAGGGTCAGCCCGAAGCCGTTCTTGCCCGAGGCCGCGCCGTGGCAGGCGCCGCTATTGCAGCCAGCGCGGGTCAGGATGGGGATGACATCCATGCGGTAGCTGACCGGTGGTTCGACCTTGGCGTTCTGCACCAGGACCTGGACCGTCGTCGACATGCCGTCGTGAACCACGGTGGCTTTGGTTTCGCCGTTGTGCAGCGGTACCAGTCGGCCATCGCGGAACGCCGCAACGCCAGCGGGGTCGAACTGCACGTCGAGCGATGCACTGACATCCGTCGTCAGCCCCTGCTCGGTCGTTCGTTGCGCCACCAGGCGGTGGTTGTCCAAGCCGCTGTCGAGCGTGACGCGCGTTGGATAGACCGTCAGCTTGTCTTGGGCAACGGCGGCCGCCGCGAACAGAATCCATGGCAAGAAGCGGTAGATCATCGTTGGCCTTCAGCGGACTTGTTGGTGGTTGGCTTGGCTGCGGCTGGCTTGGCTGGAGCGGGCTTGGCTGCGGCTGGCTTTGCTGCGGCCGGCTTTGGGGGCGCGGGTTTCACTACCTTGAGGGGCGTGTCGACGCGGATTTCGCCGCTGCCGACGGTGTGGGTGATGATGCCTTGCTCGGTCGTGATCCTTAGTTGGATGTAGATCGAGCGGTGGCGGCCGGGGCGGGCGGTCTTGGCGACATCGACGGCGATCGGCAAGTTGGCCACGTCTGGTCGGATGGCCGGGATCTTGTAGGTGACACCCTTGGGGATGCGGCCGAGGGTTGCGGTGACGGTGCCGGCGAACTTGCGTTTGTGGTCGAGTGTCACTTCGAGTGTGCCCTTGTTGCCTTGCTCGATGCGCGCGGTCTTGACGCTTGCCGTGACCCATGGCTCGTGCACTGGCAACGTGATGACTTCGGTGCTGATGGTGCACGTGATGCCGTCGAGCACCGTGCTCGCGACGAGCACGATCGGCCAGTCGCCAACCGCGGCGCGGGAGTTGGCGTTGAGCGACATGTTGCCGGTAGTCTTCTTGCCAGTCAGCGTCAGGGTGCTGGCGGAGACGCCAGCGGGGAGTGCCAGGGCGCGCACGCGCACCGTGCCGGTGAAGCCCTTGTCCCGCGTGACCGTGATGGGCAGGACCATCGAGCCGCTGCGCACGATCGGAACGCGTGGCTGCTTGGTCGCAACGTCGAATGGCACTGCCTTGGTCACTACGATGGGCAGTGCCCGCGCGACCCGTGACTCGTAGACTTCGTTGTTGC
>CAXBFC010000303.1:0-9915 GCA_963974725.1 uncultured bacterium | reverse complement strand
AGGGTCTTGGCCCCCGAGGGCTCAGAGCTGCTGATGGAGGTCAGCCTGGCCATCCGGCACCGGATTCCGGTCGCCGAACTCGCCGCAACATTCCACCCGTATCTGACCCTCTCCGAGGCCGTGAAACTCGCGGCCATCTCGTTTGGCAAGGATGTCGCCAGCCTCAGTTGCTGCGCAACCTGAACCGTTACCACAACTGCCAATCGGCAGCCTCAACAAGGATGAACATGAAGATCCCCGCGTTCCTGCTCGCATCTGTGCTCTCCGCGCACGTCACCGCCCAGACTCCACCTCCGCCAAAGCCGCCGGTTGTGCAACCTGCGGAATCGGGCGAGTCCGAGCGCCCCACAACCGAACCACAAGAGAAGGCCAAGACGGAGAACCCGTCGGTGACCTTCCATGTCGTCGGCATGAAGAAGACTGCATCCGGCGCCACTTGAATGGGTTGACCGAACAAGGTCACCGAGGCCCTGGAAGGGTCTCACCCAACTGCGAAGATTGACTGGGACTACGACAACGACAAGGTGACGCTCACCTACGACCCGAAGCAGAGCACACTCGAGAAGCTTGGCGAGACGATCACCAACCTCGGCTACACGGTCGAGGTCGTGGCCAATCCAAAGCCAGAAGGACCGGCGACGGGCAAGCCCGCGGCCAAACCGCAACAGATGCCGGTTCCGAAGAACGCCCCGGAGTTCTTCACGGCGGCCATCACCAAAGCGCGTGCGGCCGGCAAGCCCATCGTGATCGACTTCTGGGCTGAGTGGTGTGGACCTTGCAAGCAGCTAAAGAAGATCACGATGGCGGAGACCAAGGTCGCGAAGGCTCTCGAAGGAGTCGAGCTCATCTTCGTCGACCTCGATAAGCACCCGAAGCTTGCCGAGGCCTTCGGGGTGAAGAGCATTCCCGATGTGTTCTTCATCAACACCGAGGGGTTGGTCGTCGACAGGTTGCGGAAGTTCGAGGAGGCCAAACCGTTCCTTGAGCGCCTGAAGACGGTCAGCAAGAAGCCAACGCCGCCGCCGGCCAAGCAACCGGCCAAGGGGAAGTAGCCGCGGAGCGGCTGACATGCACGCTCAGCTGCGTCCCTGCTTTGCTAGTTTCACTACCAAACCCAGCCTTCGGAATGGCCCATTAGTAATGCGCAGGGCTTTGCCGCGATCGCCGCCTGTCAAAGGTGGTTGAGCAAGCGAACTTCGTCGCAGCAATGCAGATTGTGACGTGTGCCAGTCTTAGCGCTCAGAGTTCGCCCCATCCGACGTGCGCTGCACGGCATGAACCACGTGCATACCGATGAGCCGGGCAATCAGCACAGCCAGGAACAGCTGGCCCGAAACGGCTTCCACGCCCGTCAGAACCCGAGCGCCAAGCGTTGCCGGCGTCAGATCTCCTGCCGATCGAAGACTCGCAGACTCAGCCTTCATCTTGCTCTTGAGCGCTGCATCAACCAGCCCAACGAACTTCGAAGGCGCCTTTTCAACATCGCCCTTGCAGTCCTTGCAGCACACGCGAACTAGCCGGCCAGCAACAACGAGGTCCACTGGCTTGCCCATCTCACCTCCGAACTCCTCGTCACTCACCGGGCATTCCTTCAGGACGTAGTCCTTGCCTTGCGCAGCAACGACCGCCTTGTCCAGCGTGACAAAGAACTTGCCGGGCGTCTTTTCGAACTCGGCCTTCTCCTTGTCGGATCCGACTCTGATCAGACGGTTTCCAGAGACGAAGTCCGTTGGCTTCTTCGGCAGGTCCTTGCCAGTCACGATCGAGGTCTTCAACGGGTACAGGGCCATTTGATCCTTGATGATCAAGGCGTCAAGTTTTGCGAAACTGGCGACCAGATCCTTCTCGAACTTCTTCGGGCAACCGCCACAGCAGTAGCGCACCTCGCGGCCGTCATACAGCTTGACGAGGGCGTCACCCATGCTGCCAAGCTTCTTGCCCGAGATCGGACACGTGTCGAAGGCATAGGCGTCTCCGATACGCGCCGGCGCCTCGGTCTTTGCCGGGGCCTTGTCGTGGCCTTCGTGACCCTCGTGCCCTTCGTGCTGGGCAACGACCGCGCCCGCAATCAGAAGGGCGGCCAGAATCGGAACCGAAGCAGTAAGACGTTTGATGGTTCGCATGTTCTCTCTCTCGCTCGAATTCTTCTGGAAGGTCCAAGCACAATGCCTTGCCCCCCCATGAAGGGATGAACGGGATCAGCAACTCCCATGCCGCCTGATCTGCACTCGAGAATGGGTGGCGCTAGATCCTTATGCGGTCCCCGAAGAACACAGCGACCCGTGCCATACCGGCAAGACATCGCTCGGCAATTGGCACCAAGACGGAAAACTAAGCGGTGACATTCTATGCCTCCTGCTTGAAGAAGACGGTGTCCGGCGCCACTTGAATGGCTTGACTGTACAAGGTCGCCCAGGCCTGGAATGGTCTCACCCTATATGGATGTGCGCTAACCTATCAACCCGACGAGGAACAAGTCCAGGCTCGCCACGACGGTGGCCAAGCTCGACTAGGCCATAGAGATCGTGCCAACACTAGGCGAGAAGAAGACGCGCTGAGGATCGCTACGGGGCTGGGTCACGGCGCGATGAAGCTGCCCAACGCGTTCTGGCCTGGGGAGCCGGACAACGCATAGAGAATCAGGTCGCCGAGTTCACGCCGCGACAGATGAAGCGACTTGTCGGCCGGCAGTTCGACACGCCGGTCCTCGGCACGCGGGAGCACGAATACGCAGACGGGTTCTCCATCGGCCGCCGCCAACAGAGTCATGCAGCCGCCCGTCGGCAGGCCCTCGTAGGCGCCGACCAATTCCACGGCAGCGTCTGCTGCGATCTCGAGCCGCGCCTCGAAGCGTTGCCGGCAGGCTTGCGCAAAATCGAAGCCGCCACCACATCCTCCGGGACAGCAGTTCGCCAAACCGCGCTCCACGGCATCCTCGTAGGCGGCAACCCACATCGATCCGAGCGGAGCATCTCCAGCACGCGGCGCATGATCGGCAGACCGCGCGAACACCCAGGTCAACATGCACAGCGCTGCGGTGGCCAACAGCCAGACTGGCCATGATGGCCGCACAACCACAGGCGAGACCACGCTTGCTGCAATTTCCCTGATCCGCTCCCGCGGTGGAGGAGCAAACGCCGCGCGCAACTGCTCGTCGAGGCGGCTGTCCAGTTCGTCATCTTGGTTCATGGCATCTCCGAGTTCCGCATGATTGCGATCTGTCAGTCATGGTGGACAGCTGTCAGTGAAGCTCGCAGAGCCTCGCGAGCGCGACGCACGTGGCTCTGCGCAGTGTTGTCGGGGATTCCGAGCATTCCCGAAATCTCCGAGACCGTGTATCCCGCCACAACGTGAAGCAGCAGACATTCGCGAGCTACATCCGAGAGGCCCGCGAGCCCACGCGCCAGTTCGTCCGGGAGTCCAAGGTGCTCGGCATCGAAACCACGGTCGAACGCCGCACCTGGTAGATCACGGTGATCGACGAGATCGGTAGTCAAGAGGGGCAACATGCACTTCCGCCGACGCCAGTTGACGCCAACGTGACGGATGATCTGGGCTAGCCATGCACGCAGATCGCTCCCGGCGACGAACTGGGAACGACGCTGCCAAGCGACCCGAGCCGCCTCCTGCAACAGATCCGGAACGTCAACACGTCCGACCCACGCGGCAGCGATCGCCGACAGGGCACGCCCATGCGACTCGAACGCCCCCACGAGAGCATCACCTCCAAGGGCCAAATCGGGCACGTATCGCCGTGTTAGTCTAGCGAGCGCTAACGGTGGCCTTTGCAGGCTTGGTGGGCGCCGTCACGCCATTTGCGCCGCAACAGCCAGCATCTTTGACGGCCTTCGTTGGCTTAGCCGTGGCAGCGTCACCACAGCAGTCGCCTCCCTTTGCGGGGGTAGTAGCCGCCTTCGCGCCAGCATCACCACAGCACTCACCGGCATTGGCAGCCTTCGCCGCGGCAGTGTTGTCACCATTTGCGGGCTCGGCGGTCGCCTTCGCACCGGCTTCGCAACAGCAGCCGCCGTCCTTGGCTGCCTTCGTCGGCTTCGCCGCCGCAGCGTCACCGCAGCAGTCGCCTCCCTTTGCAGTGGTCGTGGCCACTTTCGCACCAGCATCGCCACAGCACGCACCGTCCGCGGCAGCCTTCGCCGCAGTAGTGTTGCTGTCCTTGGCAGGATCGGCGGCCACCTTCACACCGGCCGTGCCACAGCACTCACCGCCCTTGGCGACATTCACCGGCTTCGCCGCCGATGCGCTGCCACAGCAGCCGCCTTGCTTAGCAGTCTTACTTTCGACCGCGCTCTTGGTGGATGCTGGCCCCTGCGTAACGACCACTTTGACCGAAGGCACTGGGTCTTGAGGGGCAAGTTCGGTGGCCGAAAAGGAGGAGAGAGAGATGAGTAGGGTGATTGTCAGCATGTCAGTGTCTCGTTAACTCACAAATGTCGCGACCGGCCCGTATCCGTGCAGACTTTTCAAAAACTCCAGGGAGACCACACAACCATCCTGGCTCAAGGTCATCCAGCCCCGCTCAACGCTAATCGAACGAATGATGCTCCCCCACGTCCGCAGGTCGAGTTCCTGAGGGGCGCAGTCGACAACGTCAAGGCTGGTTGGCATTGGCATGCCCGCGGAGACGGTCGCCGCCATCTGCGGCACGGGCCTGAGGACGCCTGTGCCAGTTTAGTGCCAACAATTCGCCCCGCGCATGCCCTCAGACGTCCTCGTCTTCGTCGTAACTCGCACTTCCCGCATCATCACAAACCGTTTCCTCGCCCTCGCTTGTCCGCCCCTGACCGCCATCGCCCTCACACGCCCCTATTTCGCCAGACCGGATTCCCAAGCTGAATGTCGTCGGTTCGATCCCGATCACCCGCTCCATTCGCATAAGCCCGCAGCATCCGGAAAGCCAGCCGAAGCGGTTCGGGCGCGAATTGGACGCTTCATGGTCAGGGATCACCAATGAGCTGTCGTCGGTGTGCGCCGAACTCGCAAACCAGTGGCTCGAAGCAACGGCGACGGCCCTCCTGCTCGCGAACGAACGCGAGCGTAACTGGTCTCACCTTCCGGGAACGTTCACGACCAAGGCTCTCAAGGGAGCGGACTACGTCTACTTCCAGTACTCCGATCCGGGCGGCACGAGACGCCAGTTCTCCGTCGGTCGCCATAGCGACGCACTCGACGCCATCATCAACTCATACACCGATGAGCCGGTACGGCACGAATCCGATCTCACGCAACTCACCCGCCTGTCGGCGCTATTGCGGGCAGGCGGGGTCGCAATGGTGCCGCACGGCCCCGCTCGCGTGATTCGTGCACTCGCCGACGCGGGACTGTTCGCCGCCGGGGGTGTGCTCATCGGTTCGTATGCGTTCCAGGTGCTGGGAAACCTCCTCGGGGTTGAATGGCCAGGCGCCGCGTGGCGAACGCAGGACGTCGACATTGCAGGGCAGCTACTTGTCGCTGTGCCACCGCTGCAGACCGACGTGCCCAAACGTTCGGGCGCGAATTGTTCGCTTGTGTTGCCCCGCGTGCCGACTTTCCGCCCCTTCACGGCCCCCACAACTGTGCCAGCTTGTGCCTGACCGTGCCCCCGCGTGCCACGTTGTGTCAGGTTGTGACCGGGGGCATTGCACACTCGGCCGGAGCAGTAGCGTACGGCGAGGCTGCGGCCGCGATCGCGGCGAGCGATTCGCTGTCGATGCGGATGGCATCCGCCTAGTCGCTCGCCGCGGGTGTCGGGCACCGCAAGATTGGCGCGCTTGAGGAGTGGTCGGTCGCACTCGGGCCAGTTGGCAACCCGATACTTCGGCTTGTAGTTTGGATGAACTCGGGACTTGGTGCTCGGTATGACTTGTTGCGGGTCGGGCACACCCCATATCGGCAGCTAGCCAGAGCACCAATTCCGGCTGTGCACCAACGCCTCTTTCAGACACGTCACAAAGCGTCGACTGTGCTGAGGGCTAGCGGTTTGCCGCGGCGCGAGCACGGCGATCAACGATGGACCGGCGCCACTTCAGGCACGCGCCACAGAGCAACCCGACGACCACGGCATCGCCCATAGGGTCGATCACGACAGCGTCGAACAACAACAACCAGGCTAACAGAGCAACTGTTACCGCGATGCCGAAGGCCTTGCCTACCCCGGCAAACGCGGCAGCCATGCGGGCACGCTGACTGTACCCAACCGCCAAGGCGACCGCGGCCATCAGAATTACTAGGCCAAGCAACTCCTGGCCAATGCCACATAGCACAACGCCACTGAGCAAAGCCAAGGTACTGATGATGGTCACGGGAATACTGCTGTTGTTGTTCATGGTCATATCCACTGACCTGAACAGCAGCAGCCGGCGAATCTCGTCACAGCTGGGAGCCAAACGATTTGCATGAGACAGCCCTCCTGGGCCACGACCTCGTGAGCCCGAAAGGACGAACGGACAGATCCGACACCTTTCCTTCAACCGCGAAATCCCAAGAGATGTGCATGGCGACAATTGACTTCATCTAAAAACATTTATGGATAGGACGGGGGTCAGTTGGGACCGACGACGAGCAATCCGTTCGAGGTCTGTATCGTGCCTAGAGAGTTGATGACGGCGACCTGGGTGCGAACCTCGAAACCGGGCGGCACCGTCGGGAGGAGCAGCGCGTAGCTCGCCTGGCCGTTGGTCGGCAGTGCCAAGACCGCGAACACCACGTCGGTGAGCTGGTAGCAACCCGGTGCAAGTGCAAGGGGCACCTGCATCGCGTTGAGACCGACTACGAAAAACGCCAGCGAGCCGTTTCCGGCCGGGCAATGGAGGGTCGGCGCTACGGTAGGGCTACGCGAGTAGGTCTGCGAGAGGCAGCCGGGACCGTAGGCCGAGATCGGGTAGGCGCCGGCATGGACCTTGATCTCGAGATCACTGGATGCCAGAGCGCTGGAAAACATCGCGCTTCCGGAATTGCTCTGCTGGATCCGGATCGTGCGACCCGCCGGGCCGACCAAGAGTCCGAACTCAGCCTCGACCTGTGAGTTGGGAGAAAAGGTTGAAGAGGCCAGGCTCACGTCGACGCTGCCGTCGTTGTCCAGGTCCACCTGTGTCAACGTCGATCCGCCGAACGCCTGGGCGGTGCCGCTGACAACGACAAGGACCGGCGTCGGGGTCGGCATCGTCAACTGCAACACGACTTCTCCGCTGGTGGTGAAGCTGCCGGCTCCGAGACTGAAATTGAGGTAGCCACTCCCCTGGGACTGAACCCGAAAGCCCGCAACTCCGGCCGGGTGGCCACCAGTCGGCGCCCACTGCATCGACGCAGTGGACAACGGCAGCGCTGATGCAGACAGATTGGCACCTCCCGCCGGCAGGAGACCAATGGGCACGGTCTGCTGCTGGGTCGGGGAGCCCGTGGCCGAAACCGTGAGGGCTTGTGTGATGGTGCCTGTCACCGCTGGGGTCTGGGCGACCAGTGCGACGGCGAAGAACAGCGAAGAGCTGGCAAATGCTGAGATGGACATGGGATTCTCCTGTTTTGGGTTCCCCTCGAGAAGCAGGGGCACCCCGCGGCTGTCACACGAATTCTGGGACCTTACCCATGGCAGGTCCGACTGCACCGTCACCGGTGCGGTTCCACGACCAGTTCCGCGCCTCACGAGGCAGTGGTCGCCTCGCCAGGCCTACTTGCTACTCGGGAACGACCACGGATCGTTGGCGCCCTGACCGTCACCGAAGAACATCGGATCGGCCGGGCCCCAGGTGCCAGCACCGTGCTCGAGCAGGTGCAGCTTCTCGAGGCTCTCGAGATCACTGCCGTAGCCGCCGGACGGCGCGTAGCGGTTGCCGAGGATCGAGCACGGTGAGGGAAGCCCGCGTAGCAAACGGCCGCCGTATGGCGGCCGTCTGAAGCAGCCAGCACGTGCAGGCGGCGTGCTGGAGGGCGGGCTCGCGAATACGTCCGGGCTAGATGACGCTGACCTGCAAAACGTCCTGAGCCAGCGTGTGCTGATTACCCGTGCGCGCATCGGTGGTCGAGATGATCACGCCGATGTACCAGGTTCCCGTCGAGAGGCTCGACGGAATCGTGAGCGTGTCGTGCAGGTCGAGTGTCTCGAGCGAGCCGATCGGCACGCTCGACTTCGTGACGGTGTCGAGCACGGTGTCACCGCCGGAAATCGTGTCGTTCGACGAGATCCGCCAGGTGTAGGTCAGGCTGCCGGAACGCGATACTCGTGAGTAGTTCAGGCAGGTGAACTCGAGGGCATAGCTGCTACCGCGCGTCACGCTGCTCGGCGGCGTGCTGAAGACCGCGTCGTTGAAGCGCGCGGCGAGCGGGGTCAGGTCAGCGCTAGTCCCGCGGTGGTCGTTCATCCAGTCACGGATATCGTCGTACTTCTCGTCGCGCATGCGCACGGCGTCGGTCTTGTTGGGATACAAGCCGGCCGCATGCGACAGCACGCCGTGCACCCAGCGATCGCCGTTGTCGTAGTCGTAGAAGCCCGAGCCGCTCGAACCCCCATAGCTGAGCCGATCGAAGCGGGCCTCCCACTTGGTCGGGCAACTGTCGAAGTCGCCGCTCTGCGCGTACATCCGCGAGCCGACGTAAGGACCGGTGGCCGGGTAGCCGCGCATGTAGAAGTAGTTGTCCTTGTAGAATGAGCAAGAGTTGGAGTAGTCGATGCCAATCCAACCAGCGAGTGCGCCGACCGGGCGGTTGAGCTCGAGCACCGCGAGATCATGCTTGTACTTCTTGTTGTTGCGCCACTCCGACCATGTCTTGATGTCGACGACGCTACTGTGTCCGAACGGCTCGCTGCCGCCCCAGTTGCTCATATCGGTGTTCCACGGGGTGCCCGTCGACGCGCCGGTCGCTGAATACCCCGGGATCACCCAGATCTTGTCGGCGTAGCCGCCGAGATCTTTGTCATAGGCGCAGTGACCCGCAGTCAGAACATGGTCAGGATCGATGAGTATGCCCGAGCCCTGGTAGTACTTGTTGGGCGTGCCAGGGAACGTCATGAACAGCTTGACAGACGCCGAATACGGGAACGCTGTCATGTTCGCGAGGTCCACGCGCTCGAGCCCGCCCATGTCGATCAATGGCTCGCTGCCCGCGGAAGCGAGCGCACCCCGGCGCCCAGCCTCGCGGGGCGGCGGGGTCGGATTGCGTCGGGCATCGAGGTCGAAGCTCGTGTTGCCGTTGGCGAGCGAGTGATTCACCGCAGCCTGCCGGGGATCGTCGTTGCCGTCAGGGTTCTCGCCGCCAACCGGCATGCCGGTCGGGCTCGCGCTGGCAAGCTGCGGCAGGCCGACGCCGTCCACCGTGAAGGACGGCGTCAGACGCAGGCCCTGAGGTTCGAGCGCCACCAACTGCGCGTTCCAACGGAGACCGGCACGGAAAGCAGCGGCCGGGACGGGGTTTCGACTCTTGCCCAACGGTCCAGCCGGGGCCGCCGCCCAGATGATCGTGGACGCGAGATCGAGTCGCAGAGAACCGCTGACGCCAGGGAATTGCGTTGTCGGGCCAAGCCGCTGCCCCATCGCGATCCAGACCATCTGGCCCGGGTCGGTCCGAATGTCGATGCGGAACTCGGGGTTCTGGGCCGGGGCCGCACCGGCGAGAGTCAGGGCGGCGAGAGTCAGGGCCTTGGAGAGGTTCATTGTGTTTCCCTTGTGGTTTGGTCGTGACCGCCGAAAGCGACGGCCAAGGGTCGAAGCAGCCGCCTCCGGCGCGTGTCACACGCCGATTCCTCTTTTGTTCGCCTCGAGGTTGGCGTCGCGCCCAAAGGCACAGGACACTCCGAACATCGCGCAGATGCTCGAAGCGGGCGCCACCGAGCAGGGGCACCGCGGTACGCGATGGAGTTCGTGGACGGCAAGCCGATCACGGCCTATCGCGCCGAGCACCGGCTCGGTCTCGCCGGCCGACTCG